>JAKOEO010000032.1 GCA_022321325.1 Candidatus Magnetominusculus sp. LBB02 | reverse complement strand
GCACGGCAAAGGCCGTTCTTAATAATCTCGTCAGAAACCCATACTCCGCAGCGCTGTCAATTGACGGCGAGGACGGCGGCACGGGGGCGGCATATAATGTCTCGATGGACAAGATGGGACACCCTATAGCCTCTAATCTCAGGGACTGCTATCTTGACCTCGTACAACAAGGCAAACAAAATGAGATTCCGCTTATTGCGGCCGGCGGCGTAGGCAAAAAAGGAAATCTTGCGGCCAACGCGGCTGCCCTGATAATGCTTGGGGCCTCGGCCGTATCTATAGGAAAATATATCATGCAGGCTGCGGCAGGATGTCTTGGCGATGAGAACAACCGCTGCAATGTCTGTAACATTGGACGCTGCCCGCGCGGCATTACCACGCAAGACCCAAAGCTCTACCGGCGGCTTGACGCAGATAAGGTGGCGATGCGCGTAGTGGATGTCTATAAGTCGCTCGATACAGAGTTAAAGAAGATAGTCGCCCCACTTGGAAGAAGCACAGAGCTTCCCATCGGCATGTCTGACGCAATAAGCGCCGACGACCCGGCAATTGCCGAAAGACTGAAGATAAGTTACGTATGCTAAGGCAGCCAGAAAGAGAGGTTGAAAAATACTAATATGGCAGTGATAAAAGGAACAATAGACGGAGGCCGCGTACCCTCGCGGCTATTAGAGGAAGAGATACAAAGGGCCGTTGAAGGCGGCCAACATGACATCACAGTCATAGCCGACGGACAGCACGGCATAGGCGGGCGCATATGGCCGCGGCAGAGCGGCGTCACTATAACCGTAGAGGGTCAGGCTGGACAAAGGCTAGGCAGCATGGGCATGTTCGGCACGCAGATTCTTCTGAAGGGCAGCGCCTCTGACGATGTCGGCTGGCTTAACTGCGGGGCAAATATTACTGTGCTTGGCGACGTTACAAACGGCGCCCATAACGCGGCAGCCCAGGGCAAGCTCTACGTACAGGGCGGCGGCGGCGCGCGCTGCGACACGATGACCAAGCATAATCCAAAGTTCAATCCCCCGGAATCGTGGTATTTCAGAGACGTTGGCGATACATTTGCCGAGTTTAAGGCCGGCGGCATTGCGGTTGTCTGCGGCGTCAATCCAAGAAACCCGCAAAACATATTGGGCTACAGACCGTGCGTTGGAATGGTCGGAGGCGTGATATATTACAGAGGAAAGATTGACTCGTCATACAGCCAGGGCGACGTACGGCTGCTTGATTTGTCAGACCAGGATTGGCAGTGGCTGAATGAAAATTTAAAGATATATCTGAAGGCCATAGACAGAGAAAAACACTACGAAGAACTCTCGGCGCGCGAGTCGTGGAAAAAGCTCCTGCCATACACGGCTCAAGAGCGGGCAAAGCGCAGCACGGTTAAGATGACAATGGCGGCCTTTCGTAAAGACATATGGGAAAACACTGACAAACAGGGCGTTGGAAAGGGCGGCATATTTGCCGAGTACGTAACGCATCCCCTGACGCCGCTTCCTTATATAACCACGGGCAATGACCGGCGTTTCAGGCCGGAGTGGAGAAACGCCAGATATGCCCCGCCGTGTCAGGGCGCGTGTCCAAGCGATATACCGACGCAAAGACGGGCGGCGCTGATACGTGCCGAAAAGACGCAGGAGGCCCTTGAGCTGATTTTACAGTATTCGCCGCTTCCAGCCACCGTATGCGGCGAGATATGCCCCAATCTGTGTATGTCAGCCTGTACGCGGTCGCATATTGACAGGCCGTTAAACATCAAAGGACTGGGTTCGATAAGTCTCAAGACAGCGGCGCCAAAGCCTGCCCCCAAGACCGGCAAGAAGGCTGCCGTAATAGGCGGAGGCCCCGGCGGGCTTTCAACGGCATGGCAGCTTGCCCTGAAGGGGCATGAGGTCACGCTTTATGAGGCGGAGTCAAAACTCGGCGGCAAACTTGAGCTGTGTATTCCAAGAGAAAGGCTGCCGCAAGAGGTCCTCACGCACGAACTTGACAGGTTTAAGTCAATCGGCGTCCATGTCAATTTGAAAACGAAGGTTGACACCGCCCTGTTTAGTAAGATATATGCAGCAAACGACGCGGTAGTAGTCGCCTGCGGCGCACACAAAGCCAGAAAACTAACAATCCCCGGCATAGAAGATACATTAAACGCATATGATTTCCTGCGTGCGGTTAACACCGGCCAAAGGCCAGACTTTAAGGATAAGTCTGTCGTAATCATTGGCGCCGGTAACGTGGGCATGGATGCGGCGGCACAGGCATATCACAGTGGCGCAAAAAGCGTAACGGCCATTGATGTTCAGGAGCCTGCGGCCTTCGGTAAAGAGCTTGATATTGCAAAGGCCCTTGGCACAAAGATCCTCTGGCCGAAATTCACTGATAAATTTGTAAAAAGCGCACGAAAACTATATCTCAAAGACGGCAGCGAAATAGAGGCCGACGAGGTCATTGTATCCATAGGAGACATGCCAATCACAGACTTCCTGCCGCAGTCGGTACATACTGATAAAAACGGCTGGATTAAGGCCGACGATGCCGGTCACACGTCAGACCCCAAGGTATTCGCAATTGGCGACGCTACAAACCTTGGCCTTGTAACTCACGCTATCGGCCACGGCAAAAAGGCGGCAGACGCGGCACACGCCCTGCTTAGCGGTCGGTCATATAACAGACCAGCGCCTAAAATGCAGATTGCCTATGCCAAGGTCAAAGAGGCCTACTATGACCAGTGCAGAGACACTGCGTTTACGCCTGAGAAGGAGGCACATCGCTGTATGTCCTGTGCCGTATGCAGGGACTGCCATATGTGCGAGGCAGTATGCCCGTATGGGGCGATAAGCCGTAAAGAAACTACTGACAACATAGGATATGAGTACGTCGTAGACGCGGCGCTCTGTATAGGGTGCGGGTTTTGTGTGGGCGTCTGCCCGTGCGGCATATGGGAAATGGCTGAAAATATATAAAATACGGGGTTTCACCCCATGCTGGTTTATCTAAACTAATATTCAACAATGGGAGCATAAAACTATGGCAAGTGTGCATAAAGTCCCCGGTTCACATTGGCGGGCAATCATTGAAAGCGCGTTTTACGCAAACTCTGTAAAAAAGACCGATATGAGGGAACTATACGAGTATTCAGTAAAGCAGCCGGAAGTGATAGTAACAACAGAGCCGATGTACAAACCGGAGGTTTACGGACTTCCAAAAGACGCCAAGGTGCTGGTCTCAAACGACGGCTCAATTGTGGGAAGGACGGCAAAGGCGAGGCGGCTTGTCAGGCAGATGGGCGCGGAGAAGGACAAGTATATGACAATCCTTCGCGAGGCCGTCTATCACTTCAACAAAAAAGAGTCATTCTGGATGGAAGGCATAGCAGGCGTACATCCTGACTTTATGGTCAAGGCACACCTGTTAAGCCCGCGCGACGACGCCAAAAACATGCTCGACTGGGCATTTAACTTCACGCCGTGGATGAGCCCGTGGAAAGAAACGTACGCAAAATCACGCAAGCTTGACGAACAGGACATCATGGTGCTGGCAGACTCAGACTGGTCGCACCCAGACTTCCCCGACGGCCTGATAATCGTTGACGAGATGCAAAACTGCATAGCCATTTTAGGCCTTCGGTACTTTGGAGAGCGCAAGAAGGGCACGCTCACTCTTGCATGGGCAATCGGCGTGAGGCAAAATATGGTGGCCTGTCACGGCGGCATTAAAAAAGTGGGCAATAACCTGCCGGTTGCGGTATTCGGCCTCTCAGGAAGCGGCAAGTCCTCAATCACCAACAGCCCCGACCACGAAGGCACGTTAAACGCAGACGAAGAGGTTACCGTCATCCATGACGACGCGTTTCTCATTGACTTAAACAACAATTTCTCCGTCCCAATAGAGCCAAGCCTGTTTGACAAGACCGACGCGGTGGTATATGAAGACCCAATAATAAAATACTTCTTTACGGCTCAGAATGTCGGCATTACGAGTGCGTCGGACGGGCAGGTGAAACTCGTCTGCCAAGACATTCGTAACAGAAATGGCCGCTGTATAAAGACGCGCGACATGTTTAAGCACACCGACTACTGCGAAAAGCCGGGCAAGGTTATCTGGCTGCAAAAAGACCCGTCACTGCCTCCTATCAGCAAGATTAAAAACCCGTGGCTGAAGGTGGCAATGGGCGCTTCGCTTAGCACGATGAGGGCAAAGGGCGTTGAGAACGTTGACCCCAAAGAACTTGGCAGATTAGTCATCGAGCCGTTTGCAAATCCATTCCGCGTACATCCTCTGATGTGGGATTGCCAGCAGTTTAACAAGCTGTTTCAGTCCGGCACTGAGTGCTACATTATGAACACTCACGCCTTCGGCACAGCGGATGACCAGACAGATATTCCAAAGACCTTGTCGCTGAAGATAATGACCGAACTTATTCACGGCACTATAGAGTGGCGTGAGTGGAAGGCGTTTCAGGGGCTTTTAATCCCCAAAAACGGTAAGGAACTCTTCGGCTCAGACTTTGAAAAGAAGTATAAGCCGACCAGAGACAAGCGCTACCTGTCATATCTCAGAGAAAGGATGCAGGACAGAATCACATTCCTTTCGCAGAAGAGAGAGGCAAAGGACATGGACAGCGTAATTATAGACCCAATCGTTGCCGCACGAACGATTATAGATAAGATATTAAGTGAAATTTAAGCATTGGATATCGTCAACATACTTAGGAGTTTGACAGTTGCAGCGATTCCTATTCTCTTTGCGATAACGTTTCACGAGGTGGCGCATGGGTGGGCTGCCGACAAGTTAGGCGACCCGACCGCCCGCTCAAGGGGCAGGCTTTCGTTTAATCCCCTTGCGCACATAGACCCGGTAAACACGGTAGTTATGCCGATTATCATATTTGTCGTCTCCAATGGCATGTATATATTTGGCTCTGCCAAGCCCGTCCCTGTTGATTATCGCAATCTGAAAAACCCAAGGCGCGACTCCGCCATTGTTGCCGCCGCAGGACCGGCAATGAACGTGGCGCTTGCGATTGCCAGTCTGCTCGTTTTGCGAATACTTTCCATGTCGCTGCCGCATGGCATTGATGAGTCAGACGTTTTTTCGTCCAGGATTTTACCTCCGCTTCTGAAAATGCTCCAGTACGGCGTGTTTTTTAATATCTTCATAGCGGCATTTAATTTGATTCCAATCCCGCCTCTGGACGGCGGCAGGATAGCCACTAGCCTTCTGCCTCCGAAACAGGCATACACGTTCAGCAAGCTTGAGCCTTACGGGATTTTCATTGTTCTCATCTTATTGATGACCGGCTTTGCGAGGATTATAATATACCCCATTCAGGCGGTTATCATGTTTTTGGTTGGTCTGGTTATGATACCATTTGGCGGGTTCATGTGAGGAGTGTGATATGAAAGGACGAGTGTTAAGCGGGATGCAGCCAAGCGGCTATCTGCATTTGGGAAATTACGCCGGGGCGCTTAAAAACTGGGTGCGCCTTCAGGACGTCTATGACTGCTTTTACTGCGTTGTTGACTGGCACGCACTGACAAGCAATTATGCCAATCCCGCGCCAATAGCTGAATACAAGCGCGACATGCTGATTAATTTCATAGCCGCGGGGCTTGACCCCAATAAATGCACGATATTCTTGCAGTCAGCGGTCAAACAGCACGCAGAATTACATCTTCTATTAAGCATGATAACGCCGCTTGGATGGCTTGAGCGCGTCCCAACATATAAAGAGAAACAGACCGAGATAAAAGACAAGGACTTAAACACATACGGGTTTTTGGGCTACCCCGTGCTTCAGGCGGCAGATATATTAATCTACAGGGCGGGGCGTGTCCCTGTCGGCGTTGATCAAATCCCTCACCTTGAACTGACGCGCGAGATAGCCCGGCGCTTTGAATTCCTCTATGAACAGGGCATACTTATAGAGCCTGAGGCGCTGCTTACAGAATCGCCAAAAGTGCCGGGGCTTGACGGCAGAAAGATGTCCAAGAGCTACGACAACGCCGTATTCCTTAGCGATACGCCGGAGATGATTGACAAAAAAATAAGGACGATGATGACCGACCCGGCAAGAAAGAGAAAAACGGACAAGGGCGACCCGGAGCTTTCCCCCGTCTATTCCCTTCATCAGATATTCTCATCACCCGATGAGACAGCCCATGTTGCCGCCGCCTGTAAGACCGCGGAGATAGGCTGCATTGACTGTAAACGCATACTAATAAAAAATATCATCAACGAACTTACCCCTCTGTGGAACAAGCGGCAGGAGCTGATCAGCTCCCCCTCAACACTCGATGACATCTTAAACGACGGCAATAAGCGCGCGGAGGCTGTGGCTGAAGAGACGATGAGCCTGATAAGAGAGGCAATGAAACTATCCTGAAACGGAGGACACACTATGCCGATTTTTGAATATAAGTGTAATAAATGCGACTGTGATTTTGAGCAGATAGTAAGCAGCAGCGTGGCAGTAGTAACATGCGAGAGCTGCGGTTCAAAGGACGTTAAGAAGAAGATGTCTCTGTTTGGCGTAAGCGGCACTGAGAAGCACGTCCACAGCGGCGGTGACTGCGGCGGCTGCCACAAAAGCTCATGCAGTACGTGTTAAAAAGGTTTTAGCGCAACCCATGAACACCCGCACCAGCACGTATCTGATTGACGGCACGGCCTATATTTACAGGGCATATCACGCCATCACGGAGCTGACTAACTCAGACGGCTTTCCCACAAACGCCATATACGGCTTTACCGCCATGATGTATAAGCTGCTCAAGGACAAGTCCCCGGACGCCATGGCTGTAGTTCTCGACTCCCCTGAGCCAACCCACCGGCACAAGCTATATCCAGAGTATAAGGCCAACCGTGCAGCCCCGGCAGAGGATTTTATTATGCAGATAGAGCCGATTAAGGCAGTCCTTAATGCTATGAATATTGAGGTCATCGCCCTGCCCGGCTATGAATCTGACGATATAATGGCAGTGCTGGCAAGGCGCTATGCCTCTTCCTCTAACACGGTATATATCGTAACGGGCGATAAGGACCTGCTCCAATGCGTTGATTCTAACATTAAAATCTATGACCCTGTGAAAAACGCCGTCCACGATATAGACTATGTCATTAAACGCCTTGGCGTCCCGCCCTATAAGGTTCCGGAGCTTATGGCGCTGACGGGCGACCAGATTGACAATATACCGGGAGTGCGCGGCATAGGGGAAAAGACCGCCGCCTCTCTTCTGAATGATTTCGACACAGTAGAGGACCTTATCGCCAACACCTGTAAGATATCTAGCCCCCGACTTCGAAAGATGATTGAGGACAACATTCCTGCCATACGACTTAGCCGCGAACTCACGGCGGTCAGCGTGGACGTGCCGCTTGATATGCCGCTTTCGCAGTTAATACTAAAAGAGCCGCACCATACGCAGCTCAAGGCGCTGTTTATTAAATACGAATTCTCCTCGTTATTAAAATATATCCCCGACGACGATGACCTGCCGTTTGAAATAGCGGGAGTATCAACCGCCGCAGAGTTTAGCAAGGTCTTATGGCAGACCACCGGCGAGGTCTCGATAAAGGCCGCTTCCGATGGCGGGGCGGCCATAGCAATTGATTCCGGCATGGGCTACTCTGTCAGGGAGCCATCGCTTGCCGCCGATATACTTTCAAACAAATCCATCACAAAGATTGGGCACAATTTAAAATCAGACATCCACATGTTTCAGAGGCATTCGTTAACTATGTCAGGCCCCCTCTTTGACACGATGGTTGCGGCGAATCTGCTTAACCCAAACCGGCAGGACTATACGCTTAAGGCCCTTGCCCTTGACTATCTCTCATATAAACTCAAAGGACAGGACGCGCAACGTGATTTATATAGCGAACCTAACGCCATTGTTGAAGAGGCCGTAACGGCACTGAGGTTAAAGCATGTGTTATCGAAGAAATTGGAGGCCACGCCCCTTGCCGCGTTATATGAGAAAGTAGAAGCGCCGCTGATTTATATATTGGCTGAGATGGAACGCCACGGTATCAAAATTGACACAACACAGCTTAAAACCCTGTCGGACGAACTTGGCGCACAGGTATCTGCACTTGAAAAGCGAATATATTTCCTTGCCGGTGAGGAGTTTAACATCAACTCGCCGAAGCAGCTTCAGGAGATATTGTTTGATAAGCTGCGCCTTGCCTCAGGGAAAAAGACCAAGACGGGGTTTTCCACCGATGTTGGCGTACTTGAGGCGATGGCGGCCCATCACCCGCTGCCGGCGGAGATTTTACAGTACCGTACGCTTGCAAAACTAAAGAACACATATGCGGACACCCTGCCCACATATATTAATCCAGAGACTGGCCGCCTCCATACGACATTTAATCAGGCGGGGACATCAACTGGAAGGCTTTCAAGCAGCAGCCCGAATCTTCAGAACATACCTGTGCGCGGCGCACTTGGCGAGGCATTCAGAAGGGCGTTTATAGCGCGCGATGGCTGTTACCTGCTCTCAGCCGATTATTCGCAGATTGAATTGCGCGTACTGGCGCATTTAAGCGGCGACGAGGAATTTACCGAGTCGTTTAAGAAGGGTGCAGATATTCACGCCGAAACGGCGCGTGCTGTGTTGGCCGCTGCAGACGGCGTAGTAACCGGCGATATGAGGCGGGCGGCTAAGGTGATAAATTTCGGGATAATATATGGAATGTCAGCATTCGGACTTTCAGAGCAGCTCAAAATTCCTCAGTCACAGACCAAGCAGTACATAGAAAGATTTTTCAACCGGCACGAGGGCGTAAGAGACTACATTGCCAAGACTATAGACGAAACGGCAGCCCGCGGCTACGCCGAGACAATAATGGGGCGAAGACGCCCGATAGACGGCCTGAAAAGCGGCAATAAAAACATCAGGCAGCAGGCCGAGCGCCTCGCTATAAACACGCCGATACAGGGCGCGGCGGCAGATATAATCAAACTCTCGATGCTGAAAGTCCACGCGGCCTTGGGCAGCCTAAGGACAAAGATGATACTACAGATTCACGACGAGCTGCTCTTTGAAGTGCCGGAGGAGGAGCTTGACGAGGTCAAGGCACTGGTAAGGCGAGAAATGGAATCCGCTGTTTCACTTGATATTGAACTAAAGGTTGACATAGGGTCAGGCCGCAATTGGGCTGATACTAAGGCATAGCAAATGCATCAAAATATCCTACACGCCTTGCAGTGCATTCTTTATTCTCGCTTATGGAAAAATAAAGAACCATTGATTATTTTGGATGATTTAGCTACAATAGGATCATAATATGATTCTATTTGGACAGGAGGTAGAATGCTTCAGAAAGTAAAACGGAGCGGCGGTGATACTCAGTTGATAGAGAGAGCTCAGGTGCTTGAGGAACTACAGGACAGCTATGCGAGACTTTCCGGCAACGCATACGCCGATATGCCGGAGGCAGAGCTGCTTGAAATGTTAAATGAAGCAAGAAGAAAGTACAGAGAGGAAACGCTGCCTAAAGTTCCAGCTCAACCTGCCTTTTAAATTATTGAATGAAAGTCGTCATTGATTGCAACGTGCTTATTTCCGCCGGGTTGAAAAGTGGTACCTGCCGAAGATTAGTAAATGCGGTTATTTCAAAACATCAGATTTTCATTTCTCATACCAAGTTGCGACCATAGAAGTAGAGATATTTCAAAATTCTGTCATTCCGGCTTCATTCTGTCATTCCGGCTTCATTCTGTCATTCCGGCTTGTCCGGAATCTGTCTAGCACATCATCCGGCCAAAGAAGATTTCGGACAAGCCGGAATGACGACAGGACAAGGCAGGTGGAGACGGGGTTTTGGCTGTGAGTTATAATCTTCTTATATGACTGCAATTTGGATTTACTCCTCTGATTGCCTGATTTCTATAAAAAGCATGGGGCAATCTTGATTTTGCAGGGTAGGATATATTATATTCAATCATAAGATACGTGCTTTTTGACTGAAGATAAACAATTAAAAAAGGAGCCCCCCGCATGAAAAAGCTATTTATTGCCACAGTGCTGTTAAGCCTCATAGGTATTTCTGCATATGCCGAACAGGCGTCTTACACTGGACCTGACGGCGTTAAATATGTCGGCGAGTTTAAAAATGGCGTACCAAACGGCCAGGGAAGCGCTGTTAAACCAGACGGCTCAAAGTATGTGGGTATGTTTGTTAATGGAATTCCAAACGGCAAGGGGACATCCACGGGGCCTGACGGGGCGACATATACCGGCGAGTTTAAAGATGGAAAACCAAACGGCCAGGGGTCTGTAACTGGTAAAGACGGCGTCAAATATGAAGGCGAATTTAAAAACGGCGTACCAGACGGCAAGGGTGCTATCACTAACCCCGATGGCGGCAAGTATGTGGGAGAGTTTAAAAATGGCAAGCAAAGCGGCCAGGGAACTCTGACCAGTACAAATGGATGGACATACACAGGAGAGTTTAAAGACGGCAAACCTAATGGACAGGGCACTGCCACAGGGCCAAATGGAAGGACGCAGACCGGAAATTTTGAGGACGGCAAGTTCGTAGGGAAGTGATAACACAGAGGTCTGTTAACGATACAAGGTTTGTCTCTATAACAACACTTGTCTTTTTTGTACTGGCGTTTTTTAATATCGTCCACCACGCAATGTGGCGCGACGAGCTTGAGGCATGGATGATAGTTCGGGACGCGGTGTCTTTGCCGTCTCTGGCAGAGAATATGCGCTATCAGGGACATCCCATGTTCTGGCACCTTATTCTGTATCCCATAACCAGACTGACAAGAAACCCGTTTTCGATGCAAATGGCTCATCTGGTTATCGCCACGCTGGCGGCATTTATCTTTTTAAGATCGGCCCCTTTCAGTAAAACCCAGAGAGGGCTGTTTGTATTTGGTTATTTCCCGTTTTTTGAATACGCGACGATTAGCAGAGGCTATGCCATAGGGGTATTACTTCTGTTTATTTTTTGCACATTCTATGAAAAAGTCCCTCGAAACTACATGTCGCTGTCTCTGGTCTTATATTTATTGTGCCAGTGTAACGCGCTGGCCGCGGTCTTGGCGATAGCGCTGGGAATCACTATATTTTTAGAGCCTCTATTATTAAAGGACTTCTCTGCTTACAAGCAATGGCGGTTTTACGCGGCAATTGCAATTTTTTCGATAGGGCTTACGGCGTCAATAATTCAAATGATACCACCTCCTGATTCCTACTGGTACTATCCAAACGCTACGACCAATGATATTCTACAAAGACTAACCCAGAGACTTGCCTCAATTTGGAACGTGTTTATCCCGATACCGCGCGTGGAGCATAACTTCTGGGAATCCAATGTGATTACCTATTTGCCTTTACAAGAAGGAACGCTGCTTTATATAAGGCTTGCCGCCTCGATGGCAATATTGCTTGTTTCATTTTCGATTGTGGCCAGAAAAAGAATTCCGGCCTTATATTATATTCTTTGCATAGTAGGGATTACCGCGTTTGATTATATTTATTATGGCGGCACTCTGCGCCACAAGGGGCATTATTATCTTGCCTTTGTCACATCCCTGTGGATAGGCAGTTACTACCAGACCAAGGATTTTAATATACATTTCCTTGATCATTTTTTCAATTTTTTCGAGAGAAATAAGCGATATTTCCTAACAGTAGTATTTATAGCGGGCGTTTTCGGCGCCATTGTTGCAAACTACATCAATTACGCCTATCCTTTTTCAGAAAGCAGGGAAACCGCTGATTATATCAAGCAACATGGGCTACAGTCTATGCCGATTGCCGGTCATATGGACTATGCCGCCAGTGCCGTCTCGGCATATATTGACAAACCCTTATACTATCCTGTTGACAATAGAGTTGGCACGTTTATGGTCTGGACAAAACGCAGAGACGAAAGTGTGGACGCATTTAAACTCATGGGGCAATTCAGAGAAAGGCTAAAGACCGACATCCTGCTCGTACTGAATGCCCCCCCGGCTGAAGAAAAAATCAAACAGTACCGGCTGACTCTGGTTAAATCCTTTACGAAAAGCGCCCGATATGATGAGAATTTCTATTTGTATATTATGCATTAAGGGCGTACACCCTACTCAAGATTATTGCCGTCGTAAATGGCATATGTAAACGTAACAAGGGACCTTTCAGAGGAACTGTTCTTTGTGGAGAGAATGAGTACAGTATACACGTAACAGTAGGTGCAGGAGCTGCAATTACACATAGTTGGCGCGGTTGTTGCGGTTGTGGCCGATTGAGTATTTATTATCTTTGTGTAAACAGTGTAGGTCGTAGTACCTGTATTAGCGTCCAGGAATGTGGATGTTATATCAGGATTTACTGTAGCGTCTGTGCTGGTTGCCGTGGCATACGTGCCGCAGTTGGCCGCAGGCCATTGATAGTATGTCGTGCCGGTGCCGCCGGTACAGGCAGTTGTAGTCGAAGGGCCGGTAGCGCATGTGGCGGTGTGGAGTTTCATATCAAGACAGGTGACATCCCGCACTGTGCCGAAATCGGGGGCGGTGCTTGACGCAGAGTTCTTCAATAAATTCATAGCCACATCAGAGGCACCACGCGCGGCAGATACCGTATTGGCATAGCGCGCAACTCCACCGGCAATCTTGGAGCCCACGGTTGCCATAAACAGCATAGCACCAGTCACGGCCAGGGCTACCATGGCCAGTACCATCGTTACTACGAGAATAAATCCCTTATCGTCAAGTTTATGCGCTCTTTTCATGGCTATTCGAAATTTCCTCCAAGGGAGTTTAATTTCACATTCATCTTCAACAGCTTCCATCTGAAGTTTGCATGGTTTGTGCTATTACCCGTGGTATTATCAAGACTGACGAGATTAAAGGTCTTGAGGGTTATATCATCATCACCTATGACTATTGAGTTATTGCCGTATGTGAAGGCAGGGTCCATTTTCCCTTCGTGGGCAAGGACAAAGATCTTAATCTGCTTCAGGTATGTCCTCATGTTTCTGGCGTTGTTTAAAAATGTGTTAGTCAGGGCGCATGGGTCAGTTGCACAGCCCGTGTCGCTTGTGTTATTACATGTATTTCCATTGGTAAACCTGCACCATGTCAAGGTACCCGTGCAGCCGTTGCCGAGGGTGTCTGTGCAGCCTGTGTCAATGCCAAGCGCTACCTGAAAGTCCAATACGCAGTCCATTATGGGCTGTTCCTGCCGTGTACCATCGGCCTGAGAGATGACAGACCTGTAGAGGGTATATCCACCGGGATGGCACTGAAGCGGGTATGGATGCTGCGGGTTCGTACCTGTGCAGTTGCCAAGGGCGGGCGAACATGCCCTCTGTAGATAATAATCAACGCGGTTAAAGGGCATACGAAGGTTAGTAGTGGAGTTCACGCCGTATATGACATCGAACTGCCCTGAAGCAGGCGTTGCCGGCAAACATGTTGACGTACTAGTTGCAGCGCATGAGGCCAGTCCATACTGAAAATTGCCGCCGTTGGTGATTAATTGGCGGGTAGATGATACAGCGATTGCCCTATCTGACGGTGTGGTTGTGGCAAGGTCCCACTTCGTATCGTTCCAGACGTTGTAGTGGCCGATGGAGTCAAGCATAGTCCATTTTTTGGTCACAGGCGTCCTGTCGGCTGTGATGGACTTGATTACGAGGACGTCTGAGCCGTTGGAGCTGGATGGCGTTGGGTTGTTGTTATGTTCGAGGACTATTGGGCGCGGCTCGCAGCTTCCCGCAGCGTCGTTGAAATTATCAGGGGTCGTGCTATACTTGTTCGGCGTGTAGTTTGTGGCGTCTGCCGGGGTTGTTGCCACCGCCTCGGTATAAGCGGCAATAGTTGTGCATCCTGCCGGGGCGCCGGTACCCTCTGGCAGCCCGTAACCCGCTGATTCCAGGTCAAATCTCAGTAAGTCAAGGCTGAGGACATTTTCTATCTGCGATTCAGTCGTCTTAGTCTCAACCTTGAAAGACGTGGTCAACGTAGAAAAAGACGTAAAAATCGCCCCCATCATCATCGAGACGACAAACATCGAGACTATCAACTCGGCAAGCGTGAAGCCGGCGCTGCCCAATGTCGTTCTTGCCCGCCATGTAGTTGTCATGATGAGCCTACCAACGGACTAACAATTGTCTGGGCTTTATATGAGCCGGTATAGGCTTTATTGGCCATTGTGCTGAAACAATTATACCCGGCGGGGTCGGCGGCGTTTCCAACTGTATCGCCAATCTGCCATATTACAGTAATGTCAACTTCCATGCTGTTGCCCCTGGGTGCAACGTATCTGCATAGATAAAATGTAATGTCTCTGTTATTAAAATGCCTTACGATTTGAACGGGCGCTGTCGTCGAAAATATGGTATTGACCAGAGTTACCGAGGGTTTGACAAGACGCGTTTGATTATCTATGTCCTGCTGGCCTATCTTTACGGCCTCGCTTCTGACGTCATTTCTTAGGTTGATGGTGTTGACGTAGATAATCGTCTGAATCATGCCAAGCACCACCACCATCAGAATCAACATAGAAAGCATTGATTCCACGAGGGTAAAGCCCTTTGTGTTTGAGCTATTTAAATACGCATTCACCAGAGTCATACACTCCATTTTGGTTAGAATCGCACCACTTTCCCGTCTTGATAGAATTCATGGTTAAGGAGACGCAGGAAAATTCAGGATACGAAGTATCATTGCAAGTAGCCGACATATCTGACGGCCTGCAGCAGTTAGTAGACGTTGCCGTTGTACAAACCGTAGCCGCAAGCGCATCTGTACAGCCAGAGACCGAACCGGAATCGCAGCCGGGACATGGCGCGTAAATCTCCACAGGCGCGGCTGTGGATAAAAACCCCTTGTCGTCAAACGTTATGTCTGTAATTGCGTTTAGAACTGTCAGTGGGGCGGTTGGCAAAAGCGTGGTCGTTCTTATCGCGGTAAACCCGCCCACATCTGTAATCGAAGCATCACCGTTAGAATCCGACCGCAGACCGTACGATGTAAAACTATAATTAGCCGTAGCTGCGGCCTGAAGATATATGCCGAAGGCATTTTTTTGCGACAAGGCATTTGCCCTCATCTCAGATAAGTCTGCATACATCTGCTTCACCGATGCCTCCGAGTTAGTCTTCGACTTCTGGCCGGTCAGATTATACACAAGCAACCCCGCAATTATCCCTATTATCGCCATGACCACCATAATCTCAATCAGCGAGAAGCCTGTACTGCTGTCATTATTAGCGTTCATATCAGCGTCGTCACCTTTCCATCCAATTCAAGACCTTGCCATATGAGGCAGACGAAGGCGCAACATATGGGGTAGCGGACTCCGGCGAAATTCCCGGCATCCAGCTTGATACAGCGCCCATAGAACCACCAGCTGCATTTACAGATGATTGATTTGAATCACTGGATGTTACAGTGTGGAAGCCTGTTTTCACAGAAACTTTGTTAATAGCGCTTGTTGAAGTCTGCACAAACAGCGCCCCCTGCAAGGCAGTTGTTGGTATCGTGAAGGTTGAGCAATTATCCATTGCCCCGCCCGGTGCTGCCCCTGTGACGCAGTTAAAGACTATTTCTCTGGAGCGCCCTCCGAAGGAACAGGCATCCGAGGTAGGCTGCGTACTTGTAAAGAAGATCATATTGGAGGCAAACGTAGGATCAGAAATATTGCGTTCGCCAAGATACGGTATGCTGTTGTAGGTCTGCGGGGCGTTGAGCGGAAATGTCCAGTCAGGGCGTGGATTGCCGGCTGTTATCGTATTACAGGCGTTTGACACGGTAGAGGTTGTCTGGTGAGTTACAGAAACTGAGCAGCAGCCAACATTATTACAGGTAAACGGAGAGGCATACAGGAAGTCCCCCGTGAGGGCAGTGCTGCTGTTGTCCACTACAGTATAATTATCAAGCGCCGAGAAGTATTTCCCAGTCCCTGCAAACGCGTAGTACTGGCTGAAACACTTATCTGTCTCTACCTTGCCTGTAACCGAGCCGGACAAATTGAAGTAATTCGTGTTGTAATACCAGCAGTTTGCCCAGCTGGTGCTGCATGGGTTGCCGGTGCACTGGGCGGCTGACGATGTCGGGGGCTGACTGCCTCCTGTGAAAACCGAAACTATGCCGCCCGAGACTTTGCTCCATGAGACGTCAGGAGATGAGGTATAGCCAAAGAGGATGTAGTCGGTAGTGCCGTCGGCGTTTACGTCCAGACCATTGGTAAATAACCTGCCGCCATAGGCGCGGGCAATGCCCGTGTCATACTTATAGACGCCGTTGCTGCTTCCGGTTGCGGCAGCGTTTATTGTAAAGTCGTTGTTCAGAGACAGGGTGAATGTCTTTAAATTCTGATAAGACCGGCCAGTGTAGGTCTGCGGGCCGGAGAGAAACATCACCATGAGGCTGTCGTTGTTATTTATAACGGCAGGGCCGGAGTATGAAAAGCCCAGTTCAGGGTGAGAAAATTCCCACAGCAGACTAGGCGACGCCGGATTTGTCACGTCAAGGGCATAGTACGAAGAAAGGCCGAGACAACCGCTCATCGGCGTGGTTGCATCAGAGGGCGTCGGGCATGTATCTGTCGGGGGGTTATAAGCGCCCGCGCCAGACGGGCAGCTGCCGCTTATACATCCACACGCCCCGCCAAGCCTCATACCGCCTATAAGCACCACCTTAGGCACAGATGAGCCGCTTGGCGTATAGGTATAGATATATGGTTTGAGGTCATTAAAGTACAGGTGGCAGCCTGAGTTGGGTGAATATGACGGGTCTGCCAGATAACGCAGGTAGGGCAGAGAATTTCTCGGAATAAATCCCCACATTTCGGTTCCCAAGGAGGAGCCGCTGATTTGCTCTATCTCGCCAAGGCCAAGGGCGTTGGTGCTTAGTTTGCCGGCCTTAAAGGCATGGAGCATACCGTCGTTAGCGCCCACAAAGGCAACCCACAGGTTGTCAGTCAGGCCATTGCCGGTCTGAGGCGTATACTCGTTCAAAAGAGGCGTAGAGTACACTATATCGCCCAGCTTCCATACATTGCTTGTTGTGCTTCCAAGGTGCTGTGTAGTCCTGTTTCTAAGCCCCGCCTTGTCAACGCCGCGCGTATAGTTGATAATGTCGTTGACTGATGCCCCGGCGACCATAGTGCTGCCCATAGCACTAGAGAAACTACCGGCGTGTGCCGTGTCAAATAGAACAAGGGCACCGCTTCCGTTGTTGGTGTATATCGTCCTTACTGAGGCGTTATCGTGGTAGAGGTCATAGAAACTGCCGCTAAAGGATGTAGATGTGCTGCTTTGGGTAGACGGGGTACGGGCGTTGCCGCCGGCCTCCCAAATCGTATTAAGCTCATCGAATGTCTCGGTAGCCGGGCTAAGGGCGGTCAGAGTGCCGCCGCCGGTAGTATCGCTATATAGTTGTATGGTTGGGACATTGTTAGCAACCGTGAAGTTGATGACATTGTCATTCAGTATGTTTAACTTATAGTCATTTACTTTGTCCTCCCTGATTTGCTGCACCGAGCTCGTGTTATAGAGCCAGAGGTTGTTAAGAAAACCAACCCATGAAATCTCAGTATTGCCGGTAAAGTATTTGCTTGGATAGAAGAGTACCTGCAGGATATTAGCACCCGCCTGCGTCCTCTGGGAAAGAACCGTGGCCGCCGTGCCTGATGAGGTCTGCTTCAGAATCCTGAGAAATGCCGTCTCCATCTGAGTCTCAAGCGTGGAAGGGTTTGTGACCAGGAAGTAGTTATCCGGCACTCCTGTGCCGTTGACGCCGGTTGACCATTCAGACTGAACATCCGGCAGATTGTTACCGTTACTGTCAGTGAAACCACCCCACTTGGCGGCATACCAGAGCGGGTCGTTAAGGAGATTAGTAGCGGCGGCAGCGGTATTTACCGTATGCGTTTTCGAACCTATATTGGCGCTGTTAGAGGGGACGGTGCCCGATGAGGCAGGGACTGTAGTATAGAAATTGCCGCAGGCCGCGCTGGTCAGAAGGCCCGTATTTGGAGTGGCTGATGTACTGGAGCAGTTTGTAGCCAGATATTGCGGGCCGTCGGTTGTCGTGCCGTTTATGATATAACCCATGTTCATGTTGTAGGGCGTGGAGCTGCCGGTCATTTTAACTGTAAAAGTAATCTTGGGTGGATTTGCGCCATTATCTACTTTGTAGTAGATACAGCCGTCGGCGTCCATGTCGTAGTCTCCGCCCTGGGGTGAGTCCTCCCATGTGACAAAGTAACGTCCTGTTGCGCCGCCGGTAGGCGGGCTGTTACAGATAGTGCCGTTATCAATGAGGAAATTAACCAGCGTACAGGGATTTCCCACAGTGCTGTTATAGCAGGCCGGTATAAATTGAACGCTGTACTGGTTTGTCGTACCAAGGGGAATAGTCAGACTTGGAAGTGTGGTGTTCATTGCAATGGCATAGGTAGTAGCGTTTGTCGTGACATTGTCGTTGCCCGGCGTAGCGTTACTAGGCGTGTTGGTGCTGTTTCGTAGATCATTGACATGCGCCCAGTAGGCCATACCGGCGATGTAGTACGATCCCTCAAAATTCGGGCCGGTAGGACAAAGTCCCCTTAGCGAGGCCAAAGAGGCGGATGAGCTAACAGCCTTGCTTGTACACAAGTTGGTACTTACGCCGCTTTGTGTGTCGCCGGTTGCCCCGGACTGACCTATGAAATAATTTCCCGATACATTGTCGCCTGTGCCTCCGCCAACTATGTTAGTCTGCGTAGTAACGTTAAGGAGCGAACCACCCACGCCTATATCTGCCGTGATGCCGCTTCCAAAATTGCCGTTAACGCCGGGAAGCTGGTTAGAATCAAAGCTCGGAGATACATCGCTTACAACCATGATAAACGGCTTAGAGCAGTACGGGTACGTACCGTATGGGTCTTGCCACGTAACAGGGGTTAATGTTGAAAGGCCTGAATCAAGGGAACTGTCATCTGTGCTGTATGCCGTTGTCGGCGTCGTCTTCCCCATAAAGTATCTGAGGGATTCGTAATATATCTCGCCTAAGGGGTCGCCCCAGTTAGTGCAGTTACCCTCGGTAAAACTCTGAGAGCCCCATGAACAGCCGTCAGTGCTGTTGTAAGTGCCGTCGCTCCAGCCTGAGCCATAGTTATACCTGTATATCTTCATCCTGTTCATGGTGTTTACAATACCGGGAACTCCTGTGCTTGAGGCGCAGGCAGTGCCGGCAGTGCCGCTGCTGTTAACGCAAAACGTGCCGTCTGTGGTATAGTTTGTTTCGTTTGTAAATGGGCCGACATTCTTACGCAGTACGCCGCCGGATTTACTGAGATTCCAGCTTCCAGTCATAAGCCCGAAATAGATCTTGCTGGTCTCGCCGTATGCCTGTAAAAGCCCTATAGGCTTATAATTGCCGCTTGGATACAACTGACACCGTTCTGAGCCCAGCAGCGAAGGGACACAAACCCGCACCCTCAAGATATAGTCCATGTAGCCGCCGGTGGCAGCGGGTGGACGCCTTGACTCCCACTGAGAGCCATTGTTGTATTCTCCAGCCCTTGCACACTGCCACCTCTCATTTGAGGCCCAGTATGGCCATGCACCACTGGCCACGCGCATAACCGGGGGGTTGGCAGGGTCTGCCACTGTCGTATTACAAATAGTAATGCTGGCCGTGTTGGCCAAAGGCGTCAACTGGCTGACTGTAGGGTCTCCTGTGCCGGGGGTGTATACTTTTGCCCAGCTATGGGCGTCCTGCGGCAGGAATTGCCGCTCAAGTATCGTCATAGAGGCGTTATCGGTAGACCTGTACCCGCCATACATGACCTTCCTTAAAACATCCATTCGCGACATCGTAGCCCAGTTTAGGAAATTCCCGCTCCATTTGGTGCCGTCACATGTGGCCGGAGATGTGGAAGACACAGAAGAGGGCGTAAAGAGATACGCCGCCGCCGTATATGTACTCGATGTGGACGAGTACGCGTAACACTTTGTGGGGTCGAAATAGCCGTAATATGTAATGGTGCCCTTGTACTGCGTATCAATGACGCCGTCGCCGTCAAGGTCGCTGTAGTCGTTGTAGGCCTTATAACTATTCTTGTGGTCTTTTGATATATCAAGCATCAGAAGGGGCGGGACACTGGAACCCATAAATGGGGGGATAGATGTGCCCTGGCAATAATTGTTCATAGCCGTGTTTACCGCCGCAATAGTCGTAGTAGTAGTGGATGTAGTAGAGGTCGTCGTGGACGAGGACACCGCAGTTGTCGTCGTTGAAGAAACCGCCGTTGTCGTGGTAGAAGACACCGCCGTTGTCGTCGTCACAGCCGTATTGAATGTGACGCTAATAGCCCTGTTAGCACTGCTCATATTTATAGTACAACTATTGCCGCTGGTTGATGAGCATCCCGACCAGCTTGCAAACACCGAGCCTGAATTGGGCGTTGCCGTGATGGTTACAGAAGATGAGTCGCCAAAATATTGTACACAGCCGGAGGAGCAGCTAATATTTTTACCCATGCCGTCACTGCCCGCTATTGTACCAGTACCAGTGCCGAGGAAATTAACCGTTAGCGTGCGAGACGCAGGCGCGAAACTTGCTGTTACGGTCTTGTTTGCGGTTAAACTTAAAGTACACTGGGCGCCGCTGGTTGAATTACAGCCGGTCCAGCCTGTAAATACCGATTGTGTAACAAGGCTGGGCACTGCCGTTACATAAACGGTATCATTGTTTGGCAGGGCTGCTGACGTACAATTGCTGCTACAGCTGAGGCTGGCAATATTACCGCCGCCGTCTGTGGCCGTTACACTTCCTGCGCTGCTGCCACTAAAGGTAAAATTTACGGTTACCGTCTTAGTAGCCTCGCTCACTGAGGCCGAAAATACCGCTGCAAGGACAAGAGACAGAATTATTAACGTTGACTTCACACCCGAAAGGATTCCATTGCCCTTCATACGCGCCTCCATAGATACCCCGTATAATTTGTCAGATATAATTTTTTTCGTTATTAGCATAGTCAGCACCCCGGTCTTAACGCCGTGTGTTCCTATCACGCCTTCCCTCAGCTTTTTTCACCTGCTATCCTACAACTTTCAACCTTCTTCATTCAAGCATGTATAAATATTATACTCACTTTCTATTCTACAAGTACAAACCGCTTTTGTCAAGCATTTTTTTTTGAGAATGCGAATTTGCAAATTTAATTCGACATATGGCAACATATGGGAATGACACCAGCGCTAAAAATATCAATAGTGATTCCCGCCCTCAACGAAGCCCAAACTATTGGCGGCGTAATTGACGGCTGCCAAAAGTATGGCGATGAGATCTTGGTGATACACGGGCCGTCGTCAGACAATACGGCTGAGGTTGCGGCCAAACGCGGCGTGAGGATAATTCAGGACAACGGCAGGGGCAAGGGCGCCGCTATCAGAGAGGCGATTAAGCAGGTTACAGGCGATATAATAGTATTTATTGACGCCGACGGCTCCCACGACCCTGACGATATCCCGCGGCTGATAGAGCCAATTGTTACGGGCAGGGCAGACCACGTTACGGGTTCGCGGCTTATAGGCGGCTCAAGCGAGCTTCACGGCGGGTTTGACGAGTTTTTCAGGCTGATGGGAAGCGCCTTCATCACGGCCTGCATAAACTGGCGCTTCAGGGTGAGCATTAGCGATTCCCAAAACGGTTTCAGGGCAATACGCACCGATGTGGCAAGAAGACTGTCGCTGAAAGAGGACATCACCACAATTGAGCAGGAAATGATAATGAAGACTATTAAACGGGGCTTTACGCTGACTGAAATCCCCGCCCACGAGTATAAGAGGAAGGCCGGCGTCTCTAAAATACGGCTTACAAAGGTGTGGTTCAGATATGTATATTCTCTGTTTAAATA
Organism: Candidatus Magnetominusculus sp. LBB02; assembly: GCA_022321325.1. GTDB lineage: Bacteria > Nitrospirota > Thermodesulfovibrionia > Thermodesulfovibrionales > Magnetobacteriaceae > Magnetominusculus > Magnetominusculus linsii. The sequence goes on along the minus strand of JAKOEO010000032.1, from coordinate 19,359 downwards.
TCTGATATAACTTTTATGAAAATACTGCTGCTTAATCCCCCTGCGCCACAGGGGCAGAGGTTTACCAGAGAGGGGCGCTGTACCCAGCAGAGCGCCATTTGGACTACGCTTTGGCCACCCATATCGCTGGTGTATGCGGCCACGCTGCTACAGGCAAACGGCCACGAGGTCAAGGTCATTGACTGCCCGGCGCATGACTTAGACCTAGAGGACGTATCCCATCTGATAAGGGCATTTCGTCCGGATACGGTAGTGTTCAGCGCGGCAACGCCCTCAGTAGAAAGCGACCTTGCCCTGTCGTCTATGATAAAAAATATCAACCCTGCCATCTATACGTGCGCCTTTGGAACCCACGTAACTGTGCTTGATCAGCAGTCGCTGTCACAGTCTCCATCGCTTGACATAATCGTCAGAAACGAACCTGAATACACCATATTAGAAACGATTAATGCACTGGAACAGCCCGGCGGGCTTATGAATTTAACTGACATTTCAGGCATCACATACAGAGACGCGGCAGGCGTGATAACGCGCAATGAGGCAAGGCCGTTGTCCCACGACGTCGTGGACGCCCTGCCCTTTCCAGACTGGCGCCTTATAGATGTAAACGCCTACAGGCTCCCGCTAAAAGATAAACCGTTTGTCATGATTGCGCCCCAGCGCGGCTGTCAGTTCCCGTGTACATTTTGTACGGCCGGCACATACTATGGCAAAAAGTTAAGAACCCGAAAGGTTGACCTTATTGTACAGGAAATGAAAGAGGCGGTTGAAAAGTTTAAGATAAGGGATTTTTTCTTTTGGGCTGAGACGTTTACTGCCAATCCTTCGTTTGTCAGGGAGCTGTGTAATGGTATCATAGAAAGCAATCTTGGCGTGTCATGGGTCTGTAACAGCAGAGTTGACACTGTGGATGGCGGGTTGCTACAGTTGATGGCAAAGGCCGGCTGCTGGATGATCAGCTATGGGATTGAATCCTTTAACCCAGACATTCTCAAAGGGGTAAGAAAAGAAATAGAGGCGGGCAGTGTCAATACTATTATATCGCTTACTAAAAAGGCGGGAATTTTGGCCTCTGCCCACATTATATTTGGCCTTCCGCATGAAACTCCAAAAACCGCCCGGCAAACCTTGAAGCGGGTGCTTGCCCTTGACCTTGACTTTGCCCAGTTCTACTGTGCCGTGCCGTTTCCCGGCTCACAGCTCTACGAACAGGCGCTTAAAGAGGGATGGCTTGACGGCACTCATGATTTTACCGCGTTTCGCCAGGAAAAGGCGGTAATGTCGCTTGATACGATAACGCGGAACGAGGTTGAGCGAGTAAGGGCAGAGGCGATGAGGGCGTTTTACCTGCGGCCAAAGATAATATCGCGCATTTTAAGGCTGATGAGCATTCGTCATATTGGCAAGAACATTATATCGGCGCTTAAATTTCTAAAAACGGTGAGATAAGATGCGCATACTTGGCATATGGGACGGGCATGACGCCGGTGCGGCGGTAGTTTCTGAGGGTACGATTGAATTTGCCATTAACGAAGAACGCCTCTCTGGCCGCAAACTAGACGTCGGCTTTCCAACCCTCTCAATTGAGGCATGTCTGAATTATCTAAATTTAACGCCTGACGATATTGACCATATAAGCAGCTCCACAACTGATTTTTCAAAGACGCTGACGCGGGCAGCGCCCTCCCTGAAAGAACAGTACTATATGATAAGAAGGCGCAAGACCGAACAGGGAAGCATGTCCGCACTCAAAAAGAAGGCGAAGTATTTCCTCACAGAAATTGGCCCTTCGCGCTTAACAGAGATTGCAAGCGGCGTACTGCTTAAAAAAAGGCTGCGCGCTATGGGATTTAAAGACAAACCGCTCCTGCACTTTGACCACCACCTCTGCCATGCCGCCTCGGCTGCATTTTGCTCCGGCTTTGACCGCTGCCTTATCCTCACGCTTGACGGCATTGGTGACGGCCTCTCCGGAAGTGTCAGCGTCTTTGAAGAGGGCAGGCTTCACAGGGTTGCGGCAATTAGCGGCAGAGATTCTTTCGGCATATTTTTTGAGCATGTTACGAATCTTCTTAATATGCGAGAGCTGGAGGACGAGGGGAAGGTGATGGCCCTTGCCGACTATGCCTATCCTGTTGAGGATAGTAAGAATCCTATGATGGAACTCTTTAGCGTAAGCGGCGTGAATGTCGCAGCCAGATATGGCTCATTAGAGATGTATGAAAGGCTAAAGAAAATTCTGTGGCGCTATCCCTCAGAACAATTTGCCTTTATGGCGCAGAGAACGCTTGAGGCGAAGGTCATAGCGCTCATAGAAAACGCCCTTCATGCCACAAGATGTAAATACATTGCGATGTCGGGCGGCGTGTTTTCCAACATAAGGGTAAACATGCTGGTTGATGAGCTAAAAGGCGTTACCGGCAGTTTTATCTTTCCCCACATGGGAGACGGCGGCCTTGCCCTTGGGGCGGCTATGGCTGCCAACTATAAGCTGAATAACATATCGCGCTATGAGTTTAACGATGTATTTTTCGGGCCGGACTTTGGCAGCCAGGCCATTGTTGATACATTAAATAAGTACAACCTCAAATACACAAAATACGAAGACGCCGATGAGCTAATCAAAGAGACCGCGGCGCTGATAGCGGCAGGGCAGATAGTCTTCTGGTTTCAGGGCAGGATGGAGTATGGCCCAAGGGCGCTTGGCCACAGGAGCATTCTGGCTATGGCAAACTCCGAGGAAATCAAAAACCATCTGAATCTGAGGCTGAAGATGCGCGTCTGGTACCAGCCCTTTTGCCCTTCGATATTGGACGAGGATTTCAGGTACTTTGCAGCAGCCCCTGAAACCCCGCCCTTTGACAAGTTTATGACCAGAGGATACAGGTTAATGCCCGGTGCGGCCTCTGAAATGAAGGGAGTAATTAGCCTTGCCGGTACGTGCCGCCCACAGGCGGTATCTGAACGGGACGGGCGATATTACAGTCTCCTTAGGGAAGTGAAGCGGCTTACCGGCAGGGGGATTGTCCTAAACACGAGCTTCAACCTTCACGGCGACCCGCTTGTATGCAGCCCGGAGGACGCGGCTAAGACCTTTATAGCCACAAATAACGACTACATGGTCATTGAAAATTTTATGGTAACAAGGACGCCATGACTACCGCTAAACAACCTGATAAACAGGCAAAAACGCTCTGGATAGCGGCGGCGTTGTCGGGGGTTGCCGCCATGGCGGCCTTTGCCTTTTATATGACCAGATTTGACGCCGACAATGCCAGGGTGCGTCTCATTCAGATGATTCCCATTTGGCTTGAGGTCAATTTCGTCCTGATTGCTATTGCCTTTGCGGTTAATTACAGGAGCCTTTTTTCAGTATTTACCACAATGGAAAAGCGGCATAAGTATTACCTTTCAGCCATTTTGTTGTTTGCCCTTATCAGCTCCTGCTTTATTGCCCCGCGTGTGCACAGGATATTTTATGACGAGAACATATATCTGAACATTGGGCAGAATATCGCCTATCTTGGCAAGGCAAGCATGTGTAACGACGGCGACAATACCTACGGGGTCTATAAGTGCACAACGGACGAGTTTAACAAGCAGCCCTATGCATACCCGTTTATGCTTGGCCTGATGTTCAGGCTTGCCGGAAGTTCTGAGACGATGGGCTTTCTGCTTAATAATCTGTTTTTCTGCCTGTCAGCCTTTACCGCATTTCTCATAGGCCGCTACCTGTTTAAGGATATTCGGGCTGCCTTGTTTTCCTCGACGATATATGCGCTCATCCCGCATAACATTATGTGGGGCAATACGACCGCCGTTGAGCCTTCAACGGCCTTATTTACGGCAGTAACGCTTCTGTCGCTGCTCCATTATCTTAAAGAAAGGGACAGAGCGGCTCTATTTTTGTTTTCTGTTGCGCTGCCATTTTCCCTACAGTTCAGGTTTGAGTCAGTGCTGATAATTCCTGTGCTGCTTATGGCGATAGCGCTTTATGACTGGAAAATTCTCAAGTCCGGGGAGTTTTATTTGTTTATGCTGATAGCGCTTGCGTTAGTGCTTGTCCACATGCTGCACTTATATACGGTAAGAGGGGATAGCTGGGGGGCAAGCGGCGATAAGATGTCGCTGTCCTTTATGCTTAATAATCTAAAGAGCAATGGCATGTTCTATCTGAACAACAAGAGATTCCCGATGATGTTTACCGTGTTGGCTGTCTGTGGAATTGCCTGTAAAAAGACATTATTAAAGGAACGGCTGATAGTTTCAGTGTGGTTTTTATTGTTTTGGGGCGTGTTTCTCACGTTCTACGCCGGAAGCTATGACTACGGGCAGGATGTGCGCTACTCTGTGGTATCATACATGCCGCTTGCCTTGTTAGCCGGGCTTGGTTTATTCAGATTATTGACCGCCGCCCCTTCCACTAAATATACAACCGCGGCGGCGGCAATTATCCTGTTTATTATCTACTCATCATCTCTGCCCTATGTCAGGGCGGAGGGCGAGGAGGCATGGGAGTGCAGGGCAGACTACAGAGAGGCAAAGAAAATGCTCGCCATGGTAGACATGGAAAACTCAGTAATCCTTACGCACAATCCCAGCATGTTTCTGATATGGGGAGCAAATGCCGCCCAGACCTCAACGCTGACCTATAATCTTAACCGAATGAACTATTTCTTTGACCGCTACGGCCAAAACGTATATTTCCACTACAACTACTGGTGCAATGTGGACAACCCCGTTCAAAAGAAATTCTGTCAGGACATGTGCAGCGTGTACGACTGCCAGCAGATAGCGTACCATACAGAACAAAACAAGATATTCGCCCTCTACAGGGTAAAGAGGAAATAGCCGGCGTATGGCAAACAGGTAACATCACATGGCATGGGCGGCGTTTCTGATATTTTCCATTTTGGCGGGGCTGATAGTTGAGCGCAACCTTGCCTTTTCAAACAACTTTTGGGTAAGGCTTGCCTTTGCCATAATCATTGGCGCCCTGCTTTGTACATGGCTGACGTTTACGCTTTCCTATCTGATTGGTTTTAATCTTAAGGCCATTGTCCTAAGCGTTGCCGCCATAGGCGTCTTTGTCCTTAATTATCAGAACAGGCTGACCTTCAAAGGCGCGGCGTTTGGGATTGCCCCCGCCCATGCCGTGGCGATGGTCTTAGTGATGCCTCTGTTTGTATTTGGTCTTAGGGAGGCTAATGACGGCGGCATGTCCTATTTAGGAAACAACTGCGACATGTCCTATCACATGTCTATGGTCTCATCGTTTGTCAACAATATGGCATTTCCGCCCCTGAATCCACAGTGTGCGACAGAGGCGCTGCGCTACCACTACCTTGTGAATTTCCACTCATCTATATTGCACATGGGCGGGCTTAGCCTTTACCTGTCGGTAGTAATCCCGCAGGTACTCTATAGCTTTGCGCTGGCAACGCTGCTCTACCACTTTTATATGACCATTGTGGAAAAAGAGGGGGCGGCGTTATTGTCCACCTTGTTTTTTGTCGGCGGGCATACGGGCTGCTTTAATATTCTATTTGCCGCGGCAGGAAGCCCCGCCCCGGGGACGGTCTTTCATATCTTATCGTGGGTGGCCGTCAAAGAGCAGATGTTATATTATTTTATGAACTTTCTGGATATACTGATAAATTATTTTCAGCCTCAAAGGCCGTTTCTTTTTGGCTTTCCCATGTCGCTGATAATCCTGTCCTCTGCGTACGATACGCTTGTCAGGCAGTCAGAGATTGACCTGCAAAAACTCTTCATTGCCGCAGTGTTTACGGGACTGCTGCCCCTGTTTCATGTGCACAGCTTTCTTGTCATTGCCCCTGTGCTGTGTCTTTCTGCTTTTTATATATGCGCGGAGAGAAAAATGGCTCTTACAGCGCTGCTTCCTGTCTTAGTTGGCGTAACTCAGATATTAATGCTGATGTCTGGGCAGAGGAGCGCGTATTATTCGGGATTTGACGTACATAGACTTGGCGGGGGCCTTACGCAGATGTCTGTCCTGAACTCGGCAATAATTGCAAGGGTATTGTTCTGGATAAGGGCGGCTGGGACGCCGCTTATTTTCGGTACGGCAGCCGCCTGTTATTATTTCAAGAAAAACAGGGATTTTTCTTACATATCGGGAAGTAAGAATATCTTTCTCATGGTATTCATAATTATTAATGTCATTTTTTTCATAACCATAAACGTTTATCGCTTTACGCCAAACTGGGGCGACAGCAACAAGTTTTTCTTATATCTTACGCTGTGCCTGTCCATTTTTATGGGCAGCGTAACGTGGCATTTTTTCACAAAGAGGGGCGTGGCTGCAAAGGCCGCCGTAGTCGGTCTTGTCCTGTTTTGCGGGGTTGCGCCACTTTTAGTGGAAACATATACAGTCTTTAGCAGGCAGCCTGTGGAGCTGTTCAGCGCATGCGATAAGAAAGTGGCAGATTGGATAAAAGTCAATACGGCGGCAGACGCCGTGTTTCTTACGTCAAACAGCGTTGTTCACTTTATCGCTCCGCTTACGGGACGGGCGGTTGTAGATGGGGCATATAACTGGGAGACGGGCTACGACAAGCCAGACAGGCGTGAAAACATTAAGAAGATATTCACAACCGGCGGCCACGATTTAATAATGAAATACAACATAGACTATATCGTCCTAAGCCGCTATGAAAGAGGTGCGTTTACAATCAAAGAAGACGCCCTGACGCGATTTAAAACGGTCTATGACGAGACCTGTCAGGGGGAAAACTATAGGATATATAAGACAAAGTAGCAATCATATAAGCAGGTTCTCACCCACAGCGGTTCTGTTAACTAAACTGTGTCAGGCCCGATTTTAGCCCTTAACATCTAAGTCCAATTCTAACCTCCCTTCGAAGAAAATAGCAAGCTGAGAAATTGTTTGACCCCAGTTTCTTGCTGGCTGAGTCCATTTCTCCGAGATATTTTGTATAGCCAGATATAGCAGTTTCAAGAGGGCGTTTTCAGTGGCAAAGGCCCCTTTGGTTTTCGTAACTTTGCGTAACTGGCGGTGGAAACCCTCGATAACATTGGTAGTGTAGATTATCCGGCGTATATCCGGCGGGTACTTGAAGTAGTTGGAGAGGTTATCCCAATTGGCCTTCCATGACTTTATCACTATGGGATATTTCTTGCCCCATGTCTCATCAAGTTCAATGAGCTTGGTCTCAGCCAGGGCTTTTGTGGCTGCCTGATAGACCTTTTTAAGAATGCCTTCTGGTCTTTCGAGGCTATATACCTGAGGGAGTTGCGTATCTGGTGAATAATACAGAGCTGGATCTCAGTGTTAGGGAAAATGGTGTTTATAGCCTCTGGAAAGCCTTTCAGGCCATCAATGCAGGCGATTAGAATATCCTTGACCCCACGATTAGAAAGGTCGCTAAGCACCTGAAGCCAGAAGTTAGCACCTTCAGCCTCTGACATGTATATGCCAAGGACTTCCTTATACCCCCTATGGTTAATACCGAGTATAGTGTAAGAGGCAGTCTGAACTACCTTGCCGTCCTCTCTTGTTTTGTAGTGAATGGCGTCCATCCAAACGAATGGATACACGGCCTCAAGCGGCCTTGCTTGCCACTGCTTCACTACCGGCAGTATCTTGTCGGTTACAGCACTGAGTGTGGCGGTAGATACCTCTATGCCGTAGAGTTCCTCAAGGTGGTTAGAAATATCACTATAACTCATACCAAGTCCATAGAGGGCAATGACCTTATTATCAAGGGCGTCACCAAGATAAGTCTGCTGCTTCTTTACAATCTCAGGTTCGAAGGTGCCGTTTCTGTCCCGCGGGGTTTCGAGTTCGAAGGCGCTTTGGTCAGTTCTTCCAGTCTTCGAACTCCGGCCATTGCGCCTGTTTTTGGTATCTTCGGCCTTTAGATGCGATTCGATTTCCCCATCAAGCGCGGCCTATAGTATCATCTTTATCAGCGGTGTCAGAACGCCTTCTTTGCCATTTAATGGTTTACCAGACTTCAACTGCTTGATTGCCTCTGCCTGAAACTTAGTAAAATCAAAACCTTCTAATGTGCTCATGTCATTCATCCAAATATCTTTTTCCTGAGCTTGAGTGCTCATCTTCCCCCCTCGCTCTAACTATTATATAGCCGCAACGTAGGGCAAGGCAGCCGCAGGGGCGTAACAACGTGAAGCAGTTTGCTCCTTTGCAAACTTGACATGCCCGTCTAAGTGTAGGCTACTTTCTTTCAGAGCGAGTGGGGATAGCCGTTAGTCATCAGACGATACAAACTCATACCACAGTACCACCCCTCTTCCCTTCGCTTTCTTAGGATTGACACAGTTTGTTAAACAGTCTCAGACTGTACGATTAAGTGTTGTTCAGTACAAATAATTGCAGTTGCTCTTCTGATTATTCAGACTTCTCACTCTTACGCACAAACAGTTTTGCCTTCAGCAGGCGTGCCTGTTCCTCAAGTATCTAGACATAAGACTTATATTCCCGTCTCTGTGTTACTATTATTTCCTTAAGCGATACTACGTCTTCAGGCAGCGTTTCTGTCGCTGCCGTTATCAAGCAGTCATATCACAACTCCCTGTTATTATGCAATATTTATTTCATAACACCGTCCTATATTTAAGCCTCCCATGTGCATTGCCCTGATTGATTTCAAGACCGTCAAGCAGCCAGTTTAGTTCTCTCATCCCTATCTCAAAACTCTTACTTGTCGTCTCTGGCCACTTGAACCTGTCCTTCTCAAGGCGCCTCTGCCACAAGCAAAATCCGCTTCTGTTCCAATATAATATCTTCACTATGGTGCGTCTCCGATTGCTGAATGCAAAGAAATACCCTGAAAATGGATCAAGCTCCAGCGCCCCCTCTACAAGCACCGACAGCTTGTTTATTGATTTTCTCATGTCTGTGCTGCCCCCAGCCAGATATTCCCGAACATTCGCGCTTTGATTAATCATCGATCCAGCGTCTCCACTATTTGCTTTAGCGTAACCGGGTTGAAGCCCTCTCTTACTTCTATACAATAACTCGTTCCGATCTTCAGGCTTAGAGAAGGACTTGATTTCTCAATCTCCTTCTCTTCGATTATCCGCACGGGATGAAATACTGCCTTTGCCGAGGATTTATCGAATTTCCTCTTCTGATAGGCGAATTCTTTTAGTTTTAACTCATACTGCCGACAGTACTCCGCTTGTGTCTTCCCACTTGCCTGCCATGCCTCTATATGGGCATTCCAATAGCTGACTGATGCTTTTGCTGTTGATTCCTGCTTTCCTCTGCTTGTCATCATGAACATCCTTGTTTCGGCTCATTATGACAGCTCCTTTTGTTCTTGTAAAGATGGGGATTTCTTGACGCTTACGAATCAACATCCAGTATCCACGGCCCTATAGACAATGCTGGACTTGTTACCCTCGATAATTGAGCCTCCAACCACTCTACTCCTTGCTGTTCATCCATCCCCTTCAGCGCACGCCTCGCTGAGTCCTCACTTACTACCTTCGTCATCCCTAATAATCCCGGATTTACTCCATCACTACGGATCGCCGTTATGTGCGAATATCGTCTCTGACCCGCTAATACCGATAACAACAACGTACCCAGTACATCCTCCTTTGTCGGCGCATTCGCGTTGCCGTACTGAAGCGGGCATTCTTCTATAAACGCATCATACAAGCCGCTTACCTTTATGAAATTTATGAAAAATGGAAGCTGTCCTAACGGCGTTACCGCCGCTTCGGGATTCTATTCTACGTGTACTTTTCCTCCATATGTGTCTACACTGATATCTTGATTTCTCTTCAATTCTCCTTTATTTTGCCCTTGTCCCATTGGGTGACTACTCCTTCTTATCTTTTTTGCTGTAACTCCTTGTCTTATATATTATTTTTTCCCTATGTCATATTTCAACTGCTTTTTTTTAGGTTTAATGGCTTTAGTGGATAGATTTGGCAAGCCGATAAAAGGCGGCAGACCGGTAACGGACGAGATAGCGGTTGCCACTGTGAGAGACCGCTATTCGACATACCCGTCGCAGGGGCTGACGCAGGCGTCCCCGATGTGGGGCGAAGAGCTGATAGCGAATAAGTTTGTGGTGCACAGATACAGAAGCCGTTCGGGAATCACGCCGCGGGCGGGGCTGTTGAGGCCGTGTTCCTATGCGTACATATTCAAAAACTACAATATCAAAGACTGGCTGATATTCAACGAGCTGTTCTCAACGCCTATGCGCATGGGGAAGTATCAACCCGGGGCAAGCAAGGACGAGATAGCGGTGTTGAAGCAGGCGGTGTTCAATATGGGAATAGACGCGGCGGCGGTCATATCGTCCTCGACGACGATAGAGCTGCTGGAGTCAAAACTGCGGGCAGACCCGAAATCATTTAGTGAGTTTCTTGACGTATTTGATAAGGCGATATCCAAGGCCGTGCTTGGGCACGCTGGAAGTTCCGACAGCACGCCGGGCAAGTTAGGCGCTGATGACCAGGCACACGAGGTGCGCCGTGACTTGTTGTCGTCGGACGCGAAGGCGCTTGCCGGCACGATAAGAAATCAAATCATAGGCCCGTGGGTATTGTTTAATTACGGCCCGAATGCGGCAGCGCCGCTTTTCAAGTTTCACCATGAAGAGAACGAATCCCTGGACGCCACGGCAAAGGTGTATTCAACGTTAGTGGCGATGGGCTTCCTGGATATAGGCATAAAGCACATACACGAGCGTTTCGGAATCCCCGTGCCGGAGGCGGGAGAGGATACGCTGAAGACATACGCAAGTGGTGGTACTGACAGCATGGCAAGCATAAGCAACAACGCCAACACTCTAAGCGTTAATAAAGCTGCTTTACCGGCGGACACGACAGCTCATCCGGTAGACGCGTTTTTAGAGCAGCTTCAGGAGCAATCCAATCAAGCCATGTCGGGGCTTTTCGATCCAATCAACAAGCTGACAAACGATGTATCGTCACTTGACGAACTTAGGGACAAGATATTGGATACATATAAGGACATGGACGCGGCGGCGTTAGGCGGGCTGATAGAACGGGCGATGACAGCGGTGGAGCTTGCGGGCCGGTATGAGGTGAAATCTGGCAAACGTCCAGTATAAAGACCTGCCCTTTCAGGAGGCGATAGACTTCTTAAAACAGAAGATACTCCTGCCAAGCGAGACGTGGCACGACTTTCTTGGCGAGATGCACGCCAGGGCATTCACGGTTGCGGGTGCGGTAAAGACAGAGCTGCTGGCCGACCTCTATAAAGAAGTATTAAAGGGCGTTGAAAACGGCATGAGCATACAGGAATTCAGAAAGAACTTTGACGCCATCGTCAAGAAATACGGCTGGAACTATAACGGCAGCAGGAACTGGCGTACCGGCGTGATATTCAATACGAACATGTCGGTGGCGTATGCCATGGGGCGATACAAGCAGATGACAGACCCCGTAGAGCTTGCGGCGTTCCCGTATTGGCGGTATAGGACAATGGACGACAACCGCGTAAGGCCGCAGCACGCGGCGTGGAATAATATAGTGCTGAAGTATGACGACCCGTGGTGGGCTGGGCACTATCCGCCACTGGATTACGGCTGCCGATGCGAGGCTGAAAACATGTCAGGAAAAGACGTTGAACGCCTGAAGAAGAAAGAGGCCGTCCAGACCACGGCCCCGGACGATGGCACATACAATTGGCGCAATCCGACAACGGGGGAGATAAAGGAAATACCAAACGGTGTAGGCCCAGGCTGGGATTATAATCTTGGCGAGGCGGCATGGGGTAAACCGATGGCGGAGTCTGCGATGTCCGACTGGCAGGCAGGCGCAAATAAGTGGGAAAGGCTGATAACAGACACATACGAGGACTACGGCAGGCCGGAGACAATCCCCCTGTCTGCAACAGACACAACGCCGGGTACGCTGGCGGCGGACAAAGCAGAGCTAACGCAGATAATCGAGAGCGTAATCGGCGGCGCTGAAAAGACATACTTCTATCCTGCCGGAGCATTCACCTACTCAATGGTAGTCAACGCCGAGGTCTTAGGTGAACACCTGACCACAGACAGAAGTCCGTTTCTGGTGTATCTGCCGGAGGCGTTAGAAAACCCGTATGAGATATGGCTGTCTGCGGAGAGGAACACGGCCACAGGGAAGGTAGTGCTAAGGCAGCGCATCATCAAGGCGTTTGATATTGGCAAGGGCAAGGGGATGCTTATCGTATTTCAGACGCTCGACGGGTATATGGAGGCGTGGACTGTAATCCCAACATCGAACTTGAATTACTTAAATAGCCAGAGGGAGGGAAAGTTGATATGGCAGCAGGATTAACCGGAACTCAAACCCTATGGCGGTCTGGTCTAATGCTATTGGCTATAGGAGCCAAAGTCCAACCAATAACACCTAAATATAGTTTACAAGATTATTAGAGGAAAAGGCAAATGTCTGGTGCATTGATAGAAGTAACGATAGATGATGGCGGTGTGATTGAGGCGCTGAGCCTGATAGCGCAGCGCGTCACAAACCTGAAACCAGCAATGCAGCTAATCGGCAAGCGCGTTACTGCTTCTGTGAAGGAAAATTTCAGGGCAGGCGGTAGACCGCAGATGTGGATACCGTCACAGAGGGCAAAGGCTACGGGTACACAAACATTAATTGACACCAAGAATTTAATGAATACGATTCACCCTACGGCATATAACGACCGTGTAGAAATTGGTACGAATGTTAAGTATGCCGCTATTCATCAGTTTGGCGGCTACACGGGTAGAGGGCACAAGTCTTATATACCACCCCGCCCTTTTCTAATGGTACAGGACGGCGACTGGGCGGTGATAAACGAAACACTACTTGATTACATAGCGAGGTTGAAATGACAGAAAAGACGATCAAACTAGTCAACACGATTGACGGCGCGGTACCGTCGGAGATACAGATAATCCCGTATGGGTATCACGAGACCGACAACGGGGCGTTTGTCCTCGATGAGGAATCTATGTCAGCCATAATCGGGGATTTCAAGAGCCGACAAAACGACATGGTCATAGACTATGAACATCAGACACTTGCCGGTACGGAGGCCCCCGCAGCTGGCTGGATAAAGGATCTCATCGACAAAGGTACGCAAGGCCTATGGGCGAGCGTGGAGTGGACAGAGAAGGCGCGGCAGTACATAGCGGCGAAGGAATACAGGTATCTATCGCCCGTGTTTATTATGCGAATAAGCGATAGCAAGGTGGTCAAGCTGATAAACGCGGCTTTGACGAATCAACCGGGCATTGATGGGATGGTGCCACTGGTAAATAAAAGGGTTTCGGGCATAACCGAAGCTCAAACAAAGGAGGAAGGACAAGTGATAAAAGTATTGGCCGCACTCGGACTGGCCGGCGACGCAACAGAAGCAGACGTCTTAAAGGCTATTGACGCCCTGAAGGCGAAGACACAGAAGACGGCAAACAAGGCGGTACTTGACGCAATCGGCTTGAACGAAGATGCCGGGGAATCAGAGGTAACCGGCACGATTATGGCAATGAAGCAGGCCCAAGACGGCTATGAAACCATTGCTAACAAGGTAAGAGAGCTTGAAGGCAAGCTCGCGGCAAAAGAGGCAGACGACCTTGTCGCGCTGGCCATGAAAGACGGCAAGATAACACCGGCACAGCTTGACTGGGCGACAAACTACGCAAAGACCGACGCGGCAGGATTTAGGGTCTTTGTCGAGAAGGCCCCTGCCGTGGTGGTAACAAAGGAGATAGCCGGTGGAGAAAAAGCGGGCGGCACGGGCGACGCCCTTGACGAGACACAAAGAAGCGTCAACAAGCAGCTTGGCATAGACGACGCCAAGTTCAGGGAATTCAGCGCTCAGGCGAAAACAGGGGAGGACAAGTAAATGGCGGCACTGATGGAAGACAGAAACACCGTAAGCAGAGATGGTTCTGTACGGACGCTGCCTTGCGCAGCAGGCAAAAAGTTCTACAAGGGCGCGCTTGTGGCGGTGAATTCAGGCAGCTATGCAATCCCCGGCGCAACGGCCACAGACGCAACGGTGATGATGGGCATAGGCCGCTGTGAGAACTATGTAGATAACTCGGCAGGCAGCAACGGCGACCTAAGCGTTACGGCAATGTCCGGCGTATTTTCCTATAACAACTCCTCAAGCGCTGACGAGATAACAAGGGCAAGCATCGGGCAGGACTGCTACATAGTGGACGACCAGACGGTAGCAAAGACAAGTGGAGCAGGAGGCCACCGCGCGGTTGCCGGCAAGGTCTTTGATGTTGATGATAACGGCGTATGGGTAAAATTCTAATCTAAAGGAGGATGTAAGCGATGTTAATAAATCAAAGCACACTGAACGCGCTATATCAGTCGTTCAGCCTGATATTTCAGAACGCATTCAGCGCGGTAGCGCCGCAGTGGCCGCGCGTGGCCATGTCGGTACAGACACAGACGAAATCGCAGCAGTACGGGTTTTTAGGGGCTTTTCCACGCATGAGGGAGTGGATTGGGGACAGGGAGATGCAAAACCTCATGACGCATGATTTCACAATTAAGAACAAGGACTTTGAGGCCGCCATCGAGGTTGACCGCAACGACATCGAAGACGACATCCTGGGCATCTACAACCCGATAGTGCAGGAGTTTGCACGCATAGCGGCCACACACCCGGACGAGCTGATCTTCAGCCTGTTGGCAAACGGTACGTCAAACAAGTGCTATGACGGGAAGGCGTTCTTTGCCGATAACCATCCTGTAGGGAAACAGAGCGTATCAAACTTCTCCGACAGCTCCGGCACACCGTGGTATCTGCTTGATACGACGCGGGCGGTAAAGGCATTCGTGTTTCAGAAGAGGCGCGACCTTGAGTTTGTGTCTCTTGACAAACTGACCGACCCGCAGGTGTTTATGAAGCGCAAGTACGTCTACGGCATAGACGCGAGGTATAACGCTGGGTACGGGCTGTGGCAGCTGGCCTATCGTTCGGAACTTAGCCTTGACGCCACAAACTACGCCGCCGCAAGGGCAGCAATGATGAGCTATAAAGACGACCAGGGCCGTCCGTTAGGCATAATGCCGAACCTGCTTGTAGTGCCGCCTGCCCTTGAAGGCGACGCAAGGGCGCTGCTGCTAAACAGTATGAACGCCGCAGGGGCGACAAACACATGGCAAGGCACGAGTGAACTGCTCGTAGTGCCCTTGATAGGCTGACATGTCATATATAAGCGCAAGCGACATGAGCTGTGCAATAACTGACACTGAGTTAATCCAGCTCACAGACGACAGCGGCAGTGGGGTTGTTGATACTGCCCGAATAAACGAGGTTATCGGAATGGCCGCCGCTCTTGTTGACAGTTACATCGGCGGCCGCTATAAAGTACCGCTGTCTGCCCCGATACCTGAGGTGGTCAAGGCCGCATCCGTGTCAATAGCGGTGTATCTGCTCAACATGCGCAGCAGCTTTGAAATATCCGACAAACGAGTAAAGGCATACGAACAGGCAATATCGCTGCTCAAAGACATAGCCAGAGGCACGGCCACGCTTGGCATTGAGGAGACAACGCAGGAGCGTGATAACGCCGCGTCGAACAAAGCAGCCAACAGCAGGATATTCACAAGCGGCTCGATGAGGGGGGTTTAGATGATTGACATGGAGAGCAAGATAATTGAGCAGCTGAAGGAAATCACTGCACTTGCGACTGTGGACGTCTTTCAGGGCAACATTGAGGACGCGATGTTGACAAGTATGAAGCTGTCGGCGGCGCTGGTAATCTATAGCGGGGCAAGGACAAAAGAGGATGTTGGCAACGACAGCCTGAAGGCGCGGGTAACTATACACTACACGGTCTTTGTCATCGGTAAGAATCTAAAAGGTGCAAAGACCGTCTCAGCAAACGTAAGAGCGCTGCTTGACGAGATAAGAGAGAAGCTAATCGGGATACAGCACGAAGGCCGGACACTATTATGGGAAGAGGAAACTCTGAACCAGATAACAAAGACGGGGATATGTATTTACTCGCAGCATTACCGCTATGAGGACTACATTATCGCGTCATTGAAGGAGGTGTAGCGTGTACAGCGACAAGTTTGAGCGGTCAATAAAGTTCGTCCTGCAGGCCGAGGGTGGGTATGTCAATGATCCACACGACCCCGGTGGCGAGACGAAATACGGCATTAGCAAGAGAATGCACAAGGATGTGGACATAAAAAATCTGACGGTTGAAGAGGCGAAGGCTATCTACTACAAGGACTACTGGACGTACATGAAATGTGAAGACATTGAATGGCCGATATGTCTGGCGCACTTTGACGCTGCCGTAAACTGCGGATTTGGCGGCGCGAGGAAATGGCTTGCCGAATCCAACAACGACGCAAATGAGTATCTCAAGCAGAGGGAAACCTATTACAGGGCGAGACCGCAGATGCTTAGAGAAAAGTTTCTCAAGGGCTGGCTTAACCGGCTGAATCATCTAAGAGATTATATCGAGAGGGAGGCATAAAGTGGGCGATAGAATCAAGAACTACACGTTAGGAAACGGCACGGTAATGTTCAAGGCGGACGGAGAGGATAACTTCAGGTCGCTTGGCAATGCCCCTGATTTCAAGGTGGGTATGAAGGTAGAGAAGAAGGAACACTATTCGTCTGAAACGGACGTCCCGTTAAAAGACGCCGAGGTCATAACAAAGACAGAGAGCACGGGCAGCTTTACGCTTGACGAGCCGAACATACAGAACCTGACAAGGTATTTCCTTGGCGACGCGGCGACATCGAGCAGCCAAACCTCCGGGACGGTAACGGCCACGGACGTATCGGCGGTGCATGATGCGTATGTTCAGTTGAACAAGATAGAGATATCAAACGTGGTGGTCAAAAACACCGCCGGCACAACGACATATGCCGAGGGCGCGGACTATACGGTGGTCAAGGGCCAGGGTCTGTTAATGGCGCTAAGCACGGGCGCTATCACAGATAATCAGGCACTAAAGGTAGGCTATGACTACGCCGCTGTTACAGTGCAATCAGGCAATGCGGCCCTAACGCCGAGCCTCAAGGGGCATCTCTGGTTTGTCGGCAATCCAAGTAAGGGCGAAAAGATAGACATCAAAGGGTATGTGTCACTAACGCCTAACGGGACGATAGACATGATAGGGGCTGACTGGATGAAGATGCAGATAGACTTCGACTTCATGACACACCCCGACTATCCGGGGCTGTTTAAATACTCAACAAGGGGGTTGAAGGCATAATGGACGAGACAATGAATGCGATGTTTCCTGAAGTAGAATACGAGCTGTCAACGGGCGAAAAGGCTGCCATATCGCCCGTCAAGTTCGGCAAGTTGAATAAGTTCAACGCTGTGATCCCTCGGTTGATAGAAAAGCTAAACCTGTCCGGCTTAGCTGCTGGAGAGGCAAAACTGAACCTTGCCGACGTCATAGATACGGCCTATGAGGAAGTGAAAACGGTGATGGCGATAATCCTCGATGTTGATGGCGCATGGGTTGACAACCTGTCTTTAGAGGACGCGGCGGGAATACTGGAGATTATCATCGAGCAGAACATCACCAGCCGCTTTAAACCCAGAAAGCGCAATAGGGTCAATTTTCTAATGCGGCGCAATAGAAAATAAGAACAAAATATGGTTTATAAACAAGGCTATGCTGTGCTAGTGTATTTTAGAAAATGAGCCTTGTTGATGGTAAGAAGATCTATCTTGGGGGGCAGCCATGAATTTTGAGATAGCATTTACAGAAAAAGAGATAACGCCGTGGGGTGGGATGGCGTTAATGAAGCAGTTTTTTCGATCGAATGGGAATAGATAAGCTAATGTCAGAGTTACCGTTTAAGAAGCCGGGGTCTAATCGTGGATATGATCCAGGTGTCATAATGAAGGGGTTGATGGTAAGTGTATGGTGCGGAGCGAATCGGTTTTCACATACAGAGGTGACGCGGGACGATGAGGTAATAAGGATGATATTTGGGTGGAAGCGTCTGCCTGGGGAGGACACATATCGGCGTTTTTTTGGTAAGTATAACCAAGCAATGAGCCATCAGATAGGGGATGATATGAGCTGTGATGTCAATAGTGGACACTAAATTGTACTGAACAACACTTAATCGTACGGTCAGTATAAAACTCCTGCCTGAGCTGTAAGACAGGTCAGGCTGTCTTGTCATCTGCTTCAGTATCATAGCCTATCATCGTGCAAGGTGTTTATTTTTAGTAAAGCACTCTATCGGAGTTAAGCCGTTACGGTGCTTGCCTTGATGGGTTCTCACATAGTTATAGTCATCGAGCCAGGCATCAAGGTCTTTCTGCAATTCTTCAATGGAGCGGTATATCTTTTTACGAAAGGCCACGTTGTAGAATTCTTCAAGCACGGTCTTATGGAAGCGCTCACAGATGCCATTACTCTGGGGTGATTTAACCTTGGTTGCTCAATATCCTCGACAGTTAAATATAACTCATACTCGTGGTGTTCTCTTACCCCCTTATATTCAGAACCCCTGTCTGTGAGCATTCTAAGCAGTTTAACTTCCTGCTCCTCATAAAACGGCAGAACCTTGTCGTTGACAATATCTGCCGCCACCAAGGTATTTTTGCGGTCATAGAGCTTGCCGAAAGCTACTTTAGAGAAGGTATCTCGTCTGCTGATACACTCTGCCAACACCTTTAAGCGTCACCACGATGCCCCTCGTATCCTGTGGTAGCCGGGGAACAGCGTTTCGATCTCGCCGTAGGCCACTTTCTCCTCTTTTGCCTTCTCCAATGCCTTCAGCCTTACTTTCATGTTCTGAAGGTTATGTCTGAGCCATACATTTCTTACCCCGCAAGGGGATATGAATATCCCTTTCTTCTTCAGCTCGTTGCCCGCCCTTAACTGCCCATACGCCGGATACTCTATCGCCTACCGCTTCTTCTATCTCCACTGCTACCCTGTTCTTCAACAATGGCTTCTTTCTCGATATCTCCTGAAGACCTTCCTCGCCGTACTGATCATAGAGCTTCCTGAACCGGTAGCAGCTGTCACGGCTATACCCAAATACCTTACACGCCCTCGACACATTGCCAAGCTCCTTCGCAAGGTTCAGTATCCCAAGTTTGTTCTTGATAACCTTCTCCGTTGTCTGCAAATTCATCTTTCATCCTAAAAGGAGCTATTATACCAGTTTGTCCGATTAAGTTGTTGCTATTGCATATCAGGAGAAGCACCGGGCGGCATGATGTCAGCCAATCGGATTACTAACCCCCTTGGAGGGTCCCATACTGATACATTTTTTCAATGACCAGAAATGGTACATATTTGGATGGCCATTGACAGATACCTCTTCTCCTATGCGGCTGAGATGCTTTCCACATGCACATACCTTTTCCT
>JAKOEO010000031.1 GCA_022321325.1 Candidatus Magnetominusculus sp. LBB02 | reverse complement strand
CGAACTGCATTAAGCGGAGGCGCGATATCTTTCGGCACAACAGCTGACATCTTTATGTCATGAACATCTACGACAACCCTTCCATCAAGGGTGAATACGTCCGAACTTATCAAACCGTCAGCCGCTATCTCCAGCCTGGCGGCATTATCAGAGTCCTTGTAAAACGCAACGCCGGTGATGTTCTTCCCATGTCCCTTTTTAGGTTCTGGAAGCGGTGCCGGGGCTGGATGGCTTACGGCTGCCTCCGGCTTATTAAACACCAGAGAGAGGGTGTTGTCCGAGTAATTGGCTTTTATCGAGGCGGCAGAGGCCAGCGTTACAACCACAACAACATGGCCGTCCGCTGGTTTGAGAGTTACGTCAGCTACCTTTGCGCTTCCAGGCAGTATGACATTTTCGAATCGCCCGGCAGAGACGCCGATGAGATCTATCTTCTTTATGAATTGGTTGTCTTTGTCCATAACCTTATACTTAAATGGTTTGGCCGCCGTAATGTTTACAAACTCATTGGCCACCTCTATGGCCGTGATGGCGTTGTCAGCCTGTTTATAGGCGGGGGAGTCGGCCTCTGTGGAATCTGGCGACGATGCCTCGCTTATCGGTTCTTTTGCCAGGTCTATTGTAATGACATCATTTTTGTCTGCCGCGGTATTTGTGGATTCCATTGCAAACGCGCAGCCGCAAAGAAATATCAGAAATAGACCGGTTAGCGCTAATCTTTTCATCATGATCATTCCTGGTCCTCTTTTCTTAATGGAATAGTTTGATATAACTTAAACTCTTTATTGGTATCGTCATATTTCAACGTTTCGACTACGAGATTGTCCGCGTTTATCTTGATAACCCTTCCGCCGTCATTGCCTATATATGTCCCGACGGTGATTACGAATGTCTTTCCGTTAATGTCAACGACAGCGTATGTCTTCTTAGCGTCTGCCACTATCCCTTTCAGGGCTATGGCGCTAAGGTCAGGCTCCTCAAGAGGGGAATGCGCCCGAGGCGCCCTGTTTGGCCGCGCAGCAGATGGGGCAGGCACCTTCTTGTCCGTCAACAAGGGCATGAAAGGGTCTCTCCTTGCGCTGGACTCATAGACATACCGCTCTACTGTCAGAGGGGCTAAGGCCGCGGCTATAGCATTGTCCATTGCCGTGGAGTTATCCATTTTTGTGGCGTTATCCATCAGTGGCGCCGCTGCGGCGGGCGGGTTTGCAGCCGGGTCGGCAGATGCGCCAGACGGGGCGGCCACACCCAATAATATCACCGCTAAAAGGCATAATTTATCTCTGTAGTTCATGCTCATTTGGCCGGTTCTTTAGCCGGTTCCGGCTCCGGTATCGCCGAAAAAGTGCGGGCTTCAAGGCCGATGGCAAGAGTGGCCTCTTTGTCCGTTGTTTTTGTGGCCAGATCAATCTGCGATGTGTTGACTATCCTGTCCAGAGCCGTTATTCTGCTTAAGAAATCGCCAAGTTTGTGATATGTGCCCGTAACCTTCACGGTAACCGGAATTTCATAAAGAATATTGCTCGGATGAGTTCTCTTCGGCTGCGGCTGCCACAAGTCAACCTTCAGCCCGGAGCTTATCGCATTGTCAGATACCTGTTTTAGAAGCGTCGTTATCTCATTTTCCTCGGGCAGGTAACGCCTGATTCTCTGATATTCAGCCTCTACTAATTTCTT
Source organism: Candidatus Magnetominusculus sp. LBB02 (assembly GCA_022321325.1). Lineage (GTDB taxonomy): Bacteria > Nitrospirota > Thermodesulfovibrionia > Thermodesulfovibrionales > Magnetobacteriaceae > Magnetominusculus > Magnetominusculus linsii. The sequence continues at coordinate 40,848 of JAKOEO010000031.1, read as the reverse complement.
CTCTGCCAGCAGCGTCGGCAGTTTCGCCACTCTTTTGGTGGCAGTGGCAATCTCATCGTCAGTTTTTTTCAGTTCCACTTTTATTTTTTCGATTTGTTCAGTGTTCGGGCTGTAAACCAGCATGTAAAATGGGACAGCTATAATGATTGCCGGCAACAATGCTATCAACGCCTTAAGAGCCGGGTGAAGCTTGTTTACATCCGGCATTACGAGGCCCACTACGCAGCCGCCTTAGGTGCGACATTTATGCTCATCTGCATCTCAAAATTGTACACTGAAAGTTCCCCCATAGCGCCGCTTTGGGATTTGCTTAAATATACGTTGATAAATAGTTTCGAGTCCTTCAGGTGATTTACGAATATAACTACATCGTCATTTTTCTTTGCAACGCCGCTTAATGTCAAGCCTTGCTCTGTCACGTTCATCCTTGTAAGCCAGACATTGTCCGGCAAGAGCCTGCTAATCTCATCAAGAACCCTCACGGGGGTGCTTTGATTGGCCTTTAACTGCTCGATTACCTTCTTGTTATCAGTGATAGTCTTGATTGTTTTTTCAAGCGCCTCGACATCTTTTGTCTTTTTCTTCAATGCCTCAAGCTGCGCAGTTTTCTCCGTCTTTTCCTTCTGAGCCGCACTCAACCGGTCTGACAAAATCTTATAGCCAAAACCTCCGCCGGCTAAAGAAATTATAAGCACTAATACGGTGATTGCATACAGCAGTGGTACTGCGGCGGGTGGTTTTTTTCTTCTTTTAGCCTTTCCGTCTGATGGAAGGAGGTTTATTTTGATCATCTGTCTCCAAGCCTTCTCGTTGCCAGGCCGACTGCAATCGTGGCAACAGGCGCTATGGACTCTATATAGCCTGCGTCAATGCCCTTAGGCAGCTTTATCTCTTTAAACGGATTTATCACTGACACCGGATAGCCTGTCATCTCAGATAACTTCTCTTTTAATCCCTTTACCAGAGCGCCGCCACCGCCAAGCCACAAGCCCTCTATTGCCTCCATCTCAGGCGAATCGCTAAAGAAGTCCAGGGAGTGGTTTATCTCCATTACTATTTCCTCTGATACCCCGTCAATAACCGGGGCCGCCTGTTCGGGGGTAACTCCATTTACGGTTTGGCCAAGTTTTATCTGCTCAGCCTCCTCGTATGATACCGCGAATTCTCTCATCAAGGCGTCAGTATGATGTTTGCTTCCAATAGAGCTGTCTCTGGTGAAGGCCGACACGCCGTTTTTCAATATGTTTATCGTCGTGTTGGAAGCGCCCACATTAAGCAGCGCCACGCTCTTTGCCCCTTCGGACTGATAGTTTGCCTCATACATGTTCTCAAGCGTAAAGGCATCCACATCCACTATGACAGGAACTAACCCAGCCCCTTTGACAGCGCTAAGATAGCTGTTTAACACGTCTTTCTTTACCGCTACAAGGATGACGTCTATTTGACCTGGCTCCTCGGCCGGGCCAAGTATCTGATAATCAAGATTTACATCGTCTATGCCAAACGGCACGTACTGCTCCGCCTCGTAACGTATGTTTTCATTTAACACCTCCTCTGTCATGTCTGGCAGCGTGATACGTTTGATTATCACTGAGGAGTGCCCGGAGATTGATATTACAGTGTTTTTGGCCTTTATCTTTGCCTTTTTAATCAGCGACTTGATGGCTTCGGAAAGCTTCTGCTGGTCGGCAACCACATTTTCAATTATCAAATCAGACGGTATCGGAATGACATCAAACAGCTCTAATTCATACCCTGTTTTGGCATCTTTCAACTGCACGGCCTTTATGCTGGACGACCCTATGTCCAGCCCAAGCAGCGATCTAGGTCCAAATATATCCAACACAGTATATTTCTAACATAATTTTAAACTCTTGTCAAGTGTTTTTTTCATTTTTTTTAGCTACTTAATGATTTATTGTGAAATTTTGCTTTAACTATTGCCCCCTCTTTTTTCAAAAGACAAGCCGCTTAGAAATGTTATCGGCTTAATTTTATTGTCCGCGTAAGCGCCGACAGCAAATAAATTTCCTCTAATGTCCTTCAATCTGATGGCTTCACCGTTTTTCCTGCCATGGGCGTAATCGTCGAGCATAGCGCCTGCCGCTATCTTTTGTTGTTCACCGGCAGTCAGCGTTCTTTCGCTTAGATGGCAGAGCGTCTCATCCATTGAAAAAACTCGCGCGCCATCAAGGCCGTCAGGGCCGCTTGCGCCGCTTATGTCGAAATGCCCGACGGCTGTACGTTTGAGCGCGTGGACATGGCCGCAGACGCCGAGGCTTTCGGCAAGGTCGCTGCATAGCGTCCTGACATATGTCCCCTTCGAACAGTGTATGTCCAGCGTAATAAACGGTAGCTCAAAGGCCGTAAGGCTGATAGCGAATATGGTAATGGTGCGCTCTTTACGCTCTAACTCAAGCCCTTTGCGGGCAAGTTTATAAAGCGGCGTACCGTTTACTTTCAGGGCTGAGTACATTGGCGGCGTTTGGGAAATAACGCCGGAAAACTGCCCTAACGCCTCTGTTATGCCCTCGGCGCTAATCCCCGATATGGGGGCTGTCCTGATGATTTTCCCTTCCCTGTCAAGGGTGTCGGTGGCCGCTCCAAGTTTTACTATGGCAGTATATTTTTTATCCAGCACGGAAAGATATGGATTGAGCTTTGTAGCCTTGCCGCATAAGACGACAAGCACCCCTTCGGCCAGAGGGTCAAGCGTTCCGGCATGGCCGGCCTTTGCCACTTTAAGAGCTGACTTTACTCGTTGTACAGCCGTATGGGATGAGATACCTTCCGGTTTATTGAAATTTATCGCGCCGTTAATCACCCCCCGGATGACTCTCCAACTCCGTCAAGAGATTCTAACAGCGCCTTTTTTGATGTCTCTATATCTCCCGATATCCTGAAGCCGGCTGCGTTTTTATGGCCGCCGCCGCCCAATTTCTCAGCTATTTTGGCCACATTCACGTCGCCGCGCGACCTCAGGGACGCCTTCCAGAAGTCCTTTCCCGTCTCTTTAAACAGAGCCGCTACTTTTATAGTGTTTATCATAATGGGGAAGTTGACGAAGTTCTCTGCATCTTCCGGTTTAGCGCCGGTTTTTTTCAACATATCGTTGGTGATAAAACATATGGCCGTGTCCTTTTGTATCTCAATGCTGTTAAGCATATGTTTCAGGAGCAGGAATCTCGCCTCTGTCCAGTTATTATGCAGGCGGTCGGCGACAAACGACGGCCTCACTCCCTTTGAGACCAGATCGGCGGCCACAAACAAAGACTCCGCTGTCGTATTTGAATATCTGAATATCCCCGTATCTACGGCAAGCGCGGTATAAATATTTAGCGCCATTGCGCCGGTTATTTCAACGCCGAGGGCCTTAATGAGAAAATATATCATCAGACCGGTAGCGGGCGATTTTGGCAAAATCCATCTGATATCACCGAAGCTGGACTCTGTTTCATGGTGGTCAATGACAATGGTGTATTTAAACTTTATCCTCTCTATCTCCGCCCTGTTGGGGGCGTTACAGTCAACGAGGATTAAGACGGCCTGCTCTGGGCAAGTCATATCGCTTAGCGGCGCAATGCGGCGCGCCTCAGGCAGGAAGTCAAACATGTCAGGCACGGTGTCGCGCGAAAAGACGATTGCCTTTTTACCGATAGAGCACAGTGCGCTCTCAAGCGCCAGGGCCGACCCCAGCGCATCACCGTCAGGAAAGACATGCGGCAAGATGTAGAATTTGTCATTTTCTTTTATATATGACAGCAGTGTTTCAGGTGGTATCATGGTCGTCCCTTTTCCTTTCGTCTGAATGTTTTATGTTATTTAACAGGCCGTCTATCTTCATTCCATATTCAATAGACTTGTCCTCTGAAAACACAATGTTTGGAATTTGCCGCAGCTTTACGTTTTTTGCGGCCTCGTGCCGAATAAAACCAGCCGCTGCGTTTAGTATCTTCAGTGTTCGCGCAAGCTCATCTTTTTTCAGGACGCTTATATATACACGCCCTGTCTTAAGGTCGTCGCTTAGCTCTACATCAGTAACAGTGATAAACCCCAGCCGCGGGTCTTTCACTCTGGTGAGGATAATTTCCGAGATCTCCTGCCTCATTATATCGCCAACTCGCTGGCTGCGCTTGTAGGGCAGCACCTTAGGACAGCTCCAGCGAATAATCAAGTATTTCTATCTGCGGGTCCTTTTCAATCAGATTTTTTACATTTTCAAGCGTGCTGTTTACGTGTTGAGTGTCCGTGGATATGCAGGCCGCATAAAGCTCGACGCGCTGCCATAGGTCGTTTGCCTCTTCAGCGACCGAGACGTTGAACTTATTCTTAATCCTGTCTTTCACTGATTTAACAACAAACCTCTTGGCCTTCAGCGAACCAGCCTCAGGTATGAATATGCTCACACGCATTATCCCCAATATCATGCTTGCCTCGGCCTTAGCGTTACAGCTTGCCGGCAATCTTTTCTATCTTATAGTTTTCAAGGATGTCACCGACTTTGAGGTCGTTGAAATTCTCTACTAAAATACCGCATTCGTAGCCTTTCTGGGCCTCTTTTATGTCGTCTTTAAACCTGCGCAGCGTGGAAATTTTACCGTCGTAAATAACAATGTTATCCCTGATTACCCTGATGCCGTCACTTCCTCTTTGGATAATCCCTTCGGTCACCTGACAGCCGGCAATAGTGCCGATCTTCGAGATAGTAAATAACTTCTGCACCTCTGCGCTGCCAAGAATAGTCTCTTTCAGCGTTGGCTCAAGCAGGCCCTCCAGCGCCTTTCTTACATCGTCTATAGCGTCGTATATGACATTATAGAACCTGATGTCAACGCCTTCTCTGTCGGCAAGTTTCATGCTCTTTGCATCCGCCCGGACATTAAACCCTATGATTATCGCGTTTGACGCCGAGGAAAGCATCACGTCGGATTCATTAATGCCGCCCATAGAGGTATGTATTACCTTGACCTTTACCTCTTCGTGCTTTATTCCCTCCAAAGACGACCTGAGGGCCTCGGCAGAGCCTTGTACGTCCGCCTTTATAATGATATTGAGTTCCTTGATTTCAAGTTCTTTGATTCGGGCATACAGCTCGTCAAGGTTGAGTTTCTTTGCGTGCGACACGGTAACGGACTGCGTCTTTTGTTTCCTTGACATTGTTATCTGGCGCGCCTTCTTTTCGTCGTCCACTACCAGAAACAACTCGCCGGCGTTGGGCACGTCTGAAAATCCTATGACCTCAACGGGGGTTGACGGCGTGGCGGCAACGGTCTTAACGCCGACATCGTCTATGAGCGCTCTGACACGGCCAAAATTCACGCCGGCTACGAATATGTCTCCGACTTTTAGCGTCCCCGACTGAATCAGCACGGTCGCTATGGCGCCGCGTCCTTTGTCAAGCCTTGACTCAATTATTATGCCGCGCGCCTGCTTTTTTGGGTTGGCCTTTAGCTCCATCATCTCAGCCTGCAAGATTATCATCTCAAGCAGGTCCTCTATGCCTATTTTTTTCTTTGCCGATACCTCGACAAATATATTCTTGCCACCCCACGCCTCAGGTATAACTCCATGCTCGGCGAGTTCTTTTTTCACCCTGTCAATGTCTGCGTTGGGCTTGTCTATTTTATTCACAGCCGCCACGATGGGTACTCCGGCGGCCCTGGCGTGGTCTATGGCCTCGATAGTCTGCGGCATTACACCGTCGTCCGCCGCTACGACAAGAACGACTATGTCGGTGACCTTTGCCCCGCGCGCCCTCATTGTCGTAAATGCCTCATGGCCAGGGGTATCCAGAAAGACTATCTCCTTGCCTTTGAGCGTAACCTTGTACGCGCCGATGTGCTGGGTTATGCCGCCTGCCTCGGACTCCGTCACCTTGGTCTTTCTTATGGCGTCAAGCAGCGAGGTCTTGCCGTGGTCAACATGCCCCATGATAGTCACAACAGGAGGGCGGTGAATAAGGGTTTCGGCATCTTCCTGCTCCTCGGCCATCTCGAAATCCTCTACCTCGGCTACCTCTATTTTCACTCCAAAGGACTCGGCCACTATCGCCGCGGCCTCGATGTCAATCGGCTGATTTATCGTGGGCATTGTGCCCAGTTCCATGAATTTCTTAATCACCTCGGCGATTTTTTGGCCGATGGCCTTTGCAAATTCGCTGACAGTAGTGCCTTCCTGAATTTTCATTACCTTTTTGCGTGGGGCGGTTGCCGGAATCTGCTGTTTTACAGGCATTGGCCTCTGCCCTGACGGCCTCATGCGCATCCCTTTTTTGCCAGAGCGCGAATCAAATATCTTTTTTTGCTCAACCTTTCGTATAGACTGAAAGGCGCGCTGCATGCTGACCTTTGGTTTGGCCTTCTCGGCCTTTTCCACTTCGACTTTCTTTTTAAATCTATCAGGGATGGTTATCTCATCCTCTTCCTCGGAGGTCTTTGCAACGACCACGCCAGGAGGGATGATGAGTTTTTCCTTATCTTTTTCCGGTTGAGCCGCAGTGGCCGGCCGGGCTGACTGGACTGGCTTAGCGGTCTGCTGCGGCTTTCCCTGTGGCGGTTTAGCCTGTTGCTGCTGTGGCTTTCCCTGCGGCGGCGTGTACTTTTTTTGATGTGAGGGCGGCCTGGCGCCGGAAGAATATCTTTTTTCCTGATAGCCGCCTTGTTTTGTCGGCGCTGTGGCTGCCCCTGCCGATGACGACGGCGTATATTGTTTTGCCGACACATGCTGTTGCGGCTGCGTATGATGCGGCCTTGCCGGCGAAGATGACGACGGTGGCAACGTTGTGTATTGCTTTGCCTGAGGCTGATTTACAAACGGCGGCGACGGCGTGGACAGCCTCGCCGGTGAAGGCGGCATAGGCGGTTTAACCGATTGAGGGGGTTCCTTTCCCCAAAAGAAGGCCTTGAGCCTTGCTTCCAATTCTGGAGGTACGCTGTGCGAGTGAGATGTAATGCCTTCAATGCGCCACTCTTTTATCTTAACAAGCAGGTCGTTATTGTGTATGTTCTTTCCGTCCGCTTGTAGTTCCTTGGTAATTTCGTTTACCCTTTTTTGTTTTGCGTGCATGAAGCCTCAACCTCCGTTTTCAATAACTCCCTCAATGCCGACAGTACAGTTATTTTTCTTTTTAATATCTTATTTATTTTTTTCTCATCCACAAATTTTTCAATACACTTGTCATCAGGGCATAGGTAAAACCCTCTGCCAGGCATTCTCTGGACTTTATCAAATATTGGGGCGTCCTCTGGTACTACTACTCTTAAGAGCCTGTCTTTGGCGCTCTTTTTCCTGCAACAGACACATGTTCTTTCCGGCACCCGCAACATCACTATCTGTCATGGTATCATAAATCCATTATATTGTGCAATACTTGTCTGTCAAAATTGTCCTCAACCGTACTTATATCACAAATCGCTTTACAAAGGCGCTGATATATTGTAAAATCATGTCATCCGGCATTTGTCGGTTCCAGATGTATTAATGAGGAGGTCTGCGATGGACAGGACAGGGGTAATTACATTTCAAGGCGGCGGCCTGACGCTCACCGGCAATGAGGTAAAAGCCGGGGCAAAGGCGCCGGACTTCACCGTATCAGACAACGGGCTGGGGGCTGTTTCCCTAAAAGATTTTGCCGGCAAGACGGTTGTAATCAGCGTAACGCCGTCTCTGGATACGCCGGTGTGCGACACGCAGCTTAGAAAATTTAACGAATCGGCAGCCGCAATGGGTACCGATGTAGCGGTGTTGAACATCAGCATGGACCTGCCGTTTGCCAATGCCAGATTTTGCGCTGTAGCCGGCATTGACAGGGTAAAGACCCTCTCAGACTACAAGGACGCCTCATTCGGCATGGCCTATGGCCTGTTGATTAAGGAACTGCGTCTGCTTACCCGCGCCATAGTGATAATAGACAAATCCGGCAAAATTAAGTACATAGAGATAGTCCCTGAGGTAACGAACCACCCGGACTACGACAAGGCCATTGCCGCAATACAGTAGATTGTTTCCCATAAAGCAGGCGCGCCGACGGCAGAGATGTCGTCGGCGTTACCTTACAAGCCAAGGTCGGCGAGTTGATTTCTTATCGTAAACCCTCTTAGCTGCGGTATATTTGCTGCGGCTGTCCCTTTGTACTGAACCATTACCTTGTGAGTCTCTCCCATGCCGTCGGGAACTATCAGCCGTTTAATCTTTATGGCCTCGAACTGGTAGTTTTCGTCCAAAGAAATCTGAGACAACAGCTCGTCAATTCCTAAGGATATGAGAAATTGCCCCTGCGAGGCATATCCCACAGGGCTAAAGCCGTGAGGCTGCCCCCACTTAGAGACCGCCGAGAAGTTGACGTGGGCGGTTATGTCCTGCTGTCCTATGTGTTCATATGGATTTTCGGAGGTTTTATGGCGATGGTAGCAGACCAGCGTGCCGCGTGTGCGTGCCGGATGATAATACTTCCATGCCGGAAATCCATAATCTATTGTCAGAATAAATCCTTCTCTTAGAATTGCCGCACAGTCTTTAAGCCAATCCCTGACGGCAAGGTTTATCTCTGTCCTGTAACCTGACTGGATTGCGGCCTTTGCGGTTGAATCTCTTAACATATCAATATCAAACTCTTCCACATAGGAGATGATCTCTTTTGACGGTTCAACCAGTATTTCTATGAGATTATCGCCGTCGCTTCCAACCCAAACCTGCTTTAGCGCCCCGTTTTCCATTTGTACAAGATGTACTGGAAACGCATCCAGAAGCTCGTTAGACAAGATGCAGCCGCAGACAGGCGATAATTCGTCCGCCCTTGCCGCCCACGATATCTTAGTTTCTGAAAAATCTTTGAGACCCTGCCTCTGGAGTGCTGCCATCGCCGGGTTGGCCTCTATGATTACATATGAAAGACAGGCAAAAAACTCTGTGTTTTTTAAATAGCGAAGCATGTCGCCGGCCATAAGCGCCCTTCCAGGGCCGAACTCTATGATGTAAAAAGGCGAGGGCCTTCCCATAATCATCCACATCTGCTCTATTTGCCTGCCTATAGAGGCCCCAAAGGCCGGGTGAAGATGAGATGCGGTAAAGAAATCCCCCTCGCGCCCAAACGGCATTGTCTCTTTTGACATATAATAGCCGCAGCCTGGGTGGTAGAGGGCCTCCTGCATGAAGTCCTTAAACGGCATGGGGCCGTTTTCCCTGATTCGTTTGATGATTATTTTTTTTAGCATATGCCCTCAAATTAATATTATATATTAACAGCGCAATGTATTATAATACATTTATACCTGAGATGGAGAGCGAACTTCTAAAATTAGACGACCTGCTTGGCAAGATTACGGCATACGCCCCGGATGCCGACGTGTCTCTTATTCGCAAGGCATATTATTTTACTCAGGAGGCGCACTGCGACCAGAAAAGAAAAGAGGGCAAGCCCTTCTTTGAACACCCGCTTGCGGTTGCCTCCATACTGGCCGACATGCACCTTGACTGTAAAACGGTGGCAGCCGGCCTCTTGCACGACACAGTAGAAGATACGGAGACGACCGTAAATGAGATTGTTGAAATCTTCGGCGAGGATGTAGGCTTTATGGTCGGCGCCCTTACTAAATTAAAGCAAATAGAGTTCAGGACAAGAGAGGAGGCCCAGGCCGAGAATTTCAGAAAGATGTTTATCGCAATGGCCGAGGATGTCAGGGTGATACTCATTAAATTTGCTGACAGGCTTCACAACATGAGGACGCTTCGGTTTATGCCGCTGCATAAGCAGAAATTGATTGCCGCAGAGACGCTGGACATCTATGCGCCGCTGGCTAATCGTCTTGGCATGGGTTGGCTAAGGTCGGAGTTTGAGGACCTCGGTTTTAAATACCTGCACCCGGAGATTTACGAAGACCTTTTTGCGAAAGTATCCGCTAAGCGGCAGATGCGCGAAGAATCCGTCATGAGCCTTGCCGCCACTATATCAGAGAAGTTAAAGCAGCACAACATCCCCGCGCGCGTAAGCGGCAGGGTGAAGAATTTCTATGGCATACACCAGAAGATGCAGTCTCAGCGCGTAACCTTTGACGAGGTCAACGATATGCTTGGCCTGAGAATCATAACGCAGACGCCGGAACAGTGTTACATTACGCTTGGCCTGATTCATTCGCTCTGGATGCCTGTGCCGGGGCGCTTTAAGGACTACATTGCCATGCCAAAGTCAAACAGGTATCAATCGCTTCATACCACTGTCTTAGGCCCGAGTGCCGAGCGCATGGAGTTTCAGATAAGGACAGAGGAGATGAACTTGATAGCCGAAAAAGGGATAGCCGCACATTGGCTTTATAAGGAACGAGGCCGTCAGGTAGAGAAAAAAGATGCCAAGATCATTGAATGGCTGAGAGAGCTGATACATCTTCAGAAGGACTCAAAGGACGCGCGCGAGTTTCTTGAGATGTTCAAGGGCGAGATTTTCTCCGAGGTGGTGTTTGTCTTTACCCCTGCCGGAGAGATACGGGAGCTTCCAGCCGGGGCCACGCCCGTGGATTTTGCCTACGCCATTCATACCCACATTGGAAACCGATGTGTCGGAGCAAGGTGTAACGGCAGGATAGTGCCTCTTAAATATCAGTTAAAAAACGGCGATACTATCGAGATAATCACCTCAAACACACACAGCCCCAGCAGAGACTGGCTGAATTTTGTCGTTACCCACAAAGCGAAAAATCGCATCAGGCAGCACATAAAGGTTGAGCAGCGCAAACAGGGCATAGAGCTTGGCACGTCTATTTTAGAAGACATGCTGATAAGAAATAAGATTAAGCTGGCCACGTTGAAATCCCAAAAAATGCTCGATGCAATAGCGCTTTTAAACTATAAAACCCTCGACGATTTACTGATGGCAATAGGTTACGGCAAACTCTCGCCGCGCCATGTGGTGAACATTTTAAGTCCTGAAAAGGCTGCCAATAAAACTGAACCGGCAGAGCCGTCCAAGCCTCGTAAGCGGGCCGCCGCTGCATCGGACAAGGGGGTACGAATCACGGGCGTAGATAATATGCTCTACACAACCGCCAAGTGCTGCTTCCCTGTGCCCGGTGACAGCATCTATGGGTTTATCACAAAAGGCAAGGGGGTGACGATTCACCGCACTGACTGCCATAATTTTAAGCGTTCCGCCCTCATTGACGAAAACCGAATTGTCTCTGTCACATGGCAGTCTGAAGACAGCTCCGTTGCCCAGGCCAAACTCTATGTCGAGACAATGGACAAGCCTGGAATGCTTGCCGCCCTGACAAGCGTTATCACAGGCTTCAACATCAACCTGTCGCAGCTGGAGGCTCGCTCATCGCAAGACAAACACGCCCATTTCGTATTTATTCTCGACGTAAGAGACAAGCCCCAGCTTATGAACCTTAGCTCCAAGCTCCTGTCATCTGAAGGCGTCATAAGCGTCAACAGATGATTAGCTTTATGAACCTGCCGCTTAGGAGAGCGTTACTATGGACTGGTTTTGTAATAAGATTGCGCAATAAAATATGAACAACCCGTTTGAGACATATACGCAGAGGCGCATTGAATACTATGACGCGCTGGCCCTTCGTGCCGACTTACGGCCAGGCCTGGGCACGTATTATCGCCGCAGGGTTGTGGAGATTTACAGGCAATTGGTTTCCGAGGGTCTCAGGGTAATTGAGCTTGGCTCAGCACAAGGAGACCTGCTTGCCGCACTTAAGCCATCCTATGGACTTGGCATAGACCTCTCATGGGAGATGGTCAATCGCGCCCGCGATAGCTATCCCCATCTTCACTTTATGCAGGGTGATGCGCATTTCCCCGATGTTGAAGAGAAATTCGACGTTATCATTCTCTCAGACCTGCTCCATGACCTGTGGGACGTAGAGGCGGCGTTTAATCGGCTGTCAAAGATTGCCGCGGCGCACACAAGGATAATTATCAATGTATATAGCCGACTGTGGGAGCTGCCCTTGAAGGCGGCATCGCTTCTTGGCTTAACTAACCCGCGTATAGAGCAAAACTGGCTGACCGTGGAGGATATTGCCAATATGCTCTATCTTCAGGGATTTGAGGTTGTCTCGGCAAGGAAAGAGATACTGTGGCCGCTTCCCGGGTCTCTGTTAAGCGGCCTGTTAAATCGCGGCCTTGTCAAGACATGGCCGTTTAGCGAACTGGCGCTGTCGAATTTTATCGTCTGCCGCCCTATGCCACAAGTCAGCCCCGCAGAGGCGTCAGTGGTATCCATAGTGGTGCCGGCCAGAAACGAGGCCGGTAATATTGCTGCAATATTTGACAGGACTCCGCAGATGGGGAAATTCTCAGAGTTGATCTTCGTCGAGGGTCACTCCAGTGACAACACATACGAAGTCATCGAAGATGAGATAAGAAAACGCCCCGGCACACGGGCGAGACTTTACCGGCAGAGTGGAAGCGGCAAGGGAGACGCCGTGCGCCTCGGCTTTGAGAAGGCACAGGGGGATGTGCTGATGATACTTGACGCCGATATGACGGTGGCCCCTGAGGACCTGCCCCGGTTTTATAATGCCTTGTGGTCAGGCAAGGGCGAGTTCATAAACGGCGTGCGGCTTGTTTACTCGATGGAAGACAATGCCATGCGCTTTTTAAATCAAATTGGGAATAAGTTTTTCAGCCTTGCCTTTTCATGGCTCTTGGGGCAGCCGATTAAGGATACGCTCTGCGGCACCAAGGTGATCAAAAAAGCTGACTATGAGAAGATCGCCCTAAACAGGCCATATTTCGGGGATTTTGACCCATTCGGCGATTTTGACCTGCTTTTTGGAGCGGCGAGGTTGAACTTGAAAATCGTCGAGATGCCTATAAGATACAGGCAGCGCCTCTACGGCACAACCAACATTCAGCGCTGGCGGCACGGCTGGCTCTTGCTGAAAATGGTTTTATTTGCCGCAAACCGCATTAAATTTGTATAGGATGTCAAGACTGCATGGCAATTATTTGGCATATCGGTAGATTTGCCTTGACAAACTTTTTTTTAATATGGTAGTGTTAGCAACTCGGTGTTCCAAATATTCTTGCAAAGGATGTGTGAGAGTGTGCTTCCGACTGTGCGTACTTAGGGGTTGATTTAAAGAGGGTTCATTTTAAGAGGGGTTAATTTAAAGAGGGGTTAACTTAAATATGTGCTTAATTGAAGTATTTGGAATTCAGCGGCATTATCGGGGCTGCCGGTTATGATAGAATTCAATGTTTTGTGGTTTGGCGTCCTTGTTGCTAATTTTCTGATACTGATATTGGTATTAAACACTCTGCTGTTTAAGCCCGTTATAGGGCTGGTGAAAGAGCGCAGGAGAATGAGAAGTGAGCTGTTAGAAGAGGCCGAGGCGCTGGCACAGAAGAAAGAGACTGCCCTGTTGCGGCTAAAAGATGAGATGGCGGGCGTCAAGGAAAAAGCAATAGACATTTATACAACCATAAGGCAAGAGGGCCTCGTCACGCAGCATGAACTCATCAAAAAGAGTCATGAAGAGGCCGTTACCAAGCTCAATAACGCCCTTTCAGAGATCTCCTTAGAGGTGGATAAGGCTGCGGCCTCCATCAAGGGCGATATAGAAAAATACTCGAACGAAATCGCAGCCAAACTCACGCATGGATATGTCAAAAACAACTAAAACACTCATAATCGCGTTTATCGCGGCGATGTTTAGCGCCGCGTTGGCGTATGCCTCCGAGGAGGGCGGCGCCGGGCATGGTTCGCATTTAAAGGAGTGGTTTTGGCTGGTTGTTAATTTTCTTATCCTTGTCGGCGTTTTAGGGTTTTTCCTGAAGCAGCCGCTTGTATCGTATTTCAAAGAAAGGACGCAGTTGCTGCAAAGCGCGCTAAGCGAGGCGCAGGAGGCCAAGTCGCTTGCCGAAAAGGCGCTTAACGAGATAGAACATAAGCTGAAGTTCAAAGACGAAGAGATAAGAAAGATACTCGAAGAGGCAGCTAAAACGGCAGAGGCAGCCCGTGACGGCCTCATCGCAGATGGTAAAGAGGCCAGCGCCGCAATAGAAAAGCTTACTTCTGAAAACATCGCCTATGAGCTGAAAAAGGCGAAGCAGTTGATAAGGCAAAAGGCAGCGGCGGCGGCATTGGAACTGGCCACAGATAAAATCATGAAATCTATGAATAGCGATATGGCCGAAAAGCTAATAAACGACTCAATCGCGAAAATAGACAAGGGCGGCGTAAATTGAAAATAAGCGGTAAGTTGGCAATCAGATTTGCCAGATCAATCTTCGCCTCGGTAGCTGTTGACAAGCTGGATGTGGTCATTAAAGAGCTGACCGTTATCAGCCGGTTGATGTGCGGGAAAAAACATCTTACCGCCTTGTTTATGAATCCATTTTTCAACAGTGAGGACAGAATGAAGGCGATGGATATTATCGCCGACAGCCTTGCCCTTGATAACATGACTGTAAAAATCCTTGCTAAGCTGGTAGAATCGAGGCAAATCAATGGCCTCGCGCAAATTTTAACAATATTGGCGGTAATGCAGCGCGAAAGCATGAAAACAGCGAATGCTGTTGTAACATCCCCTGTGCCGCTGACAGAAGAGCAGACGCTCGCGCTTAAAAATGCCTTGGGCAGTCGTCTGAAGAAGTCTATAACCATAGAGACCGCCATAGACACATCTCTGATCGGCGGCTTAGTTGCTAAAGTAGGAAATCTAATCATAGATAGCAGTATAAAGGGCCAATTGAGGCTTTTAACAGAGGCGCTCACAAAGGAGTGATGCAATGGAAATCAAGACGGAAATAAAGCCCGAGGAGATAAGTGAATTAATCAGAAAGGGCATCCACGGTTTCGAAGACAAGATAGACGTAAGCGAAATCGGCACGGTGTTGACTGTAGGAGATGGAATAGCCAAGATCTACGGCCTTGATAACGTTATGTCAGGCGAACTGCTCACATTTCCCAACAATCTTGTCGGCATGGCCTTAAATCTTGAGGAAGACGCCGTCGGCGCCGTGTTATTTGGCCAGTCGGAGCTGATAAATGAAAACGATATAGTGAAACGAACTGGAAAGATTATGGAAGTCCCCGTCGGCGAGGAGTTGCTTGGCAGGGTAGTAAACGCAATCGGAATACCGATAGACGGCAAAGGCCCGGTAGATACGCCGCATATCAGGCATGTTGATATAATGGCCCCAGGCATTGTTGACAGGCAGCCGGTGCACGAGCCGCTTCAGACCGGGCTAAAGGCCGTTGACAGCATGGTGCCAATCGGCAGAGGACAGAGGGAGCTAATCATAGGAGACCGCCAGACTGGCAAGACCGCGGTCGGTGTTGACGCCATAATCAATCAAAAGGGCGGCGATGTGATTTGCATTTACGTAGCCATAGGACAGAAACTCTCCAATGTCGTGCGTGTGGTAAAGACACTGGAAGAGCACGGCGCTATGGCTCATACAATAGTGGTATGCTCATCGGCAAGCGAACCTGCCCCGCTTCAGTATCTTGCACCGTTTACGGGCTGCGCTATGGGAGAGTATTTCAGAGACACTGGCAGACATGCCCTTATAGTATATGATGATTTAAGCAAACAGGCGGTTGCATACAGGCAGCTTTCGCTCTTGCTCAGGCGTCCGCCAGGTCGTGAGGCATATCCCGGCGACGTGTTCTTTCTTCATTCGAGGCTGCTTGAAAGGTCTGCCAAGTTGTCGGCTGAAAAGGGGGGCGGCTCGTTAACTGCCCTTCCCATTATTGAAACGCAGGCAGGCGATGTCTCTGCGTATATTCCGACAAATGTCATATCAATAACGGACGGCCAGATATATCTTGAACCTGATTTGTTTTATGCGGGCATAAGGCCGGCGATAAACGTGGGTCTTTCTGTAAGCCGCGTCGGCAGCGCCGCCCAGACGAAGGCCATGAAACAGGTGGCCGGAACTCTGCGATTAAGCCTTGCACAGTTTAGAGAACTTGCCGCGTTTGCGCAGTTCGGCACTGATTTAGACAAGTCCACGCTGGCAATGATCTCACGGGGAAAGCGTATGGTCGAGCTGCTCAAGCAGTCACAGTACGTGCCAATGTCAATTGCCGAGCAGGTACTTGTCCTTTTCGCCGGAAGCGAAGGGTTTTTAGACGATGTGCCGGTTGAAAAGGTGGTACAGTTTGAAAAGGGCATGCTTTCCTTTGCAAACGGTAGAAAGGCCGACATTATGAAAGAAATTACAGATAAAAAGGCCCTCGACGACGACCTGAAACAAAGAATGAGCGCGGCCATAACAGAATACAAGACCAGCGGTATAAATGCCTAGTCTAAGGGATATAAGAAACCGTATAACGTCGGTTAAGAACACCGGCAAGATAACCAGGGCTATGCAGATGATATCTGCTGCCAAGTTAAGAAAGTCCCAGAGCAATATACTTGCCGCCCGCCCATATTCCAACAAACTTGTCGAGATGCTATCAGCGGTTACCGCAGCCGTTGACACTGAATCGCACACTCTTCTGAATTTGAGGGAGAGAGAGACTGTAGAGCTGATGGTGCTGACCTCGGACAAGGGGCTTTGCGGCGCTTTTAATACAAACGTGTTGAAAGAGACAGCCAAAGTGATGCGGGAGCTCAAGAATGAGGGGATTCAAGTATCTATCGTGTCCGTGGGGAAGAAGGCAAGGGACTACTTCCACCGCTTCTCAATCCCCGTCAGAAAGACATATATAGATTTCTATAAAGCGGTTAATTACGAGGACGTCAGGGCAATTGCCGAGGACATAATTGAAAGTTATACCGATGGGTCCATTGATGAGCTTATAGTAGTATATAATGAATTTAAGTCGGTAATGCTGCAAACGCCAAAAACTGTCAGGCTCTTGCCCGCCCAGCCGCCGGTAGCCGTCGGCTCTGACAGCGGCGCGTTGGACAAATATATATTTGAGCCTTCAGAGGCCGAAATCATGAACACCTTACTGCCCAAATATGTAGAAAACCAGATATACAGGGCGATATTAGAGTCGCGCGTCTCAGAGGAAGCCTCAAGAATGATAGCGATGGAAAACGCCAATAACAATACAAAAGAACTTCTGAACAAACTTACGCTCCAGTACAATAAGGCCAGGCAGGCAACCATTACTACGGAGCTGATGGACATCGTAGGCGGGGCCGAGGCGCTGAGCCAATGATGATAACTGACAGAGGAGGTCTGAATAAATGAAAGTAGGAAAGATTGCGCAGGTAATTGGGGCAGTTGTTGATGTTGCCTTTGAAGGAGATCTCCCTGCGATATTAAATGCCTTGAAGATAGAAACCCCTGGAGACCCGGACAACGATGTGCCGCCTATCAAGCTGACGCTTGAGACGGCCTCGCATATTGGGGAAGGCATGGTAAGGACAATCGCCATGTCATCCACTGACGGCCTTGTAAGAGGTATGCCGGTAGTTGATACGGGCAGGCCGATATCTATACCAGTTGGCAACGAAACCCTCGGCAGGATAATGAACGTCATCGGAGAGCCAAGCGACAACAAAGGCCCGATAGCCGCTGCTGATCACTGGTCAATACACAGAGAGGCCCCGTCGTTTGTCGAGCAGGAACCTACAACACAGGTCTTTGAAACCGGCGTTAAGGTATTTGACCTGATGATCCCATTTGTGAGGGGCGGCAAGATCGGCATGTTTGGCGGCGCGGGCGTTGGCAAGACCGTCGTCATAATGGAGATGATCAACAATATCGCTATGGTGCACGGCGGCGTTTCAGTGTTTGCCGGCGTTGGCGAAAGGACAAGAGAAGGAAACGACCTTTATAATGAGATGTGCGACTCAGGGGTTATAAACAAGGCCGCCCTCATATACGGCCAGATGAACGAACCGCCGGGGGCAAGGCTAAGGGTAGCGCTGACTGCCCTGACCACAGCGGAGTATTTCAGAGAACAAGGACAGGATGTGCTCCTGTTTATTGACAACATTTTCAGGTTTACGCTTGCAGGCGCCGAGGTCTCGGCCCTCCTTGGCAGAATGCCCTCCGCTGTTGGATACCAGCCAAACCTCGCCACAGATATGGGCGAGCTGCAAGAGCGAATTACAACGACAAAGAAGGGTTCGATTACGTCCATGCAGGCCATCTACGTGCCTGCCGATGACCTTACCGACCCTGCGGTTGCCACGGCCTTTACTCATCTGGATGCAACTGTCGTTCTATCGAGAAAGATATCAGAACTTGGCATATATCCCGCCGTTGACCCGCTGGACTCAACATCGAGGATATTAAACCCGCTGATAATCGGCGACGAGCACTACAACACATCGAGAAAGGTGCAGATGGTGCTTCAGAGGTACAAGGAACTCCAGGACATCATCGCCATATTGGGCATGGAGGAACTCT
Source organism: Candidatus Magnetominusculus sp. LBB02 (assembly GCA_022321325.1). Classification (GTDB taxonomy): domain Bacteria; phylum Nitrospirota; class Thermodesulfovibrionia; order Thermodesulfovibrionales; family Magnetobacteriaceae; genus Magnetominusculus; species Magnetominusculus linsii. The sequence goes on along the minus strand of JAKOEO010000031.1, from coordinate 22,521 downwards.
CCGAGGACGATAAAATCACCGTGGCGCGCGCCCGTAAGGTTCAGCGCTTTTTGAGTCAGCCGTTTCATGTTGCCGAGAAATTCACTGGTATGCAGGGCAAGTATGTCAAACTTGCAGACACTATAAAAGGGTTTAACGCCATAGCGGACGGTAAATATGACGACATGCCAGAGCAGGCATTCTACATGGTAGGCACCATAGAAGAGGCCGAGGAAAAGGCCAAGTCGCTTGGCTGGCAGAGATAGACATATGGCTGACAAACTCACGCTTGAGGTAATCACCCCTGACGGGTTTACATTTACAGAGACGGTAGATGAGCTGACTGCCCCCGGCACAGTAGGGGAGTTTGGCGTACTGCCGGGGCACGCGAGTTTCATTACCACACTGGTCAGCGGCCAGATAATATATAAAATCGGCAGCGTATCAAAGGCTATTACCGTTGAGTCGGCCTATTTCCAGGTTTCTAATGACCATGTGCTGATACTTGCCGACAGCGCAGAGTTGACACAGTAGAGGGCCTCTCATAAACAAACCGGAACTATTGGTGTGCGCCGGTTCGACAGAGAAACTGAGGGCGGCGCTTCACTACGGGGCAGACGCCGTATATCTGGGGCTTACCGACTTCAGCCTTCGCGCAAAGGCTGGCAATTTCACTCTTGATACGCTTAAAGACGCGCTTTCTATAGTTTCAGCGGCGGGCAAAAGGGCCTATGTTACTATCAACATATTCCCGCACAATGCCGATATCAGGCCAATTGAAAGACACATTGGCGACCTGAGACAACTCCGCCCCGACGCGGTAATAGTCTCAGACATCGGCGTATTCGATATGATAAGGACGCTTGCCCCCGATATCAACATACATATCAGCACACAGGCAAACATCACGAACTACGAGGCGGCGCGCACATGGCAGCGGCTTGGCGCCAAGAGGCTCATACTCTCACGGGAACTCTCAATTGACGAGATAAGGGCAGTCAGAGATGCCGTAACGATAGAACTGGAGTGCTTCGTTCATGGCTCGATATGTATATCATATTCTGGCAGGTGTTATTTGAGCAGTTTTCTGGCAAACCGGGGGGCTAACAAGGGGTTATGTACGAACTCATGCCGCTGGAGCTATCAGCTTGTAGAAGAGAAACGTCCGGGCGAATATATGCCGGTCATCGAAGACGACAGAGGGGCGTATATACTAAGCCCGCGCGACCTGTGCATGATAGACCATCTCGATAAACTGGCAGAGGCGGGTGTGGACAGTTTTAAAATAGAAGGCAGAACAAAGGGCATTAACTACGTATCTGGAGTTACGAAGATATACAGAGAGGCCATAGACGCCCTTGCCATAGCTCCCTATAGAGTAAACCATGAATGGCTTAAAGGGCTTGAGCAGTTTTCAAACAGGGGATTTACAACGGGCATGTACATGGGGAAGCACCCAGACGCCGATTACAGCTACGACGAGACCCACGCCCCTGCCCAATATGCTATCGCCGGAGTGGTAAAGGCCGTCAAAGGCAGCACGGCCACTGTGCTGATGAAGGGCAGCTTAGCCACAGGCGATGAGATCGTATATCTTTCATCTGCAACTGACAGCAGCCCGCACATAGCAGGAGCACTCCGGGACGCCGAGGGGCAGCCCGTCACAGTTGCCCGCAACGAAGACATAGTGTTTATGGAAGTCCCCGACGGCGTGAGGAAAAACGATATAATAAGACGGTGCGTCTGATGGGACAAGTTGAGCATAACCGTAACAGTCTATGTTTTTTATGGCAGGTGGGAGGCGTAAATGCAGATAACATATAATGACAGAGGCGACATTCTTTATCTTAGATTTGACGATGTAGTACAGGACTTGATAAACATGCGCATTTCTGAAGACATTGTCCTCGATATAGGGGCAGGCGATAAGATAGCTGGGATAGAAATCATGAACGCCTCGAGAAAGATAAATTTAGGAAACTTACTGCCCGTCATATACGGCTCATCGGTAAAATCAGGGGCTTAACAGCCGCCAAAAATAAAGGCGTGTGCGTGGGGGGGTGGCTTGTTATTTCACCAGACCAAACATTTTGGCGATGAGATCAAGCGCCTTTGGGTTAGTTAAGAGCATTACAAAAAGGAGGATTAGAAAATATACCCTCATTCTCCAGTCCATAGCGGTGAATCTCTCGTTCATACGGCCTTCAAGGCCAGTAATTCTCTCGTTTAATCGGCCTTCCAGCCTCGCTAAATCTTCTTTTGTTGCAAGTTCTTTCGATAACTCTTCTTTAATCTCCGCTTTCTTTTGAACGACAAGCGTCTCTGCCCTTTTTTCGATGGCGTCAAGCGAGGCCGTAAGAATTTTCCCAACCTCGCGGGCTTCTTCCTTACCTACCTTCTTTTCAAGCAGGTCGTATATCTCTATAGGCAACGTCGTTGACATGATTTATTATAACCAATCAGAAATGGGGAAATCAATTATTACAGCTATCTATAAGCGACAAGACGGCGTTGGTGTCCGAGAGGTCGTCAAATACCGCGTCAGCCCCGGCCTGCGTTAGTTCCTCTGCTGAGTATGGACCTGTGGCCACAGCTATTGTACATGCCCCGTGTACCTTGCCGCACTCTACATCCTTCGGCGTATCTCCGATGACAACACATTGGTTGAAGGCAAATCTCACGCCGGTATTCTTGTGGAAATCATCCACCGCGATGGGAAGCAGATGGTTTCTGTCTGTGTGGGCATCTCCAAAGGCACCGCCCTTGAAATGCCGCCAAAGCCCCAGGGACGTTAGCTTAATCTCTGCCCCGGCCATAAGGTTTCCCGTAAGGAGCCCTACGCCGTGCCTGCCCTTTAGGGCGTCAATCAGGGCGGTAACGCCGGGCTTGATATGCCTCGTGTCGGTGTTGATTTCAACGCTGAGGCGTCTCAGGTATTGTTCCTTGATAGTGTCTACTAAGACATCGCCGTTTGACAGGCTGTGATATTTCAAACCCTCCTGAATTATTCGAAGGTCTGTCTTTCCATCGAATCTGATATTGCCGAAGGCGTCTTTTATCGAAAACATTTCATAGAAAGTGTCTCTTAGGCTCCTGCCGCCTGCCCCCCCTGCGTCCATCAGCGTGCCGTCTATATCAAACAGGACAAGTTTCATTATTGGCCGGCAAGTCTCACTATCGCGTTAATAATTGCCGCCGCTACGGGGCTTCCTCCCTTTTTCCCCAAACATGTGATAAAGGGGTAGTCCTGTTTGGCAAGGGCTGCCTTTGACTCCTCAGCCTTGACGAAACCCACCGGCACCCCAGCAATAAGTTCAGGCGGGGCCATGCCGCTGTCAATTATTTCCATCAGCCTGATAAGGGCGGTAGGGGCATTTCCAATTGCCACTATTCCAATATTGACGTCAGAGCCATTATTAATAAATGCCTTCTCAACGGCACACTCCGCCCTGGTCATCTCCCTTTGCAAAGCGGCCTTCTCGACATCGTCATCTGAAATATGGCATACCACACTGCCGCCAAAGCGCGACAACGCCTTTTTATTTATGCCTGCCTCAACCATTCTCACATCAACAAATATGTCCTTCCCAGCCCTGACTGCCCGTATGCCGCTTTCTATGGCGCCTGGGTGAAATTGCAGGATTTCCTCGAACTGGAAATCTCCTGTGGCATGAATTACCCGCATTACTATGGGTAAATGCTGCCCGTCAAAGCGCCCCTGCATACCGGCTTCGATAATCCTGAAGCTGTCGCTTTCTATCCTTTCGCCCTTGCCCATTCTACGCCCTGTCATTTAAAAAATCTCGATATTTCGCCAATCAGATTTCCTACGTCAAATTTTATGACATGCCCGTCAGCGCCGGCAATTTTTGACTTATGCTTGTTTTCTTCGCCGCTTAAAGAGGTATTTACAATGATTGGAATGGCATGAAGTTTTGGGTCGCTTTTTGCGGTCTTAGTAAACGTAAGGCCATCCATCTCAGGCATTTCCACATCGGTAATTATCAGATTGATGAGACTGGCGATAGGCTTGCTGCCTATTTTACCAAGAAAATCGTTTAATAGCTTCATGGCCTGTTTGCCATCAATGGCCTCTATCACTTTGAGGCCGACATTTTCAAGGGTTTCCCTCAAAATCTTACGCGCCACAAGGGAATCATCAACAATCAAGACATTTCCTGTAAACTTCTTTTCAGGCGCCGCCTTCAGCTCCTCATACTTTGCCAATTTAGGCGCCAACGCGCTTATACTCTGAATAAGGCTCTCCACGTCAAGTATCAGGAGCAGGTCATCGCTTTCGCCTATCCTGGTAACTCCTGTTATTCTTCCTCCGTGTTTGGCCTGCATTACAGGAGGCGGCGGTTTTATATGGTCCCACCTGATTCTCCGTATTCTTTCAACCTCATGTACGATAATGCCGAGCGTTGTGTCCATAATCTCAAGGATTATGACCTTACGCCTCATGGTTATGGCTTTGGAAGCAGCTGAGCCTTCGGGGGTAGCCAGCCTCATCCACTTGCCCAAGTCTATGATTGGAATTATCTCCCCGCGTATCTCTGCCAGTGCGTCAGCAAACTCCGGCATGTCTGGAACCGTCGTAATGGGAGGTATCGGGATAATCTCTCTGACTTTTGCCACATTGACCCCATAGTTGCGCGTCTCAATAGTACCGTCGTCATGGACGCAGTGCATCTTAAACACCACCTGCTCCATTTCGTTGCTGCCAACTTTGAGTATCTCCGGCAATCCCCCAGCCTTCTGAAGCATTTGACACCTCCAACATTAATCAGTATAGTATCAGCATACTGGCACTACTTAAACATAATACCACAATGCAGGGCTAAGATTAAAGGTAAGGCAAGATGGACGTAACAGAAAAAGACGATATTCTGTCCTTTCCACATACTGTAATACTAAAGGCCTCCGCCGGGTCAGGCAAGACCCACGCCCTGACAAAGAGATATGTCCAGTTCCTGCTGTCTGCCTCTGTGCCGCGAAACGGCATGAAGAACATCGTAGCCGTTACTTTTTCAAACAATGCCGCAAAAGAGATGAAAGAGAGAATTCTTCAGTGGCTTAAAGATATCTATTTCGGCGACAGGGCAAAACGGGCTGAACTGCTTGAAGACCTCTGCATAGACGAAGAGACGCTCCAACTGTCTACGACTGCCTTGATTGATGAGATACTTAACAACTACACGGACTTTCATGTTAAGACAATTGACAGTTTTATGGCGTCGGTATTTAAGGCATCAGTGATTGACCTGGGGTATAATCAAGACTTCGAGATTCAATTAAACAGCGGCCCTCTGATGGCTTATGCCTTTGATCTATTTCTAAGACAGGTCAGAGACGGCTCAAACGAAGGCAAAATAGTGGAAACCGCTATAGGGTTGCTCTTTGAGTCGCGCCAGTCGGAAAGCCCGTTTCTGTGGGAGCCGTCAGGACTAATTCTCTCTGAAATAAAGAAGCTCTACAAAAAACTGGCGGCATCCGGTAAACGGCCCCGAGTCCTTGATCTCGAAAAAAAGATTAACGGCATAAAGAATTCCATCAAAGGGCAAGTTGAGGCGATTGAAGTTGCAATTGAACGTTCCGGCTGCCAGAGACACGGCGGCAGTTCTTACAAAAATATCCTGCCTGACGTAAGGGCAGGCAACTTTGCCAACCTGCTTGGGCGCGGGGCTGCCTACCCGCCGGTAAAAAAACCTGGGCCCAAAGACGGGCATTTAAATGCCGGCTATGCCGAGGTCTGTAGTATGTGGGACGGTCTTACGGCGATGATTAGCCAGTACGCAATCCAATACGCCCACAATTACTACACCCCGTATATCAGGATTTACGAAGATTTTCTCACTACACTTATTAAGGTAAAAAAGCACCGCGGCGCTGTATTTATCGAAGATATAAACATGCTGCTTGCCGGTTATATTGAACGCGACATAGTGCCCGATGTTTATTTCAGGATAGGAGAGACGGTGTATCACTATCTCATAGATGAGTTTCAGGACACCTCGCCGATTCAGTGGAAAGTCCTCAAGCCGCTGATTGAAAACTCTATCTCTCAGGGCGGCAGCCTATTTGCCGTTGGAGACACCAAGCAGGCGATTTATGGCTTTCGCGAGGCTGACTACAGCATTATGAAGCACTGCGAGCAAGTGCCGCCATTTCCGGCGGCTCCCCATTTTGTCAGGGAACTGGATACAAACTTCAGAAGCCTCCAGAGGATTCTGGATTTCAATGACCTGGTATTTAAGCAAGTGCTTGCTCAAAACGAAGATTTACGCCACTGTGCACTAAGAAGCGGCCTCACAGATTTCACGCAAAAAGTGCGCAAGGGAAACGAAAACGCAGGCCATGTCGAGGTCTCTGTACTGACAAAATCTGAAGAAGAGGACGCCCCTGAGAAGACCAGATTTGCGGCTATAATCGAAGACCTTATAATGCGTGGATATAATCCCGGTGACATAGCAGTCATTGCCAGGAAAAATGACGACGTCCTGCGGGCGGCCTCATGGCTCAATGAGATAGATATTCCCGAAAAAAACATCGCGGGCATTCCCTTCATATCCTTCAGCAGCCTTGACGTAAGACAGTCAAAGATAACCGGAGAGCTTATCGCGCTATTAAACTTTCTAGACTCCCCCATTGATGACCTGTCTTTTATTACATTTTGCACTGGTGAAATTTTCTCAGCCGTAATTCACAGAGATAAGCAGAGCCACAGCATGGCAGATATAAATGAGTTTTTCCTCCACAACAGGTTAAACAGACCGCTTTATAAGGCATTTCAAACGCATCTTCCCGCCCTTTGGGACACCTACTTCGACGGCCTTTTTAAGGCCGCCGGATTTTTCCCTCTCTACTCCTTGGCCAGTGAGATTTACAGGGTCTTCAACGTATTTGAAACCATCCACGATAAAGAGGCCGTCCTTGCCCGCATACTTGAGGCCGTGAAGGAGTTTGAAGACAGGGGCAGCAATAATCTGAGGGATTTCCTCAGCGTGGCCCTCGATGAGGACACTGATGCCGCATGGACGATAGACGTACCGATGGCATCTGACGCCGTGCGCGTTATGACCGTGCACAAGGCCAAGGGGCTTGGCTTTCCCGTGGTAATTGTTCTGGTCTATGACGAGGCCAATAAGCCGCTTGATTATGTTTCATATGAGAGCGCTGACGGCATAAATCTTCTGAAATTAAACAAAAATATACTTAAATCAATCGCCATAACAGACCCTGACAAATACCAGCTGCTCTATGACGAAGGGCGGGATAAGGAGACAGTAAACCGCCTTAACGCGCTCTACGTCGCCCTGACAAGGGCAAAGTCTGAACTATATGTAATTGCCGTGGAGGGACGGGCGGGCAAGCAGCAGACCTCAGGCATGTTTCGTGAGGCCGCGCTGCCTAAGACAGACAGGCCGCCTGCCGCCCTTGCCAGAGGCCATGCCGACGATGTCCAGTTCTTTACCCTGCACCACGAGGCGGCAAGCCCTTCAGGGGCAGTACATACCGAGCAGTCTCTTAATGTCTTAGAAAAAAAACGCGGCGATTTCATTCACCGCGTCCTGTCTTTTATTGATTATATTGACGATGGCATAGACGAAGTCCTCGACAACGCAATCTCACGCGTCTTTAGCGCCTCAACATTTAAATTCCCCATTGCGGAAATAAAAACTACACTTGCCCGGTTTCTGAAGGCCGGTTTCATTAGCCCATATTTTACTAAAAGGCCGTGTATAGCTGTAAAAATGGAGCAGACATTTTCAAACGCGCTGGGGGCGCTGTTAATAATGGACAGGGTAGTGATTACCCCTGAGACGGTAACGGTAATAGATTTTAAGACCGGTACGAAAAAAAGCGACAGTTATGTGTATCAGGTAAGGGGCTATATCAAGCTGCTTCAGGAACTATATACGGGGCGGCACGTAGAGGGCATTATCGCATATGTGGATTTATCAGAGGGGGTTGTGGTCAATGAACTATAAAATAATCCCGCCTGATAAGGGACTGATAGACGAGGCACTTGATAACCTGACAGGACTTGACGGGGATTATTCAGCAGAGGCAGTGGTATTTCCCGGCAAGAGGCCGTCTCATTTTCTAAGGAAGGCCATTGGGCAGCGCCGAAAGGGGGCATTTATGCCTCCTTTGCTATTTTCTATGGATGAGTTCGTAGATTATCTCTATGAGAAAAGGCTGGGGATTTATGACAGGAAGACTGAGACGATTGACGCTGCGGCCATTTTGTATAACATACACAGGAAAAACCCGCTCGGAGGCGGCGGGCCGCCTATCAGCGCCGACATCTTTTTCCCCCTAGGGTTGAGGCTCTACCGCGACTTTGAGGAGTTCTGCATAGAGAAAATTCCCCATCAGAAAGTACGTGAGACGGAGCTTTTGGCCGATGAGAAAATCCCCAAAGAGACACTCAAAAACCTCCAGTCTTTGTCGTTATTTTACAAGGAATTCTATGAAACCCTTGCAAAATCTAATCTCTCTACGCGCTCCATACGATACAGGGTTGTATCTGAGAGAGTGGCAGATATATCAATGGACGGTATCAAAAAGGTGATATTTGCCGGATTTTTTGCCCTCACCAAATCGGAAAAAGATTTATTTACGGCATTTGCACAAAGGGATAACGCCCTGTTTATCTTTCAAAGGACAAGCGGCATTGCCCAAACCCTTACTGCGCTGGGCATTGCCGATGATGGCGATGATTATGATGAGAAGGCCGCACCGCCTGCAATCAAAATCTACAGAAGCCCTGACACGCACGGTCAGGTATTTGCCCTCAGCCGCCTGCTTAACGATAACCCCGACCACAGGGACGAGCGCACCGTTGTCGCCCTGCCCTCTTCTGAGACTGTCTTTCCCATCCTTCACCACGGTATCTCAATGCTTGAGGCAAACGCTTATAATGTATCTCTGGGCTACCCGCTTCTTCGCACGCCCGTCTTTGGTTTCTTTGACAACCTTATTGAACTTGTCCTGTCGCTTGACGGTGACCGCCTCTACATGCCAAGCTATGTCAAGTTCATTTTACATCCATACACAAAAAACATCTATTTCAACGGCAGGGCGGACGCCACCAGAGTAATGTTCCATACACTTGAGGAAATCCTTACAGACAACTCCACTAAGACGTTTTTAAGCCTCGATGAGATAGAGGAAGATGAGAAATTCATTGACTCTGCGACAAAGCAGATGACTGACGCAGGAATTGCAGCAGACAAAAATGAGATTAGGGCGCACCTCAAAGCAATCCACAACAAGACGATAAGAAGTTACATGTCTTTCAGGCACACGGGGGATTTCGCCTCTAAAACCATCGCCCTCATAGAGTATATCTATGAGCATAGCACGGCGCGTCTGCACCCGTTTTTCTTCCCGTTTTCTGAGGCGTTTACGCTTGCCGCTTATGCGATTTCCAATTCGATGATGCGCGATATTGCGTTTGCCGAGCCTTCGGGGTATTTTAATCTCTTCAAGCGGTATGTGGCCACCTGCTATTGTCCATTTGAGGGAATGCCTCTTCGCGGCGTGCAGATACTGGGCTTTTTGGAGACTCGCAATATTAAATTTGATAATGTCTACATCATGGACGTAAATGAGGACACTCTGCCAAACCTGACCAAAGAGGACTCGCTCTTGCCGTTTAAGGCGCGCCAGGGACTTGGCCTTCCAACACACATAGACAAAGAGCGCCTGTCGGCCTCCTATTTTGAGACCCTTATTGCCGGGGCAAAAGAGGTTCATATATTCTTTGTCGAAAACAATAAAAAAGAAAAAAGCCGATTCATAGAGAAAATCATCTGGCACCAGCAAAAGAAAGACCGCCGTCAAAGCGATACGATTATCCCTATCCAGTACACTGTTGACCTGAAAAACAACCCGCCCTCCGCCATTGATAAAACGCCGTATCTACTTGACGTATTAAAAGGTCTTAACTATAGCGCTACAACCCTTAACACATGGTTAAAATGCCCGCTTCAGTTTTATTATCAGCATGTCCTGAAGATTGAGAAGAAGGAACACCTGACCGGCTCGCTTGAGAAAATTGATATAGGCAACTTCATTCACGCAGTACTGTATGAGTATTTCAAGCCTCACATTGGCAAAATATTGTGTGAAGGCGCAATAGACGAGGTGAGGATGCTTAAAATAGTGAATGCAAAGTTTGAGGTTATTTACGGGCAAGACGCGGCGGGGGCGGTATATCTGCTAAAGAAGCAGCTTAGGCAGCGCATGTCAGACTTTCTCATAAAATATACACTGCCGCTTATTCAGCGCCATGAAGTGAAAATACTGGCCCTTGAGGAGCAGATTAACCATATTACCCATAGGGGATATAATCTAAAGGGACGCCTTGACAGAGTGGAACTGCGCGATGGGAAAGACATCTTTATCACAGACTATAAGATAACGGCAGACCGCCGCTACCTTGAAATCCACCATGAACGCCTTGACTCAAAAGACAAAGCGACATGGCCTCTGGCAGTCGGCACGATTCAAATGCCGTTTTATCTGCTTTTGTACGCGCTGAAAACCGGACGAAGCCCGCAAGACCTAAACGGCGCATTCATCCAGCTTGGGCGCACATATATGGACGAGGCGGTGGAGATACCGCTATTTAAAGAAGAAGGACAGCGCTTTGAGCCGCTTCTGGAAGTGATTAACGGCATATTAGACGATATTCACGACCCAAACACGCCGTTTATACCGACGACTAATTCAAAAGACATCTGCCCGCAGTGCCAGTATAAGTATATGTGCGGGATGTGATCATAATTGTGGGCTGCGTTTATTTGCCAGCAGCAAGGTGGAAAACAACAGACCGCCAAACAGCCAAAATATAGGGTAGGTATAGTCAAAGTCAAAGCAGCCCTGAAACGCTACGGCCACAAGCGCGGACATTAAGCAGAGCGACATCACCTCAAGATATGTGTTTTGAAACTTATATATCTTCAGGTAGGATTTAATTATTACATAAACGATAAGTAAGAATAAGACAAGCCCGACAAGGCCAAAGTCAAATAAAAAGGAAAACATAAGACTATGCGAATGCGGTGTCTTGTATGTAAACTTATAGTTGCCGATGCCAAGGCCAACAGGCCATGTGCCGTCTGCCAATCCGGAAAATCCTATGCCCCAGATTGTCTTTCTGCCAGGACCTGAGCCGGACTTTTGTGACAGCCCCGGGTCTAACACATCGCCCGTTGCAACTGTCTCTTGTCCAAGCCTCAGAAGTCTCATTATGGTCTCTTCCTTGCCCGCCATAACAGAAAATACCTTCTGCTCAACCGCATAAAACGCTAAGAGCGCCGCAAGAAACACTATCGCGCTTCTGACAAGACGTTTCGATGTCTTCTGGTAGAGAAATATAAAGAACATGCCCATAGCGACAAACGCAGCCGCCGCCCCCCTGCTCTCTGTCCCAATAAGCACAGACAGTCCTGTGAGAAAACACAGCGCTATGAAAATCTTCCTTTTGGGGGATTTCTCAGTCAGAAAAAGCCCCGCTGAAACGCCCATAAAAATATTCATCAGCATGGATGTCTCATGCGCCTCCTGAAGCCCATGCGCCTGAATCGGAGAGTCGTCTACAGACAATATGCCGCCGTAATTTCTAATCCCCCAAACAGAATTTCCAATAAAGTCATGCTCAACGATTGTCGTTTGCACAAACCGAAAGCAGTATGACAACACCGACTGAATAAGGCATGATAGCGCGGTTAACCACATTAATTTCTTATTAGATTGCTCTGTGTCCGCCGCCGCAACCACTATGACAAGCAGCATGATATTTGAAATCAGATAGTAATATTGGAAAATGCCGCTAAGAATGTTCTTAGACCAAAACAGTGTAAAGGCGGCATAAAGCGCTATGAGAATAAGAAACGGCCTTGCCGGGTTTCTAATCTCTGTCGGCCAAAGCGACGCCCCCTTGTGCATGAGAAACCCCGCACATGTAAACAGGAAAAAAGGGGTAAACACGGGAAATAGATTCGTGTAGGCGTCATTGACCTTGAAATTCCACTGTGAGCCAATTGCAACGTAAATATTGTCTCTGGCAACAGGCACCAGAAATATCAGCAAATAGACGCCCCACATTGGTTTGATGCAAAACACAAGACATGAAAGCAGAAGGGCATTAACAGACAGTACTATATAAAACGGGTATAGCGCACACACTGCTGCGTTACAGGCCAGATAAATAAGAGCCGCAGCCCAGAGAAGATGATCTCTGCCAATGGCGCCCTTCACAGCTCTTCTATGTAAACCGGCACAGGGCCTGCGTCTATGGAGAACTCTCCATTTTCATCCGCCGGTTCTGTTCTTACCACAAACGCGCTGTTATAGTCTGTCACCTGCTTACCTGATGATACTTTAGTGGGGACAGAGGTGGTTATTCTTAGATTTAAGGCGCCGTCTACGTTAATGGTTACAGGGGCAGTGCCAGAAGTGTCGTTCCAGACTACCCATATGCGCCTGCCGCCTCTGAGGAATTTGCAGACAAACACGCCGCCTGAGTCTTTTACAGTCTCAATGTGTTTCCAGTCTGAGCCTTCGAGGGTTTCAACCATCTTCTTGTAGGTATAGTAGGCAAGTTTTTTATGCGAATTGCCGTCGTTTTTTCTATTATTTACAAGGGCGTAGAAGTTAAACGGGTCATCCGGGTTTCCTCCGAAATTATACAGCTCCATAACTCCGTTCCAGTAGATCTTCGATATGCCGATAGACAGGGCATATACGTAGGTCTTTACAACGCCCACGGCCTGGTCAGTCTCTGTATGGGGCGGCAGGTTAAACATACGAGAGCGAGGGCTGCCGTCATAAATAGCTGTCTCTATGAAGATAGGCATTTTGCTGATGTTGACGCCATAGCCGGACAGTATCCTCCGAAAGATGTCAAGACGCGTCTTTAATATTCTATAATCTTGAAGGCTGTGGAAATGCTGTTTAAATGCAAACACATCAAATAACTTGCCTGTATTGCCGCGGCCTTTCATAATATCATGCAAGAATCTGCCGTTACTATCTTTTTCAGAGGCTGAAACACCAGCCCCCGGCAAGCCGCCAAGCACGACAGAACATTCAGGACAGGCAGACTTAATAACCGCATAGGATTTCCTCATAAACTCCGCATATTTGTCGGCATGGCCGTCCCATGCCGAGAACTTCCCCAGAGGTTCTGTGTCTATTTCATAGTATTTAACCCTGTTTTTAAAAGACAGAATCTGATTTTTAAGGAGCGGCTCAAACTTGGCATAATCAATTTCAGGGGGGAATATGCCGGGGAAAGTGCCTACTCTGGTGTATATGTTAATATTACCGGACAGATTTTTAAGCTCAAACGGCATTTCCTCAACCCACTTGACGCCGAGGTCTGAAAGCATGCGGTTAATCTCCTCTTTGGAGGCCACATCGCGCGAACTCATCCAATACTCGTACGGGCCGAGAACTCCAAAAGGGGAATCGTCATAGATGGGATTTCCGGCCCCTGTAAGCGGGGCACTGGGGTCCTCTGCCTTTAACACTGCGTCAATGTCTATGCTGTGTTTATCCTTCAGATAGGCAATGCCTGCGGCAAGGAGCCTAAGTGTCCTGGCGGGGTCGTCGGCAGCAAATGCCGCCTTAGATTTTTCGTCTATTTCTGCGGCCTTTTTGATTATCTCTCTGTCGGTCTGCCTTGCAAGCAAGTCTTTGAACTCGGCAATTTTTGAGTGGATGTCATTGACAGGCGGCAGCTCGGCAAGTGGAGCGGCCATCGGCGCGGGCATATGGATAAACATAGAGGCTGCCAACAATAACAACAAAAAGTACAAAGTCTTCATACGGCTCCTTTATGCGGCGATTAAATTGCGCCGGCTATCTTACAGATGATGGCTATTGTAACAGATCTATCTGTTTCTGTAAAGCGTATTTTATGATTGAAATCACATGCGTATTTCCATTTGTGAAGTATTTTTGCTACTATATGCGGCAGTTATGATGGCGCGTATGAATGGATTGTCAGACTGAGGCGATGCGGCATTTTGTGGCGATAGACTTTGACGGCACAATAACCGATGACGATATCGTAGATTCTATCATAGAGGAATTTGCAGAGCCGGGCTGGCAGACGTTTGAAAACTTGTGGCTTAATGGTACAATCGGCTCGGCCGAGTGTCTTAGAGGACAGGTTGGTCTGATAGGCGTAACATTAGAGACGATTTTGAGCTATGTGGATGGTTTTACGATTGACCCGCATTTCAGGGGGTTTCACAGCTTTCTAAAGTCGGCCGGGACATCTGCAGCCGTTGTGAGCGACGGCTTTGCGGTTGTCATAGAGAGAATGCTCGCTAATGCAGGCGTTGACGGGATTTCAGTATATGCAAATGAGCTGTCAGAGGCTGACGGCAGACTAAGGATTTCCTACCCGTATAGCGCGCAGGGCTGTACATCCGGAAATTGCAAGTGTATGGCTATGAGAAACTCAGGTCTGCCCGCCATACTCATAGGAGACGGCCATAGTGATTTTTGTGCGGCGAGGCAGGCATCCATGGTGTTGTCCAAAGGAAAACTCTCCGACTATTGCCGTGAAAATGGAATTAACTTTTATGGCTTTAACAATTTCAAGGATATAGAAGATTTATTTGTGAGACTTGGCTTAAAATAAAATATTAAGTACAATGTGCATGATGGGAGAGATATGGACGATATTGAACTACTGGATTTAGAATCGCGCTACTGTTCGTTTGGAGATACGGTTCATTACCTGAAGACCCCAAAAATCTTTGACCGGTGCTAGGGGGCGTGGCTTTATGACACCAGCGGCAGGGCATATCTCGACATGCAGATGTGGTACTCTGCCGTAGGCCTGGGCTACCGGAACAAGGCGGTTGAAGCTGCCCATAATGCTCAGCTTTCCCGGCTGCCGCAGCTTGCCTGCCAGTATTTGCATAAGGAAAAAATACTGCTTTGCGCAGAGCTGTGCATTGAGACAGAGCGAAGATTTGGCACTAAGGGCAGGGTGCACTTTAATGTCGGCGGTTCGCAGGCAGTAGAAGACAGCCTGAAACTTGTCAGAAACTATGCGAACGGGAAATCTCTCATGATTGCCTTTATGGGCGGCTACCACGGGCGCACCCTCGCGGCATCGGAAATAACAAGCAGCTATAGATACAGGCAGCAGTACGGGCACTTCGGAAACAGGGCACTGTTTGTCCCGTATCCATACTGTTTCAGGTGTTTTTATGGAAAACGGCGCGGCCAATGCGACTATGAGTGCGTAACGCAGTTTGAGCGTCTGTTTGAGACTGAATACTACGGCGTTGTCTCCGGCAGGAAAAAGGAGTCCGAGTTCGCCGCGTTTTATATCGAACCTGTTCAAGGTACCGGCGGCTATGCCATACCGCCGCCAGATTATTTCAGAAAGTTAAACGCCGTCCTTCAGAGACATGGAATACTTGTCGTGGACGACGAGATACAGATGGGTTTTTACAGGACAGGGAAACTCTGGGCTATCGAACATTTCGACATCAAGCCAGATATAATTGTATTTGGCAAGGCCCTTACAAACGGTATGAATCCCCTTTCTGGTATGTGGGCGAAAGAGGAGCTGATAAATCCGAACGTCTTCCCTCCGGGCTCAACCCATTCTACATTCTCAAGCAATCCGCTTGGGACGGCCGCCGGCCTTGCGACGATGAGCTGCTTCAAAGAAAACGATATGGAAACCGTGGTAAAGGAAAAAGGACAGTATCTGCTAAATTCTCTCAGGGATTTGCAAAAGCGGCATAAAGTAATAGGAGATGTGGACGGGCTTGGCCTTGCAGTAAGAGTTGAGATGACTAAACCTGACGGCATAACCCCTGACAGGGCGCTGACTGAAAAGATATTTGAAGAGGGCATTAACGGCAATATTGACATGGGCGCAAAGACCTATGGCCTTGTTTTAGACGTAGGCGGCTACTATAAAAATACTTTCACGCTGGCGCCGCCCCTTACGATAACAAAAGAAGAGATTGACCTGTTTATAGACCTGTTTGACGCCCTGCTTCAAAGATGTCTGAAATCTTAACCCAAAATCACATCGGCCAAGGTGCGGCAGATGTTGCCGTAAATTTCGTGAAATAGGTATAATCTTAATAATGAGCGCCGACACCGATGATATTTTTGAAGTCCTTAGCCAGACTGACCATGCCATTCTTAGTAAGATAATCAACGGCGGCGCGGCATTCCTTGGCGAGAGCGAACGGTCTGTCTATGAGGAAATCCTCAGGCACGCCGAGCAGGTTGGTTGGAGCTATGAGCGGTTAATGTGGGCGCTGCAACGTGTGATGGAACAATAATCTATGTCCTCATCTGCAATAGCTCAAGCCTTACAAATCTCGTTGTCCCATCGTCAGGCTTGAACCTGTCGTCGCCTCTGACGCCGGCTATCCAGACCAAATCGCCGCCTGAAAAGACAAGCGGCACGCTGTTGCGTACATCCTTTGGCACCTTCTCATCTACAAAGAAATCCTGCACCTTCTTTTTTCTTCCAAAGCCCATCGGGAAAAAATAATCCCCGTCAAGACGCCCCCGTACGGTAAGAGAACTTGCAAGCCTGCTGCCGTCCACTGTCAGGCTTTGCTTATCGGCGCTCTTTTCGAAGCCACCGGCAATAGTCGCCCTTATCACAACGCCGACCTCTTCGACAACCAGCTCGCCGGGTATTGTCAGGGCATACGTTTTGGCAACTGCCGCCGGTCTCTGTTGGGTCGTTATGGTCAGAAGGGCATAGCCCTTTATGGCGGATATTCCCTTGGGCAATTGAATCACGGCACCTGTGGGCGAGTCTTTTATCAGTGAAATGATGTCGTCAATATGGACGGCGCCTATGCCCCTGAGGCTCTCAACAGAACCAAGCGCAGTCCTTAAGACCCTTCTAAGAATTGGCTTTTCAACAGTTTGAAGCGGGGCAAGGAACAGCTCTATCTTTTGGGCAGACTTGCGGCTTATCAGGGTCATGGTTTTTTTTATCGAGAGCCTCTCCATGTAAGTATTGTCATCTCTGATAATTTCAGCGTTTTTGGATAAGGTATCAACGATGTTTGGATTATACGTCTTTAGGACAGGCAAGAGGGAAAGGCGCATCCTGTTGCGCGTATATTTCTGCGTTAGATTAGACGAATCTGTAACGAATTGTGTGCCGATTTCGATAAGATATTTTTCTATATCAGCCCTTGTAGTGTCAATCAGCGGCCTTATTATCTTTCCGCGGCATGGGGCAATGCCGCCAAGACCGGCGAGGGCGCTTCCCCTTATGAAATTTATGAGGACAGTCTCGGCCTGGTCGTCTTTGTTATGGCCTACGGCAATTTTTGCCGCCCCCTGCTCAATTGCAATTCGCTCAAGGACTTCATACCGAAGCTTTCTTAAAGCATCCTGGGCGTTTGACTTTTTCCCTGCGGCAAGAGAAATCCGCTCCGTATAAAATGAAACGCCGACGGTCTTACACAGATTTGCGCAAAAGTCAATCTCGCCCGGCGTCTCAAAGGGCCTAAGGCTGTGGTCTATGTACACGGCGTAAAGCCTCAGACCAAAGCCAGGCGACGCAAGGCAATGAAGCAGCGCAGTTGAGTCCGCCCCGCCCGATAGGGCGGCAATTACCGTGTCGCCGGCGTTAAGCATTGAGTATTTCGCAACTGTATTCTTTATCTTATCTACGAACCACATGCCGCCCCATGCCGTACTACGAGAAACTCTTTATCGCGCCGGTTTCTGTGTCATATATCTGAAATACCTGCGTAAATCCTGCCATTTTGAATATCTTTAACACACCGGCAGTCATGGCACAGAGGCGCAAATCCCCGCCCTTTGCCTTCAATTCCTTTGCCGCCCCAAGAAGTGCTCTCAGGCCGCCGCTGCTTATATACTCCGCCCCCGACAGGTCAACCACTACCTTAGTCTTACCGCCTGCTATGATATCATTAAGCCCATTCTCAATATCCAGAGCCGCGGCAGAGTCTATGCGCCCGTTTATGATGGCCACCGCTAACTCCCCGGTCTGCTGTCTAACTGATATGCTCATCGTGCCTCCCTGTTTAGGTCATATTGCGCGGCTAGTTTCTGAAATCTGTCTCTGTGTTTGAAATTGAAAGACATATCCGGCAGAGCCAGTCCTCCTTTAATCAAATGGGCATTTATGAAGGTCTTATTGCTAAGGTAGAGATAGCATAGCAGATTATTGCCGTCGTCATATTTCTCGCTGTCGAATTTCATAAACACCCTTGTGCCCTTTGTCTTTTCAATCAAATATTTTACGGCCTGAGCATTAGCGGCCTCTTTTTCTTTCACTCCAATCAGACGCACGACCGTGCCGCTGTTCAGCCTTAGCAGCACCGGACTTATTACCTCTTTAACTGAATAATATTGCTCTCTTTGGGTGCTGTCTTTATCTATTTTTGAGCCGAATTGGAGTTTCTTGATATCAACCTGCTTGTTTAGTTTATGCGGGTCTTTAAAGATGTAGGGCAGTTTTTCAATATCCTTGTCAAAGTTAGCGTTAATAATATCGTCTCTGAAAATATATTCTGTACCGGCAAGGTCGCACTGGTTCACGTTGAGCTTGTCTTTGATTACCGCAATGTAGTCGGGATTAATTTCATAACCAACTGAATTGCGGCCTAAATTACGGGCGGCAAGGGCGGTAGTGCCGCTGCCCATAAACGGGTCTAAGACCGTCTCGCCGCAAAACGAAAACATTTTAATAAGACGCGTTGGCAGCTCCTCCGGGAACACGGCAATATGGGCGTCCTGCTTTGAACCGGCAAAGTGCCAGTGGCCGGAGAAATACGTATTCCACTCATCCTTAGTCATCGCCGAGAGTGCCTTTTGCTCTTTTGACGGCACGGGCGATGTCCCCTGCTTTTTGAATATC
Organism: Candidatus Magnetominusculus sp. LBB02; assembly: GCA_022321325.1. GTDB lineage: Bacteria > Nitrospirota > Thermodesulfovibrionia > Thermodesulfovibrionales > Magnetobacteriaceae > Magnetominusculus > Magnetominusculus linsii. The sequence goes on along the minus strand of JAKOEO010000031.1, from coordinate 3,626 downwards.
AGGATAAATTCATAGTCGAGTTTCAGGATGCCGTTTCGGGGGTATGGGAAGCTGCCCATAATGGAGGCCCCGCCCGTTGTGTTACACGTGGTAACCTTTTGCCAGATAATGGCGCCCATGTAGTCAAACCCAATGGTCTCGCAAAATTTAATAATCTCCGTCCTGATTGGAATCACTTTATAGCGCCCGTAATAGACAGAACGGGCAAACTGATCTCCTATATTTATGCAGAGTCGGCAGCCCTGATGTAAGACCCTGTGGCATTCACTCCATACGAGATTCAGGTTATTGATATAACTTTCATAGCTCAAATGAAAGCCGATTTGATTGACAGAGCCGTAGTCTTTAAGCTGCCAGTATGGGGGGGATGTGACGGCCAGATGGACTGATGAGTCAGCGATTAGGCTCATCTGCCTGCTATCGCCCGTGATTATCTGATGACTTGTTGCCGACATACGGTAGAGTTTAACATTTTCCGGCGGTGCGTGAACAGCGAGAAAGCTGCATAAACCAACAGAGCGATCAAGCATAACACTAATACAATAATAATTCTATTAACGCTAAAATAAATCTTGACTAATAATTCATTCCGTGTTATGATTGTCTATGGACTGCTATATTCATAGCAGAATCTCTGCTGTAAAACCCGGAGGTAGTTATGAGAGAAGTTTGTTATATTCAAGATCCAAAGACGGGCAGGTTTCTTGGAAGCAAGCCGGGATGTTCTCATGGCAGCGGCGAGTTGTCAGAGAAGCTGCTTGAGAAAGTGGAAAAGGACAAAGCCGCAATTAAACGCAGAGTTGAGGCGGCGGCAGCCGACGGTAAGTTGGAGCCAAGGGACAGCGAACTAAAAGACAAGGCGGAGGAATTAGGGCGGGATGTCAATAGCGGGGCTATGACTTCTGGTGAAGGGCTTAATGAACTCTCAAAAGGCCGTTCCTATCCACTTTACGCAAAGGCAGTGAATCTCATAGAGCAGGATCTACCATTCTGGTCCGGCATAGCCGACAAGGCCGGCACTGATGAGGTAGATACACTTATGGCCGGAATTATCGGCGCACCGGTACCAGGGTCTTTTATCTTCGTTAAAAATACGGCTAATGAGGATGCTGGCGTGCAAAAGGTCAGCGATAATGAGCCTCCTAAGATACCATCGGGTGCAACTAAGGAACAGATTGACGCGACGCACGAGAAGTGGACACGAATAAACGTGGAAAGGCAGGATCCCAAAGATAAGGATACCCTTGTTAAGAGGGGTACTTTTGACGAGCAAAGGCATACAAAATGCCACGGCAATGAGTGCGACACACAGGCGTCTGTTTATGCTGCGTCCTTGCATGATAGTCCAACGGCAAGTGGCCCTAATTATGATATGTATGGCTATAGCGCGGCAATGCAGCCACTCTATGTTGGCGATATTCATAAAGGGAAATTTGTATATGCCAAGGTTACAAACAATGATACCAAACCTCCAAGGAGTGTTATAGTCAAAGTTAATGATGTAGGGCCATTTCCCGTCGGGGACAAAGATGGTAAGCACGCACATGAAGACGCAACAAGAGCCATAGACCTATCTGGTGCGGCATATGCCAAGATTGCGGGTGACAATATGGGCAAAGGCGTCTTAAATGTAACGGTTAAGTTTCTAAAACCTGAAGAAGCAGAGCACGACTATAACGAACAAAAAAGGTGGGCTTCTGAGCATAGACCGGAATTAGTAAAACAAGTGGATGCCGCAATGAGAGCGATTAAAGGAAAGAGAGCCAAAGGCCCAAAAAATCAACGCCCAAAACCGCCCCATCGGAAATCTAAATGATCTGATAGAAAGAGAGGAGCGCAACAGGCTCCTCTCTTTTTTATATAAAAAAATGCTTGACATGCACCTATACGTATGTTTAGAATAAGATCGTTGAATATTTTAAGCGAATACTGGAGCTAAGGGCAGGTCATTGTATATGAGATTAATAGTTCTGTTAGTTGTATCATCGGTGGTGTTCTCATCAGCGGCTGGGTTTGCAGAAAAATGTGAGAATAAGTTTTATACCATTTCACTAAAAGACTCATTTCTTAAGAAGAAGTACAAGGTTAGGGCATTTTTTTTAGAATCAGACCGTCTGATCTACAGCATGCCAAAAATACCCATAGGTTGGCATTATGCCTTTAATGGTGAGCGTGCAATCGAATTGATTGCCGCGGCGTATACGGACAAGGACGCCGTTGATATTGGCTTTTTTAAGGATTTTCTCACCTTTGCTGTCACCGAAGGCCGTCCAGAAAAAGAAATATATTTTGAAATGTCGCTGACTTATTACAAACCAAATAGAACGCCTGAAATAAAAGTTCTTCATAAAGACAACTTTATTATAAAGGAAATTCGTAAATGCCTGAAGGAGTATTAAAGGATATCGTGCATAAACATGGGTTTGCGGCAATGATTAACAGATTCACTTTCTTGCTGATAGTTTCGGCGGTTATGCTGGCTGCCGTTACCGATGTCGCGGCTAAATGTGAAGATACGTACTATTATGCCTCGTTTCACTATAGACTTTATCATAAAACATATAGAGTTAGGGCATTCGATATGACTGTTGACAATGCTTATATATATGACTTTCCCAAGTTACCATCTTCATGGATATATGTTTTTGACAGCGATTCAGATAGGGACACTACTCATGTGACCGCCACGGCAAAGTCAGACAAACATACCATCAGGGCTAAAGATCTTGAGAAATTTGTTATCTTTAGACAGCCTAAAGATATCGCCGGAGAGAAAATATCTATAATATTTAACGTAATATATATGAAGAAAGAGGGTGGCATCGGCACAGATATTGGCATGTTGGACAACTTTAATGACCCTGATTTTGATGTGGAAAAGATAAATAAATGCTTACCCAAAAAGCCGCGAAGACATTAATCATCCTGACAATCGTATTGGTTGCCTTCTCAGTTGCTGAAGGGGACGATAACCTCTTCTGCGTCGCGTTGAAGCAATTGCCCAAGAGCGACAAAACCTTTTACCGTGTAGTCGGTTTAGATTTTCAGGCAAGTGATGCCGAAATATATAGCTTATTACATAACCCACCGGGATTTATCTTTGAGGTGGATAAATACACCAACGGCAGAGGGACTTATCATGGCTATAAATGGAATGGCCCGGGAGGGTTCTATATGCCATTTTTCTACGATGATTTCGTGGTAATAAAGACTCGCCCTGGCGTTGAGTTAGACAAAGTAAATATAACGTTTAGTTTCACGGTGGAACAGGGCGCAGTCAACGCTAACGGCGATGATATATATGAGGGCGAGGTTACATATAATTTCACAAATAAAGATTTAAACATACGAAGATGCAAAGACAGGCAGTACTAAAGGAATGGACCGAACATTATCTGATGACTTGTTACCGACATACGGTAGAGTTTAACATTTTCCGGCGGTGCGTGAACAGCGAGAAAGCTGCATAAACCAACAGAGCGATCAAGCATAACACTAATACAATAATAATTCTATTAACGCTAAAATAAATCTTGACTAATAATTCATTCCGTGTTATGATTGTCTATGGACTGCTATATTCATAGCAGAATCTCTGCTGTAAAACCCGGAGGTAGTTATGAGAG
>JAKOEO010000030.1:35683-43452 GCA_022321325.1 Candidatus Magnetominusculus sp. LBB02 | reverse complement strand
TCTATTTTCCTAATGGCCGCCATTAGACTCTTTCCCCTAATGGACAATCTGGGTTCAATAAGCGCGTACGGGCCGAGATAACGCAGTCTAAGGCCGCCGAAATACGGCCCTAAGTCATGCACTGATACGCCAATTGAGGCAACGCCCTCAACCGCCCCCGGTATGTGGTCTCCCTGCACTGTGGGGTCAGGGTCTGGCGCGGTGTATCGTCCATGCGTGTAAGCTATGTCGGCGTCTATGGTGAGCCATTTTGTTGGTTTATAGTAATTGGCAAACTCAAAACCATACCGGCGGCTAGGGCGGCCAGCCTGAGTTGTACCGGCATCCCCCGAAAAAGTCAATTCCGAGTCGAAATCAAACCGGAAAAGTGTCAGAGAACTCTCAAGCCCCGGTAATACCACTGTACGGACTCCGGCCTCGTAACCTCGGGAGCGGACAAGCGGCTGCACCTTCGATGCAGGGATGTTTGAGTCAACACCGCCGCCCGGCGCTTGTGTTATGGTTGTGCCGCGGGCGTCGTTGCTGTGAAAGCCGCCGCCCATATTTATATAAAATTCTGTCTTTGACCAATGGCCAAATATCAGGCTTAACTTGGGGCTTGCCATTGTGCATGTATTCAAAGGCCGCTAAGATATTGCCATTTCCCAGCTTTGCGGAATTGGCAACGACTGTGCGCCAATACCCGCCCTGTCCGAACGACTGCTTGGCCATTCCTCGGCTAAGACTTGTATTATCGTTGTCTCTTTGCGGCAGCGTATCGCCGTAGTTTAAGTATATTGCGCCTACGGAGGCGAAATCTCCTTCGGATGCATAGTAAGGGCCTTTTTTATACTGTATCGAGCCGACAAGTTCTGGAATTACAAAGTTAAGGTCGGAGTATCCCTGTCCATGTGCGTGAGTAGGCTGGTTGACAGGCATATCATCGACTGTTATTTTTATGTCCGTGCCGTGGTCGAGGTTAAAACCGCGCAGGAAGTATTGGTTTGCCTTACCCTCGCCGCTGTGCTGGGTAACGATTAATCCAGGTGTTACCTCAAGCAGCTCTCCTATTCGATAGGCAGGACGTGATTCTATTTGCTCTTTTGTTACGGTTCCCACATTTGCCGAGTCGGCTGTACCAATAAGATTTTCCTGCGTGTCTGTCACCTCTACCTCGTCCAATGTCTGAATGCCCCCTGCATGTGCATCTGTGAATGACAGCAATACCAGCACCACGGCTGCGATGTACTCTTTCAGCCTCAACATACATACCTCCTTTGAATTTTATCAGCCAAATAAAAAAGCCACGGAGATTTACAGCTAACGCTGCAAACCTCCGTGGCCTGCTGTTCTGTCCGTGACCTGCTGTTCTGATTAATCTGCTGCAAAACTAAGGCAGCCTTTCATAGGCCGCCGCTAAAACTGCGCTATCGTATCAGTATTCATAAAATATGTCAAGTAAAAAAAATAGCCGTCAGCTGCTAATCGTCAATCAGCTTGTCTTTGTGGAGCTTATACTCGATGCTGTCAACAAGGGCGTGCCATGACGCCTCTATGACGTTGGGACTGACTCCTACTGTGCCCCAGCGGCTGTGCTGGTCGCCGGACTCAATCAGAACGCGCACGCCTGACGATGTCCCCGCACCTCCGGAGAGCACCCTTACCTTATAGTCATGCAGCGAGACCTCTTTAAGGGCTGGATAATACCGCTCAAGCGCCTTTCTTAGCGCATTGTCAAGCGCATGAACCGGGCCGGTTCCCTCGGCGGCTGTGTGGACAAGTTCACCATCGGGCAGCCTCATCTTTATAATAGCGGTGTTTGTTGATGCCTGTTCGTGGCATGTCTTTTGGGTTATAAGCTGAAACCCCAGAAACTCGAATGCCTGTTTGTATTGGCCTGTCTCCTTTTTTATCAAAAGCTCGAACGAGGCCTCAGCCCCTTCAAACTGGTATCCCTGATTTTCTAGTCCTTTCAGTAGATCAAGGAGTTTCCCTGCCTTTGATTTTTCCACCATATCGAGGCCAAAGCCCTCGGCCTTTTTCTGGAGGGTGCTCTTGCCTGACAGGTCTGAGATAAGGATTCTCTGTGAGTTTCCTACAAGTTCGGGCACTATGTGTTCGTATGTGCTTGCGTGCTTTATGATGGCGCTAACGTGCATCCCGCCCTTATGTGCGAAGGCGCTGTCGCCCACATAGGGCTGGCGCTTTAAGTGCGGCATGTTTACAATCTCCGTAACGTAGCGAGATACGTCTCTAAGTTGTGTAAGGGCAGTATCGCCGCCGCCGAGGCACTCATAGCCCAGCTTGAGCTGTAGATTTGGGATGATTGAACATAAGTTGGCATTGCCGCACCTTTCACCTAGCCCATTGATAGTCCCCTGAACCTGAACGGCGCCTGCGCGCACTGCCTCGATAGTGTTCGCAACGGCGCAGTCTGAGTCGTTATGGGCGTGAATGCCAAGCGGGGCGTTAACGGCCTGTTTCACCGTGGTGGTTATATCATAGATTTGTGCAGGCAGACATCCCCCGTTGGTATCGCAAAGTACGAGGCAGTCCGCCCCACCCTCTACCGCGGCCTTCAGGCATTCTATCGCATATGCGGGGTTGTTGATATAGCCCTGAAAGAAGTGCTCTGCGTCAAAGAAGACCTTCTTTACGTGCGATTTCAGAAATTTAAAGGAGTTGTATATGACGCGCAGGTTCTCTGCGTTTTCAATCCCCAGGGCATGTTTGACGTGGAAATCCCATGTCTTGCCGAATATCGTAACGCACTCTGTGCCTGCCGCAACAAGGGCCTGAAGGTTAACATCGTCATGGGCGGCAATGCCCGGGCGATGAGTGCTGCCAAAGGCCGCAATAACGGCGGTCTTGAGTTTCATAGTCCTGATTTGCCGGAAGTACTCGGCGTCTTTCGGGTTTGAAGCGGGCATTCCGCCTTCGATGTAGTGAATGCCGAATGAGTCGAGCTTCTCTGTGATGAGGAGTTTATCCTCAAGCGTGAGGGATATGTCCTCGGCCTGAGTGCCGTCTCTTAATGTGGTGTCGTATATTTCGATAAGTTTCATGGGGGATATAGTAGCATATGGGCCAAAGTGCCGTCAAAGCCATGAGAGGGGGCGCAACGCCCCTCCCCCTCCTCAGGGCTTCAGATGATTACTATGAATATACTATTTCAACGCGGGACAGATAGACGGCCAGCTCTTCTATCTGAGATTTCACTTTTCCAGAGTCCTTGAGGTTGGCCGCATTTTCTATGGACTCTCCAAACTCTTTGAATGTTGCAAGCCCAAGCGTTGCGGCAGCCTTTTTTATCATACCGCCTGTCATCTTTACAGATGGATAATCGCCCCTTTCTACTTCTGTCCTCATCTCTGCGACATATTTAGCCTGGTTTTTCAGAAACTTCACAACCCTATCCTCAAGGTCGGATGCTACGGTAATCTTTATTTTGTCCTGTTCTGACATGGCGCACACACCTCCTTTATAAATTCAAGATGCGTCATTATATACCTTATAATATTTTTTTGTAAAGAATAGGGTCAGGTCTTTTGCGATGAGATAATTACAATGCCGCTATGACATTGTGAGACGTGGCCAGTCCATTTTACTATGACAGCCGGTCTATTTCAGAAAGAATTTAAGCATAACGGCTATGGCGGCTATTAGTATGCCGATTTGACTTGCCCAGAAAGCCAGCATCCATTTGATAGAATCTGTTTTTGACTTCTCTATCTTTAGTTCAAGTGCAGATTTCACGTTTTCAAGGTCAGCCTTAGTGGCGGCCTCACGTTTGGCCTGTTCAGAGACCTCATCAAATGCCTCGATGAGCGCTTTTGTTTCCTTCTCTCCGAGCTTGTCTTTAAGCAGTATGAATAACTCCATCGTCTTGGTCATATCTCTATTATACCGCCCCTAACCCTTTCTGTCAACGCCCCGAATTGCCTCACGAAAAAACTATAGGAAAGAGCAACGTTGCCTCAAGTAATATACGATGAGGTCAGGTCTTGCAATGACAGAACAAGAAATACACCGTGCGTTTGCTGTGTTATTATCATGAAATTACGGTGCTATCATGCCGCTCCATTAAAATTGTGTTTACATTTCTTATCGCATAATGCTACTTTTTACGCATGGGGGGCTTTCTTAGCCCTCTCTTTGAATAACTTTTTGGAGCGGCTCATATGAGAAAAGTTGTGTTGGCTTACTCCGGCGGTCTCGACACGTCGGTTGCCATTAAGTGGATAAAGGAGACGTATGACTTAGACGTAATAGCGTTTTGCGCCGACCTCGGCCAAGGCGAGGAACTTGACAATGTGCGCGAAAAGGCGCTCGCAACAGGTGCCTCTAAGGTATATGTGGAGGACGTGAGAGAGGAATTCGTCAAAGACTACGTATTTCCCATGTTCAGGGCTAATGCCTTCTATGAAAACAATTACCTGCTTGGGACATCCATCGCGCGGCCATTGATTGCAAAGAAGCAGATAGAGATAGCCGTAGAGGAGGGCGCAGAGTTCGTCGCCCATGGGGCAACCGGCAAGGGCAACGACCAGGTGCGCTTCGAGCTTGGCTGCTATGCCCTGAAGCCCGATATTAAGATAATTGCCCCGTGGCGCGAGTGGCCGTTTAAGTCGCGCCAGTCCCTTATCGAATACTCGCAAAAACACGGCATCCCCGTTACCGCCACTAAGGACAAACCATACAGCACTGACAGAAACGCCCTGCACATAAGCTACGAGGGCGGGATATTGGAAGACCCGTGGGCTGAACCAACCGGCGATATGTGGACGCTTATGACCCCGCCTGAACAGGCACCGGACACTCCGGAATACGTCGAGGTGGTCTACGCTAACGGCAACCCGGTAATCGTCAATGGCAAGGCGCTGCCGCCATATGAACTGCTCAATGAGATGAACGGCATTGCCGGGCGAAACGGCGTGGGTAGAATTGACATCGTAGAAAACAGATACGTGGGCATAAAATCCAGGGGGGTCTATGAAACCCCCGGCGGCACTGTCCTTCACGCCGCACACAGGGCGGTGGAATCTATCGCTATGGACAGAGAGGTGCTTCATTTAAGGGATTCTCTGATATCTAAATACGCCGAGATGGTGTACTACGGCTACTGGTTTTCGCCTGAGCGCCTTACCCTTCAGAAATTCATTGACGAGACGCAGAGAAACGTTACCGGCACCGCACGGTTAAAACTCTACAAGGGCGGCTGCATGGTCGTGGGAAGGAAGTCCCCTGTGTCGCTCTATGACGCCGGCCTTGCTACTTTTGAGGAGGAAGACATCTATGACCAGACAGACGCCGCCGGCTTTATTAAACTTAACGCCCTAAGATTAAAAAACGCGCGTATCATGAAATAGGAAGCCAATGTCTGATGATTTGAAATACCTGCTTGCCCTCTCAACAATACCGGTGATAGGGCCGGGCACTACGAGAAAACTGCTGAATGCGTTTGGCAGCCCCGAAAACATCTTTCGCGCCTCTATGAGTGAGCTGCTTCAGGTGGAGGGCGTTGGAAAGGGCAGGGCTGTGGGGATAGCAAATTTTAAGGCATGGGACGAGACTGAAAAGATCATTGATAAGTGCGAAAAGACCGGCATAAGAATACTATATTATAAGGACGCCGATTATCCGGCCCTGCTCAAAGAGGTGTCTGACCACCCGTTAGTCCTGTTTGTGAAGGGGCGGCTGAGAGAAGAAGACCGCTATGCCATAGCCATAGTTGGAACAAGAAAGGCCTCTCACTATGGGATAAGCGTTACGGAGAGGTTTACGCAGCAGCTCTCTGGGATGGGCTTTACTATTGTAAGCGGCATGGCGCGGGGCATTGACACGGCAGCCCACAAGACGGCTATAAGACAAAATGGCAGCACTATTGCCGTGCTCGGCTCTGGGGTAGATGTTGTCTACCCGCCTGAGAGTGCGTGGCTGTACAGCAGGATAGTGGAAGAGGGTGCGGTGGTCTCGGAGTTTGTGCCGGGCACAAAACCTTTAAGGGAAAATTTCCCGGTAAGAAACAGGCTGATAAGCGGGCTTTCGCTTGGGGTGCTTGTAGTGGAGGCATCGCAAAAGAGCGGGGCATTGATTACGGCTGAGTTTGCGCTTGAGCAGGGCAGGGAGGTCTTTGCAGTGCCGGGTAACATTATGTCGTCGTCGTTTGCCGGTACGCACAGTTTGATTCAGAAGGGGGCAAAGCTTGTCCAGAGCGCCGATGATGTCGTCGAGGAGCTGAGGCACGTCTTAAAAGGTTTTGTAAAGAGCGCAAAGAAGGCAGAGATTGAGCTGGAGCCGGAGGAAAAGCGGCTCTGCATACAAATATCCCATGAACCAGTTCACATTGATGAGATAATTCGCAAAAGCGGTGTTGCTTCTAGTGAGGCGCTTACATTATTATTAGGGCTTGAAATCAAAGGAGTGGTTAAGCAGATTGAAGGGAAGAAGTTTCAGCTTGCTTAATGGCGAAAACTTTCGTCCTTGCTTTATAATCAAAGGCATGACGAGGCTGGAGGTTAAATGTATAAGAGATTTATGACGATGCTAAGGGTAATCGCCGGCGAGATAATCGCAAGCGACATGAACTATGATGAGTCGAAAATTAATGTGGCGATTAATGATTATAATGTGACGGACTTGTACGAGGACCTAACGAACCTCGAAGGGCTGAATATTCTCAGCGATGAGGACATTGATAAGCTGAAGGCGTTTCTTGCATACGTTGTCTCGCAAGATACGTATATGGACAGGGACGACATATACTCAATGATATTTGGAAACGGCAAAAGGATATCATGGCACTAAAGAAGACTAAGGCGGAAGAAGTGGCTGACGATGGCGCAACTGGCGGGCTTGTAATTGTAGAGTCGCCTGCGAAGGCCAAGACAATTGAAAAGATTTTGGGAAAGGGATTTAAAGTTAAGGCCTCAGTCGGGCACATTTTAGACCTGCCCAAAAAGGAACTCGGCGTTGATACAGAACACGGTTTCGCGCCAAAATATATAACCATCCCCGGCAAGGAAAAGGTCATAGGGGATTTGAGGGCGGCGGCAAAGCTGGCAACTAACATCTATCTCGCCCCCGACCCTGACCGTGAAGGCGAGGCAATTGCGTGGCATATAGCGGAGACGATTGCAAAAGAGACCGCCTCATCCAACGTTTACCGCGTTACGTTTAACGAGATAACTGAACGGGCAGTCAGAGAGGCCATGAAATCCCCCGCCCTGATAGATATGAATAAGGTCAACGCCCAGCAGGCGCGCCGCGTGCTTGACAGGCTGGTAGGCTACACGTTAAGCCCATTGTTGTGGAAAAAGATAAGCTATGGCCTAAGCGCAGGAAGGGTTCAGTCTGTGGCCGTCCGCCTTGTGGTTGAGAGGGAGAAGGAGATAGAGGCATTTAATCAGGAGGAGTATTGGTCTATAACCGCCAAATATGCGGGGGCAGTATTACCGGAGTTCTCAGCCCGGCTGTTTAAATTAAGGGGAGAGACTGTCATAGAGCGCGCCGCTAAGGCCGCCGGTGAGGCCGGACAAAATAAATTCCTGATAACATCTGAAAAAGACGCCGCTTCTGTCAGGGAGAGCCTTCTACAGAGAAACTATTCGCTTCTGACTATAGAACGAAAAGAGAAGAGGCGCACCCCCTATCCCCCATTCATAACCAGTACGCTTCAGCAGGAGGCCTCAAGAAAACTGCGATTTACTGCAAAGAAGACTATGGCCACCGCCCAACGCCTCTACGAAGGCGTGGAGATTGGTAAAAAAGGCGCGGTGGGGCTTATCACA
>JAKOEO010000030.1:10177-34947 GCA_022321325.1 Candidatus Magnetominusculus sp. LBB02 | reverse complement strand
CGCTCTGGAACAATGTCATCGGGGATTTCTACCAGCCGTTTAACAAAGACATCGAAACGGCGTCAAAGAGTGAGGACAAGGTGTTTATTCCAACCAATGAGATTTGCGATAAGTGCTCATCTGCTATGGTTATGAAGGCTGGGAAGTTTGGGACGTTCCTTGCATGTTCAGCCTATCCGCAATGTAAGAATACGCGTCCTATTGACCCTGTAACCGGTCAGATTCAGGAGGAGCAGCCGGTTGAACAAAGCGCAGAGATATGCGATAAGTGCTCATCCCCAATGGTTATCAAGACAGGGAGATTTGGGAAATTTCTGAGCTGCAGCAACTATCCCGCGTGTAAAAATGTAAAGCCAATTCCCACAGGCCTGAAATGTCCTCAGGACGGCGGCGACATCATCGAGCGCAAATCATCGAAGGGCAGGTTCAAGGGCAAGATATTTTATTCATGCGGCAACTATCCTGACTGTAAATATATATCATCTTATAAACCGGTGGCCGAGGCATGTCCAAACTGCGGCGCAAGTCTGCTTTATGAAAAAATCAGCAAGACCGGTGAGAAAACGATTTTTTGTCAAAACAATGAATGTAAATATTCCAGAGCTCAGACATAAGCCATTATTGGTCTGCATCGGAGGGGCGCACAGCAGCTGCGGCAAGACCACACTGGCTGAGCGCCTTCTGAGGCGGCTTAAACTAAGAAAAGCAGGGGCGTGGGGTGCCATTAAATACACACAGACGGCCTTCTACACATCGTTGTCTGACGCTGCCGGTACCATTGCCCAGAGCGATAAGGACACATCGAGGCTGCTTAACGCCGGTGCTCAGAGTGTTCAGTGGATTCAGGCACCCAGGCATGACCTCGATGAGATACTCAGAATTGCCATTGATAAGTTTTGGGAGATGGACGGCATACTGGTCGAGGGAAACAGCCCCACAGAGCATGTTGACTTTGACGTTGTGGCCTTTGTCTTTGGCGAGGACTTGCTGAAGATTAAAGAAAGCGCAAAGAGGGCGCTTGAGAAGGCGTCGCTTCTGGTGCTGCGGGAATTGGAAACAGGTGTGAGCCATGTGCCATGTATACCAATGTCGTGCGGCGTGAAGACCTGTAGTGTTATAAACTGGCAGCGGGACGCAGATACGCTGCCGGATGAGGGCAAGCATGACTGGGATAACTGCGCGGAGGTTATAATGGATGAGATTGAAAGGAAAGAGATAGAAAATACACTGACTGCCCTGTCGCAAGACGGCAGGATTCCATGTTCTGTTGCAAGGCAGGCCGCCGAGCAGCTTGGGGTGCCATACAGCAGACTGGGCGAAGAGGCCAATGCCCTTAAAATCAAGATATCGTCATGCGAACTGGGGTGTTTCTAATTGGTTTTGACGTTTGAACTTGCGTTGACTTCTTATTTTATCGCCACTATTATGGCAATTCTTGACCTTATGACAGGCAGCAAGGCAACCTCTAAGGGTATGGTCGTCTTTGCCATTGCGGGCTTTACGCTTCACACGTTAAACGTAGTGCTTAGGCTGACTATCTCAGGACACATGCCGACGGCAAGTTTACATGAGGCGGCCTCATTTTTCACATGGTGCATTGTGTTGGTCTTTTTCATAATTGAGTACAGGTATAAGGTGGGGCTGCTGGGGTCATTTGTCCTGCCGGGCGTGTTTGTTCTGATGTTGTCGTCCTCGGTGCTGCCGCGTGAGCTTAGGCCGCTGCCTGTGATACTAAAGAATTCGTGGCTTTGGCTGCACACGATATTGGCCTTTGCCGGGGAGGCAGCCCTTGCGGTTGCCTGCGGCACAGGTATAATGTACCTGATACAGGAAAGGCATGTAAAATCAAAGAAACTTGAAGGGCTGTATCATCGTCTGCCAAGTCTGCGGGTGCTGGACGAGATAAATTACCGGCTGATAACGATTGGATTTCCATTGTTGACACTGGCAATAATCACTGGCGCCCTATGGTCTGAGGCCATATGGGGCACGTTCTGGAGATGGGACCCGAAAGAGGTCTGGTCGTTGATAACATGGCTGTTTTATGCCATAGTGCTCCATGCGCGGCTGACGGCGGGCTGGCAGGGCAGGAAAACGGCTATCCTTTCAGCTATGGGATTCATTGCAATTCTGTTCACTTTTTTTGGGGTAAATCTACTATTAAAGACTTTTCATGGATTTGAATGAGCATTCTGGTAATAGGACTTAATCACAAGACAGCCGACGTAGAGGTGCGGGAGAGCATTGCCTTTGACAGCGAGAAGATTAAAAAGGCGCTAAACGGTCTGCTTAGTTTGGCAGGTGTTAAGGAGGCGATAATACTCTCTACGTGCAATCGCGTTGAGCTTTATTTGTACGCTGACAGCGACTTAAAGACGGTTGAGCGAGTGAAACAATATCTGGCGGAGTTTCACCGCTTTCCATTTGAAACCCTTGACGGCGCCCTCTATGCGCATGGCGGCGTTGACGGCGTGAGGCATCTGTTTCGGGTTGCCTCGTCTTTGGATTCAATGGTTGTGGGCGAGCCGCAAATACTTGGTCAGTTGAAGGATTCCTATGATATTGGCCTTAAAGAGCAGTCATCGGGCATTATTCTTAATAAACTTATGAAAAAGGCCATCTCAGTGGCTAAGCGCGTAAGGACAGAGACAAAGATAGCCGAAAATGCCGTCTCGATAGGCTATGCGGCGGTGGAGCTGGCCAGGAAGATATTTGGAGATTTTAGCGATAAGGTATTCATGCTGCTTGGCGCCGGAGAGATGGCGGAGCTTGCGGCAAGACATCTGACAGGCTGCGGCGTAAAAGAGGTAATAGTTGCCAATAGGACATATGAGAGGGGACTTGCGCTGGCCATGGAGTTTTCTGGCAGGGCGGTAGAGTTTGACTCATTCAAACAGGAGCTTTCGCACGCGGATATAGTGATATGCTCAACGGGAGCGCGGTCTTATATTTTAAACTTCAGCGAAATGGAAAAGATAATGAAGGCCAGAAGGCAGCGCCCCGTCTTCATAATTGATATCGCCGTCCCGCGCAACATTGACCCTAAGATAAACGACCTGGAAAACGTATATTTATATGACATAGATGACCTGCAGGGGGTTGTGGACGCCAACCGTAACGAGCGCCTGAAGGAATCCCTGAAGGCGGAGGAGATAATAGACGGGGAAGTGGGCGTGTTTTTAAATTGGATGCAGTCGCTTGACGCTGTTCCCACAATCGTAGCGCTAAGAAAAAGCGCAGAGGCCATTAAAAACGAAGAGATGGCAAAACTCTATCATAAATTTGAAGGCGTGGACGAAAAATATAAAGATGCGGTAGAACAGGCCATGAACTCCATGATTAATAAACTGCTCCACCAACCCACAACGGCCTTAAAAGGAAACGACGAGGATAAAGACATTCTCATCTATGCGATAAGAAAACTCTACGGCCTTAATGGAAAATAACACGCCCCCCTGTGACGGCAGCCGCGTGGTTCAGGGCAAACGCATTAGAGAATTGCACCATAAATTTTCTCTTAATGTCGTCATTCCGGCTTGTCCGGAATCTGTCCTTATGCCTCCGAGTTAGGCAAAATCATCGTTTAAAACCCTCAGAAGGAAAGATTAGGGAAGATTCCGGACAAGCCGGAATGACTGACTGGGCCAAGATGGTGTAATTGCATAGGTAATTTCAGCTTTATTTTTCTAATGCGTTTGCCCTGCCGCGTGGTTGCGTAACATATCCCTCATTATATATAATAGCTATACAGGATACCTGCAGAATGAAAAGTTTAAATAATATATTGGTTGACGGTTCTTATTCTATGGATAAGGAAGACCTGCTGTGTTATGGCTATGACGCCTCCGGGCTGGATATGTCGCCGTCGGCGGTCGTCTGGCCTGCAAGTGCGTCAGATATATGTAAATTAATGCAGTTTGCCTATCAAAACGATATAAAGGTAATCCCCAGGGGGGCAGGTACCGGCCTTACCGGAGGCGCTGTGCCTTCTAATGATTCCATCATCATGAGCTTTGAAAGGATGAACAGGATAATAGAGGTTGACACGCGCAACCTAAACGTAGTCTTAGAGCCGGGCGTTATAAACGGAGACCTGCAGCAAACGCTGGCAGAACATGGCTATTTCTATCCCCCTGACCCGGCCAGTCTCAATACCTGCACAATAGGCGGCAACGTGGCAGAGAACGCCGGAGGCCCCAGGGCGCTAAAATATGGCGTTACCAGAGACTATGTAATGCAGCTTGAGGCCGTCCTGCCTGACGGCAGACTGATTCATACGGGAGTACAGACAAAAAAAAGCGTCGTAGGCTACGACCTCACGCGCCTTCTGGTTGGATCTGAGGGTACGCTTGCCGTAATAACAAAGGTAAGGCTTAAAATCCTGCCCATGCCCGAGAGTGTGATAACACTGCTTGTGGCCTTCAACTCTCTTGAGCAGGCCGGCAAGTCTGTCTCCAGAATAATATCAGACGGTATAATCCCCCGGACAATGGAACTTATGGACAGGATTACGCTTGCCGCAGTCAATAAATACAAAACCGTAGGATTCCCTGAAGACATTGACGCCCTGCTTTTAATTGAAATAGACGGCAGCGCCAATGCCATTGCGGCTGATGCCGACAAGGCGGCCAATATTTGTAACGGTTTTCAGGGCAAGATAAGAATTGCCGATGACACTGCCTCAAGAGAACTGCTATGGGACGCCAGAAGGTCAGTATCCCCGGCGCTTTATAAGATAAGCCCGACAAAGATAAATGAGGATGTCGTTGTGCCGGTAACAAAGGTGCCTGAGCTTCTGGCCGGTTTACAGGCGCTGTCTGAGGCCTCAGGGGTGCCAATAGCATGTTTCGGCCATGCTGGAGACGGCAATATACATGTTAATATTATGACAGATAAAAACGATAAGAAAAGATATGACGAGGCGGAGAAACTTGTCCGCAAGACATTTAAACTCACGCTGGACCTTGGCGGCTCAATCAGCGGAGAACATGGCATTGGCCTGACTAAATCGAAGTATATTGATATGGAGCTTGACACGGTGAACCTCGATATCATGCGAGGGATAAAGAAACTCTTTGACACAAAAAATATACTGAATCCGGGCAAGATATTTCCGCCTAAGGTTCATACGTAATCTTTCACAGGGAGATGGCAAACGATGGGATATGATGTGTGCATTGTAGGAGGATTAGGCCATGTAGGGCTGCCGCTAGGAATTATGCTTGCGGGGGCTGGCGGTAAAAAAGTAGCTCTCTATGATATTAACACAAAGGCCGCCGATTTGGTATCAAAAGGAAGGATGCCTTTTTTAGAAGCGGGTGCGGAGGAAATCCTCAAAGATGTCATAGGTAAGAGGCTCTTTGTATCGAATGACAGGGCAGTGATAACCGAAAGCCATTATGTGATTATCGTCATAGGCACGCCGGTGGACGAGCACCTCAATCCGCAGTTCACTATCTTCAAACAGTTTTTTGACGACCTCTCCGGCTGCCTCAAAGACGGGCAGCACATCATCCTAAGGAGCACGGTGTTTCCCGGCACTACTGAAAAGATAAAGGAATACCTTGCCGCTAAGGGCAAAACGGTAAGGGTATCGTTTTGCCCGGAGCGAATCGCAGAGGGTAAGGCCATAGTCGAGCTTAGGGCGCTGCCTCAGATTGTGGCCTCTTTTGACAGCGAATCGCAGGATGAGGCCGCAGCCCTTTTTGGGGCGCTTACAGATAAGATAATATATCTTACGCCAATAGAGGCTGAGCTTGCCAAGCTCTTTACAAACGTCTGGCGTTATATTCAATTTTCTATATCCAACCAGTTCTACCAAATCGCAACGCAGCATAACCTCGACTTCTATAAAATATACAATGCCATTACGTATGAATATCCGAGGGCGGCGTCATTTCCATCTGCGGGATTTGCAGCAGGACCATGTCTGTTTAAGGATACGATGCAGCTGGCGGCGTTTAGCAATAACAGCTTTTTCCTTGGCCACGCGGCGATGCTGATAAACGAAGGGCTTCCGAATTTTATCGTCTCAACGCTTAAAGCACGTTATTGTCTGAAGGACAAGATAGTTGGCATTCTTGGCATGGCCTTTAAGGCAAATAACGACGACAGGCGGGAGTCGCTTTCATACAAGTTGAAAAAAATTGTGGAAATCGAGGCAAAACAGGTGCTTTGCTCAGATGTTTATATTAATGAACCCGGCTTTGTAACGGTTGAAGACCTTGTGGACGCTGTGGATATTATTATACTTGGTACGCCGCACAGCCAATATGCCGGACTGAAAATACCCGAGGGCAAGGTCATGGTTGACATGTGGAATTTCTATGGAAACGGCGGTTTATTTTAGAGCAAGATGAGTGCTCCGCAATCACGTAATTACCATGCTGAAATTGGCCGACTATACCGACGGTAGAATCTGGCGATGAGAATATGCACGTTTAATGTTAACTCTATCAGGGCGAGGCTTGGGCTGCTTTTAGACTGGCTCAAACACCGCGGCGATGACATTGATGTGCTCTGCCTTCAGGAACTCAAGACGGTGGACGATGGCTTCCCTGTTAACGACTTTCAGGCGCTCGGCTACCGCTGTGAACTCTATGGCCAAAAGGCCTATAACGGCGTTGCTATATGCAGCCGGCTGCCTGTGGTCTCGGTTGAAAAGGGGCTTGGCTTAGGCGGTGATTGGGACAGTCAGAGACGCCTGATGAGAGTTGCCCTTGGCGGGGCGGCAGAGGGGATTACGATTGTATGTGTATATGCACCTCACGGCGGTGAGCGAGGCTCGGAGAAATATAACTATAAATTGCAGTGGTATGAGAAGTTTCGGGAATATCTCGGAGCAATTGCCCATGAAACGGCATTTGTTGTTGGGGATTTTAACGTAGCGCGTTTTGATTCAGATGTCTATGACCCTGCTGCCCTACGTGATACGATAGCGACGATGCCGGAGGAACGCCGCGCCTTTGAGAATGTTATAGATTGCGGTTTTACCGATGTTCACGGCCACTTACACCCCGCGGAAAGGCAGTTCACATGGTGGGCATATGGGGCGGCGATATGGAAAGACCAGGGGATGAGGATTGATTATGTATTGGCAACTGCCGGGGGATTAAAAATTACAAAAGAAATCAGCGTTGACCTATGGCCGCGAAGAAAGAAGACGCCGACGCCGTCAGACCATGCCCCTGTCATTGTCGAGTTGGCAGATTAATGCAGCGAAATGCGAGTAGGTCGTTAAAATCTTAGGATACTTAACTATATCTATCTTTTCTATTTAAGAAACGCCTTGAGCATGGCGAATATGGCAACTAACTGCCCGGCCCAAAATATAAACATCCATTTTAGCGTTTCAGACTTAGAGCGCTCTATTTCGGCTCTCAATTCGAGCTTCACAGTTTCTATGTCAGACTTTAGTTCGAGCCTGACTTTTTCCAAGCCGCTTTTTGTGGCCAACCCTTCGATGCTTGTTTCTTGAGTCGTCTTAAACGCTTCAGATAACCCCCTTGCCTGTTCGTCCGAAAAGCCAGACGACTTCAGGGATTCTACAACCTTCAATGTATCAAATAGTACGGCTGCCATAGTTTAAGTCTATCATAAAAATATGGCATTGTCAATGCCATATTCCTTCTCTCTAAAAACATCTTTAATACCAAGGAGAGTTCATGAAAGTAATGCAATACACTCGCGTATATCACGGCTGCCTACAAGCGGCAGCTCAGTCCGCATACCGCATTTTAAAAGGCTTGCGCGCAGGATGACAAAAAAACCCGTCTATTTAAGAAACGCCTTGAGCATGGCGAATATGGCAACTAACTGCCCGGCCAAAAATATAAACATCCATTTTAATGTCTCAGACTTAGACCGCTCAATTTCGGCTCTCAATTCGAGATTAACTTTTTCTATTTCGGCTCTCAATTCGAGATTAACTTTTTCTATTTCTGCTTTCAATTCAAGTCTAACTTTTTCAATTTCAGCCGTCAGTTCGAGTTTGACCGTTTCTATGTCAGACTTTAGTGCGAGCCTGACTTTTTCCAAGCCGCTTTTTGTGGCCAAACCTTCGATGCTTGTTTCTTGAGTCGTCTTAAACGCTTCAGACAATCCCCTTGCCTGTTCGTCCGAAAAGCCAGACGACTTCAGGGATTCTACAACCTTCAATGTATCAAATAGTACGGCCGCCATAGTTTTAGTCTATCATAAAAATATGGCATTGTCAATATCGGCCATCATTTATGTCAACGCCGCCCCTCATAAATGTCAACGCCGCCCCTCATAAATGTCAATGCCGCCCCTCATATTTGTCATTCCGGCTTGACCGGAATCTGTCTCTGCACATCCTCAGGCCAAAGAAGATTCCGGACAAGCCGGAATGACGACAGCCGGATGGAGACGGGGTTTTGTCGGTGAGTGAAAATCTACTTGTATGATTGCAAATTGGTATTATGCGCAGAATATGCAAATCATCATGAAGCAACCAGAAGATTCCGGACAAGCCGGAATGACGATAGGGGACAAGGCAGAATGACAGAAAGGGAAAAGAATGACGATAGGGGACAAGGCAGAATGACAGAAAGGGAAAAGAATGATGAAAAGGAATAAGCCAGAAAGATTGCATAGGCAATTTCTACCTAATATTTCAAATGAGTTTGCCCTGAATCCAATCGCTGAAGAACTGGCAATATAAGGATAAAAAAAAGGCAGGGCCTTGCGGCCCCGCCTTTTCAGTTTACGTTTAGTCAGGCTATACGATTAGTATGCGTATATGCCGCTACCGGGTACGGTTTGAGTAACAAGAGCAGTACCCGCCGAAAAACCTCCGTCTGAACAGCTGTAACCAACAACGTTACGTTTTGGTGATGTGGTACCCGTGAAACAGGTCATCGCCATCGTTGTGCAGTTAAACGTCTGACGAATGCCCACGCTTGCTGTCGACAACGCCACTGTGAGTGGCGCAGCAAACGTGAGCTTACCGCTGTAAGAGTCATTGCTGGTGGTATCGCTGGAGAGGTCATAGATCGAAGTAGTATCCATCATGACAGCCTGTCCGACGAACGAGAGCATTCTCGTCTTCTTAACGGGAACTTTATAGCTAGCGGCAGTTGTCTGTGTTCCAATCGCCGTTGCTGTAGCCGTACCGGCAGTGTTTGACATAACCGTAAAGCCAACGGCGGTTACGTTATCCTCTGCAGTGCCCGTGTCAAGAGTGTTTGCTGCAGATGCACCCATGTTCGACACCATACAATAGGTAGGGTTAGTCGTGTTTGTTGATAAATAAGGCAGCCAGTATGTAACTGTGCTGCCTGCTGCGTCTGCTGACTTTGTGCCGCTGTTGATTCCCCAGATGCCGAGAGCCGTCAAAGCGACAGCCAATACTAAAACATAGATTAAACTTCTCTTCATTACAATCCTCCTAAATTTTTAGTGTAGCTACTTTTTCCCTAACAAGTAAGAAATTATCACCTGCTAAGCAGGCTTGTTGAACCCTTCCTGTGTTCACCTCCCTTTCTCAAAGATTATCTTCTACCCACTTTACGCATTCTCATCAAATAACATCTAATCTCGAGCACTGCAAACTCTATTGTACATGCCGTTTACAGCATTTGTCAATAGCAAAAAACACGCTTCCGCAAACTTTTTTTAACATAGGCAACCAGAGCGCATCGTTTAAACAAACATCCTTGCAGCGCTCTCTCTTTAGCCTGCCGTTACTCTTTAATTCGCCTCTTATTCTCAATACCACCTTGCAGTAGTATAAGCTGATAATTATTGCTTTGTCAATAGGTGATAAAATTTTTTTTGCGTCTGATTACCCCTGAATTGTGACTTTTGTATTGCTATGCTGCCTGACGATGCTCTCAAAATGAGGCGGCAGTGTGAGAGGGCCGCTCAACTACATGTATTGGAGTTGAGTTTACGGAAATAACTGATAAATCTATGACTGTTTACCCGTCCACTGAAATGCGAATTATATGTCCGTACTGTGAGGCTAAGGGCAAAATAACGAAAGATTCCCCGCCTCATAGGGATTTTGTTATCTCCTGCCCTAAATGCGCTCAACGCTTTACTATTCATCTGAACAGGCGGCTTTTCTATCGTAAAAAGGTCAATATTGAGGCGTCTTATCAGATTCAAGCGGTCAACAGGCCGCCGCGAAAAGGCAATATCTTAGATATATCCATTAGCGGGCTGTGTTTTAAGTGTTTTAAGAGCGCCTTTGAAAAGATTGGCAATATCCTTGTTTTGACCTTTATATTGCCTCCCAGGGAAGAGCCTATCAGGGTGAATGGGAAAATTGTGCGTATTATAGAGGAAACTGACAAAACCATTACTATGGGATTAAGACTCAAGAACCCGGGCGAGTACGAAGAGATGGAGATTGGTTTTTTCCTTAAACCCTGACAGGTGTGCCATACTAAGCAGCGTTCATAAAATTAATGTGATATCTCTCACTCCGCGACAAAAAATTGTCGTCATTGACAAAGAAATTGTCGTCGCGCAGCTTATCTTGTCGTCATTCCGGCCCTCTATTTTGTCATTCCGGCTTGTCCGGAATCTTCTTTGACTCAATGAAGACTGAACATTTTGCAGTATATATCATGGCAAATGCCAGACCCACGTTATACGTTGGTGTCACCAATAATCTGCTTAGAAGGGTATATGAGCATAAGACTAATCTTGACCCGAGTTCTTTCACTGCAAAATATAATCTTCACAAACTTGTATATTATGAAATATGTCACAATAGTCTAAGTGCTATCATCAGGGAGAAACAGATAAAAAACATGAGCAGGCAGGAAAAGATTATTCTAATTGCGAGGGACAATCCGTCGTTCAGAGATTTGTATGAAGATGTGTAGAGACAGATTCCGGACAAGCCGGAATGACAGAATGAAGCCGGAATGACAGAATGAGGCCGGAATGACGGACTAAAGGCAAATTCAATATTCCTTTCTGCGAAGTTCAGTTAGAGATGTCGTGGAGCGTCACTGCCGGTTCTATACCGCTTCCCCTGAAACGTGCCGGTTGTTCGCAGCTTATTTTCTATATCAAGCAATATCTGCTGTCTGGTCTTATTCCATACGGGGGCTATCAGGATATCGTCAGGGGCGGTGGCAAACATTCGCTGAAGAACTATCTGCGGCGACAGGCGTCCTATGAACTCCACAAGAAAATCAAGATATTGTTCATAATCAAACACAAAGAAGGGATTTTTCGCATACTCGGCGGCCATCGCTGTGCCTTTTACTATCTGAAGCTGGTGTATCTTCAGAAATCCTAACCGCAGCGCCGATACAGCCTCAGCCATCGAGAGCATCTCCTCGATTGTCTCCGTGGGAAAGCCGGCGATAATATGCGCCCCGATATGTATTGAACTGTATTTTGATGCCATATCGAGGGCATCGAGAAAGCTGGCATAGCCATGCCCCCTGTTTATATGCGCAAGGCTTTTGTCGTATATTGACTGAAGACCTAACTCTACGAGCACAAAATAGTCCTTAGCGATGCCCTGAAGGAGCCTGAATTTCTCATCGTCCACGGCGTCCGGCCTTGTGCCCACTGCGATGCCCACCACGTTCGGATGCTGAAGGGCCTCATAGTATAACTGCCTCAGCTTGTCAACCGGCGCGTATGTGTTTGTATATGGCTGAAAGTAGGCGATAAACTTAGCGGCCTTGTATCTTTTAGACAGATACGCAATGCCGTTGTCAACCTGCTGCCTCACGCCGAGGGCGGGTTTGCACGACGAGGGGCGGAAGCTGTCGTTATTGCAGTATGTACATCCTCCTACGCCCACCGTGCCGTCTCTGTTTGGGCAGGTAAAGCCCGCATCTATGTTGACCTTAAAGACGCTCTGGCCGAAATGCTCTCTCATATGAAGGCCAAACGAGTTATAGAGGTGCTTAGCAGCCACGGTAGTCACAGCGCCCACATTATACCTTGACCTTCCATCGCGTGCCGTCCTCTTTGTCCTCAAGGGCAATGCCCTTACTATCAAGGCTTTTTCTTATCTCATCGGCCAGTTTCCAGTCTTTGAGCTGCCTTGCCTGACGGCGCTTTTCTATCAGTGCTTCTATGTCGGAAGCGGTGATGCCCGGCTTGTGCGCCTCAAGCAGCGACAGATACCAGTCCTGCGGCGTTTTTGTAAATATATTGAGCACACCGGCGCACTCTTTTATGTCGGCAATGGTCTTTTCAACCAGTGCTTTGCTCTCTTGCGACGACGGTTTCTTATCGAGATAGCGGTTTAGCTCCCGTATCGTGTCAAATATTGTGGCAACGGCCGCTGCGGTATTAAAATCATCGTTCATCGCCTCGATAAACTTGTCTTTGAAAGATGCGGCAATGATGCCGAAGTCGGCGTCGTCCTTCGACGGCGCAAGATTTTCTTTAAACGCCTTTAAGAAATCATCTGTACGCAGCACTGTTGCGTATACTCTGTCCAGTGACGGTTCGGTCTGCCTGAGGCTCTCGCGCGAGAACTCTATCGGGCTTCTGTAGTGTGTTGAAAGCAGAAAGAGCCTCAGCACCTCAGGGTCGAATTCCTTTAAAATATCCCTTATTGTAAAGAAATTCCCAAGGGATTTGGACATCTTCTCCTTATCAATTGTAATGAAGCCGTTATGAATCCAGTACTTGGCGAAGGTCTTGCCGGTTGCGGCACAGCTCTGTGCGATTTCGTTTTCATGGTGGGGGAATATTAAATCTGCCCCGCCGCCGTGAATGTCGAATGTCTCGCCGAGGTGAGCAAGTGACATGACGCTGCACTCTATGTGCCAGCCCGGACGCCCATTGCCCCACGGGCTGTCCCACCACGGCTCGCCCTCCTTGGAGCGCTTCCACAGCGCGAAGTCAAAATGGCTTCTCTTTTTCAGGTCTATCTCTACGCGCGCCCCGGCCTCCATCGAGTCGAGGTCACGCTTTGAGAGCATTCCATAGCCGTCAAATTTCCCTACCTCATAGTACACGCCGTCCTCTGTCTCATAGGCATATCCGGCATCCATCAACTTCCCAATCATGTCAATCATACCGGCTATATGAGCGGTTGCCCTCGGTTCTTTATCAGGGGTGGCAACGCCGAGGCGCGTCATATCCTCATAGTATTCGTCTGTATAATGTTTTGCGACCTCGTCCCAGCTCCTGCCCTCTTCAGCCGCCCTGTTGATAATCTTGTCGTCTATGTCGGTGAAGTTTTTAACAAATGTAACGTCGTAGTTTCTGAAGCGCAGGTATCTGCTGATTGAATCGAAGACGACGGCGCTTCTGGCATGTCCGACATGGCATAAATCATATACGGTTACGCCGCAGACGTACATCCTGACGCGATTATTCTCAAGCGGGATGAACTCCTCTTTTTTGCCTGACATGGTGTTATATATCCTTAATAATCCCATTTCACTCCTTACGATTGATATTTTAACTGACCGGCGTATGCTCAACCGGCAGTGTTTATGCTATAACAGTTGCCCGTACTTTAGCAATAGCAAAAAGCCGCACCGCCCTGCGTATTTCTCCTTCTCCAATGCCGCGCGAGAGCGTCTATAACGCAATAGCAATTATAGTATTGTTTATGCTAAAAATATTTCTTGATATGTAATGCGCTATGTGTTATGATGGTCTATGGACTGCTATATTCATAGCAAAGCCTCTTTCGTAAAACCCGCTCAAAGGAGGGACACTTAAATAGGGACAGCGACTATTTTATTGGACACTTAAATAGGGACAGCGACTATTTTATTTACTATATTGCAGTAGTTAATGTATACTATACTTATGCCGAGAATAGCCCGTGTAAATGCCGTTGGTTTTCCACATCACATTACTCAAAGAGGCAATTATAGGCAGCCGGTATTTGAAGACGATGATGATTATTCTGTCTATATGCGTTGGCTGGACACCTATAGCAAAAAATTCTCTCTCAGGATATGGGCCTATTGCCTGATGACAAATCATGTTCACTTCATTGCCGTGCCGCAACAAAATGATTCAATGTCGAAAACTCTGAATACGCTTCATATGAGATATTCTCAGTTCTTCAATAAAAGACGCGGTCTGACGGGGCATTTGTGGCAGGGGCGTTTTTATTCAACCGTGCTTGACGAAAGGCATCTTTATGCAGGGATAAGATATGTTGAAAACAATCCCGTAAGGGCTGGCATCGTACATAAAGCCGAGGACTACCGCTGGTCAAGTACTCAAGACCATTTGAACATGAGAACAAATTCTCTGCTGTCCGAGGACTGCTATGTAGTTGACGGTGTGAGAGATTGGCTCATGTATCTTAGGGAAGGAGAGGAATCAACGAATAATAATATCAGAAAGAATACAAGAACAGGGCGCCCCTGTGGAGACGAGCCTTTTATTTCGCAAATAGAACTGTTGATGGGAAGGAATTTGGCGGCACGGCCGCATGGTAGACCTAAGGGAACCATAAAATAGTCGCTGTCCCTATTTTAGCGGCTGTTTCCTTTCTTATGTCCAATATTTTATTATATATATTGGCACGTTGACAGTGCCGGTTGGAGGCAGAATGATTTTAAGCGTTAATGTTGACCATGTGGCTACTCTAAGGCAGGCCAGGCTTGGCAGCGACCCAGACCCGGCGGCCGCCGCCATACTTGCTATTTTGGGCGGGGCCGACGGCATTACTATTCATCTCAGGGAAGACAGAAGGCACATAAACGACAGAGACCTTGACCTGATGCGCCGCCTGCTCACTGTCCCCTTGAACCTTGAAATGGCGGCAACCGATGAGATGATTGAAAAGGCCGTCTCAACAAGACCGGAAATGGTGACGCTTGTCCCCGAAAAGAGACAGGAACTCACTACCGAGGGCGGCCTTGACGTGATGGCTAACGGGCAGCGCCTCAAAGACGCCGTTACACAGCTTCACAAGGCCGGCATAGAGGTCAGCCTGTTTGTCAATCCATCCCCTGAGGACATTGAAATTTCTAACATCATCGGGGCCGACAGGGTGGAAATCCACACCGGTACATATGCCAATGCCTCAACGGCGCTTATGGCAAGACAGGAACTTGAAAACATAACGACGGCCGTCCAAAAGGCTGTTGAACTAGGACTTACGATAAACGCAGGCCACGGCTTGCACTACCACAACGTTAAGGCCATTGCCGGTATCAGGTCAATAAGCGGTCTTTACATAGGGCATGGCATAATGTCCCGCGCCGTGCTTGTCGGTATGGAGCAGGCCGTAAGGCAGATGAAAAATCTCATATTCGAAGCAAGGCAGACATGATATTTGGCATAGGAGTTGACATCGTTGAAAATGATAGGATAAAGGCGGCTCATCGGCGCTGGGGGCAGAGCTTCCTCGGGCGCGTCTATACAGAGGGTGAACTTGAGTATTGCTTAAAGAAAAGCGACCCGGTGGACTCACTTTCGGGAAGATTCGCCGCAAAGGAGGCCTTCATTAAGGCCGCCGGCGTCTCAAAGGCCGCCCTAAAGGATATCGAAGTCGTCCTTGACGCTGCCGGTAAGCCCTCATTAGTTCTTCATAACTCAGCAAGGGAGTTTACATCAAATAACGCGATAAACGGCAGTCACCTAAGCATCAGCCACCAAAAACAATACAGCGTAGCTGTGGTAGTGCTCGAGCGATGAGGAGGACAGGCATTTAGAATGAAAGTAGTAACAGGCAGCCAGATGAGACAGATAGACGAAAAGACCATCGTAGACATTGGAATCCCTGCGATGTTATTAATGGAGCGTGCCGGCGTGGTTACGGCAGGGCATATAATGGAAAAGTTTTCCCCTCGCGATGTCTGCGTGTTGTCGGGACCCGGCAATAACGGCGGCGACGGCATAGCGGTCGCCCGCGAGTTATATAATAATGGATTTAACGTGCGTATTTTCATCGCCTCCCACATGGAAGGGCTTAACGAAGACTGCCGCTTTCAGTATAAAATAGCCGAAAGGGCAGGCATTGAAATTATCTTTAAAAGCAATATAAAAGAGGCTGACCTGAGGGACTCGCTTATCGTAGACGCCCTGTTCGGAACCGGCCTGAATAAACCGGTTAAGGACGCAATAGCCAAGACGATAGATGCCGTAAACTCAAGAGACAGGTCTGTGGTCTCTGTGGATATACCAAGCGGCATATCCGCAGACAACGGCGAGGTGCTCGGCAGGGCAGTCAGGGCCAATATGACTGTAACATTCGGGCTGCCAAAATGCGGTCACCTGCTCTACCCCGGCAAAGACCACACAGGGGAGTTATTCGTAGAAAATATAGGGTTTCCATACCAGTTTCTGAACTCAGACTCAATACGCTGCGACCTCGTTGAAAAGGCGTTTATGTCGAGGTTGATTCCAGAGAGGCCGCCATATGCCTATAAGGGGAATTTTGGCCATGTGCTGGTTGTAGGCGGCAGCATTGGACACACTGGGGCGGCATTAATGGCCGCTAAGGCTGCAATGAGGACAGGTTCCGGGCTTGTTACTATAGGCGTTCCACTGTCTCTGATGGGTTCATATCAGAACGGAGTAACAGAGGAGATGACCCTGCCGCTTGCCGACAAGGGGAAGGGGAATTTCTCAAAGAAGTGCATCAACGATATTTTAGATTTTGCCGAGAGGCGCTGCGACGTTATTGCCATTGGCCCTGGTATGGGCGTGGACGGCGATACTGTTGAGATAGTCAGGGAGGTCATAGCAAACTCCCCCGTGCCGGTAGTGGTTGATGCCGACGGGATAAATTCGCTTGCGCAGATGAAATATCAGGACAGAATAAGCGCCTTGAATACATCGGCCTCTCCGGTGATAATAACGCCGCATACGGTTGAGATGGCAAGAATGTTAAGCGACGGCAAGTCTAATATGACCACCAAATGCGTGGCGATAGAACGTAACAGGATAGAGACGGCCTCATCGTTTGCCGCAGAGGCCACAACATATGTCGTATTAAAGGGAGTGCCCACGGTTACCGCCGACCCTGAGGGAAACACTTTTCTCAATCCAACGGGAAGCCCCTCAATGGCAACGGCAGGGGCGGGCGATGTCCTGACCGGCGTCACGGCCTCGCTGATAGGGCAGGGCCTTCCGCCGCTCTATGCCACCATTCTGGGCGTATATCTGCACGGCCTGACGGGCGAAATTGCGGCATCAAAGACCGGCCTCCATTCAACCGTTGCCTCAGACCTCATTCAGAACATCAGCCCGGCGATTGCTTTTCTGATGAACGATTAACTCTATAAAGGGCAATGTTTTGTCTGATAGCATGTTGAATGTCTGCGAAACTTTTACAAGCATTCAGGGGGAATCATCCTATGCGGGGCTTCCCTGTACGTTTGTCCGGCTGGCGGGATGTAATCTGAGATGTACATATTGCGACACTAAATATGCCTACGAGGGCGGCACTGCCATGACGATTGATCAGATCATCGCCCAAGTCGTCAGCGCATCTACGCCGCTTGTTGAGATAACAGGGGGCGAGCCGCTCCTGCAAAAGGAAACAGTAGTCCTTGCTGAGAAATTGTGTGCTATGGGCCTGCGCTGCCTTATCGAGACAAACGGCTCAGTTGACATAGCCGGCATTGTCGGCATCCCCCTTGTTACGGCCATAATGGACATCAAGACGCCCTCAAGCGGTATGTCAGGCCATAATGATTACTCAAATATTGCAAGATTGAGGCATAGCGACGAGGTAAAATTTGTCATAGGCAGCCGGGATGACTACTTGTGGGCGGTGAGTATTATGCGTCAATACGGGATAGACGGCAGATGTCAGATACTGATGTCGCCGGTTGAGGCGTCTGTGAGGGCCGAGACCCTTATAAAGTGGATTCTTGACGATAAACTTAACGCAAGGCTGAATATCCAGCTTCATAAGTATATCTTTGGACCTGACGTAAGGGGCGTGTAGCGATGCCGTTGACTTTTTTTTGATTGACCAGATACACTACTTGGGATATGGGCAACTTTTCGCAGGAAACTCACTTAGAATTCTATAGGCGGTGGAACGCCCTTGCAGCGCCATATTTTGCCCTGCAGTTAAAACAGTTTGACGGCTATGTCGGAAGGCGCGTCTTAGATATCGGCTGCGGTTACGGCAACTTTACCAGTTTCATGCTGGATAAAGACCTGTACGCGGGGATTGATAACGACATGGAGATTACTGTGGAGCTAAACGATAAATACAGGGAAACGCCTAATATCAAATTCCTGAACTATGACATAACCGATGAGACTTGCGCCCAGGAGCTGCGGGCGCTTAATCCTGATACTGTTTTTTGCATCAACCTGCTTGAGCATATCAAGGACGATGGCACGGTAATAGAGCGTATATGCGCTGTGCTTGGCGCAGGGGGAACTCTGTGTATTCTTGTGCCCGCGTTTCAGTTTCTCTACGGTACGCTTGACGCCTTAGATTCTCACTACCGAAGATATACAAAAAACTCTCTGACTAAACTCCTTTCAGCCTTCCCGCTTGAATTAATTAAAATGCACTATTTCAACTTGCCCGGCGCCCTCGGCTGGTTTATCAAAGGGCGGCTGCTAAAACAAAATAAGCATACAGACGATAACTATCGCATAATGAATGCCCTTGTACCCTTTGTATCAAAAATAGAAGGGATAATAAAACCCCCTGTGGGGCAGTCTCTTATAGCAGTTGCAAGGCGCATATGAACAACGCAGTTGAGCTGACCATACTCATGCCCTGCTTAAACGAGGCCGAGACCATTGGGACTTGCGTGGAAAAGGCCATGGGGTTTATAAAAAAGAACAATATCGCGGGTGAGGTGTTAGTTGCCGACAACGGCAGTACAGACGGCTCTCAGGGCATAGCAGAGCGCCTTGGCGCACGGGTGGTTGCAATACAAGAACGTGGATATGGCAGCGCCCTGATGGGCGGCATCGCTAACGCCATGGGTAAATTCATTATCATGGGCGACGCCGACGACAGCTATGACTTTGTAAACCTTGAGCCATTTGTCGAAAAACTTCGCATGGGCTATGACCTTGTAATGGGAAATAGATTTATGGGCGGTATAAAAAAAGGCGCCATGCCGCCGCTTCACAAGTATCTTGGGAATCCCGTACTTAGCGGCATAGGCCGGCTCTTTTTTAAAAGTCCGGTCAGAGATTTTCACTGCGGCCTTCGCGGCTTCAGTAAAGAAGCCTTTGAAAAGTTAGACCTCCAGACAACGGGAATGGAGTTTGCCAGCGAGATGGTTGTAAAGGCGGTGCTGTTTAACCTAAAAGTAACAGAGGTGCCGACGACCCTTTCCCCTGACGGCAGGACAAGAGCGCCGCACCTGCGGAGTTTTCGCGATGGATGGCGACACCTAAGATTCCTGCTAATATTCAGCCCTAATTGGCTTTTCCTCTACCCGGGTCTTTTATTGATTCTTACAGGTATCATCGTAAACCTGCTGCTACTGCAGGGGCCGCGGCCATTTCTTGGCGCATATCTGGGCGTTCACACCATGCTTTACTGCTCTACGGCTATATTAGCCGGGACGCAGTCTGTCTTCTTTTCTATCTTTTCCAAGGTGTTTGCCATTAACTCGGGGCTTGTACCAGAGAATGACCGTTTTATAATGAGCATAAGGTCATTTACCCTCGAAAAGGGAATCGTTGTGGGATTGACTCTTGTCATTACCGGAATTATTATTACTGTTTACGCATTTACGCTTTGGGAAAAGACATCCTTCGGGCAGTTAGACCCTGCCATTATGATGCGTATTACCATACCCGCCGTTACAATACTTACCATAGGCATTCAGATTATCGTCTCAAGTTTTTACCTGAGCATTCTTGGCCTGAAATCAGACATGAAGCACGCTGTGAGGAAACTAAGTGCAACAGACTGAGAAGCGTCTCTTTTTTGTATTACTGGCGATTGCAGGTCTTAAACTCTTTTTAGTCTCCAATATGGCGGTGGTTGCCTCAGGCAGGGCCGTCCACGACGATATGCTCTTTATCAACCTTGCCTCGAATATCTTGCAGGGACAGTGGCTTGGTCATTACAATCATTTCACTCTTATCAAAGGGGTGTTTTATCCCTTGTTTATTGCCCTGAACTTCACACTTGGACTGCCCCTTCTTCTTACTCAGCAGATTTTATTCATCTTCGCAGGCATGCTTTTTATATATATAGTTTCACGATTCACAAAAAATTCTGTTATATTGGCCATGGTTTTTATATTTTACACATTCCTGCCGCTTCTTAGTCAGACGGCCTTTTGCAGGGTTATCAGAGGCGGCGTTTATGTCTCTGAGGTAGTGTTTCTGTTTTCGTCCCTTTTTGGCCTGATTCTTTACAGGAATTATAACTGGGCATTGTTTACGGGGCTTTCGCTGTCTATGCTCTGGTTTACGCGCGAGGAGGGGATTTGGGTAGTGCCGTCTGTTGTGGCTGCTTATTTAATAATTCTTTTTAAAGTGGAAAATAACGGCAGATATAACTTCTTTAAAAAACTTCCTGTATTAGGCGTGCCCGTTGTAATGCTGTTTTTATTCTACACCCTTATCTGTTATGTGAATTGGATAAATTACGGTCTTTTTGTGGTCAATGAGTTAAACCACAAATCATTTTTAAAGGCTTATGGCGCCCTGACGAGGGTGAAGTCTGTAACGTGGCTGCCGCAGGTACCGGTTCAGTTTTCCACTATGGATGAGATTGCAAAGAAGAGCCAGACGTTTTCAGAGATAGAAAAGGCCATAGAGGTCTACTGGCCCAGAAGAAATGGTGAATTGGGAGGCGGAATGTTTCTTTGGACGCTCAGAGACGCAGTTGCGCATAATGGATACTGCAAGTCAGGCGCAAGCGCAATGGTGTTTTATGAGCGGCTCGCAGATGGGATTAACGGCTTATGCAGCAGAGGCGCCCTCAACTGCGGCCCAATACGCAATACCCTCACGCCTAAACTTAATGGAGTATACATCAACGGCCTTCCTAAGACATTCCTGCGTCTGGCAATGGCATCAGTTGCATTTCTGCCGGCGCTGAATGATGTATACTCATCAGGGGAAGAGGTGTCAATCGCTCTTTTTCAAACTATCACCGGCAACAGGATCTATCCATCGCAACTAAGGGCGCAGGCTCGTTGTACAGGCTGGGCATATAAAGAGGGCGCTCCTCCTCTTCAGATTAAACTCAAATCGGTCTCAACTGACAACCCCTGCCCACCCCAGGTATTTAAACTGAGCAGGGACAGAGCAGACGATGTTGTGGCCGGGCAAAAAGCGCCGTCTGCCGTATGGTCCCGATTCAGCTTTGAGCTAAGATACAATCCACGCTGTTCAGTTGGTTTTTATGACAACTCATCTGCGCTGGTAGGCGAGATACCGATAGAATGGTTCCCTAACGACATACACAAGTACGACCGCAGCTTTACTATATACATTGACAAGGCGGCTGCCGGCACTGACTATGGAGACTCTGACCCAATAACTGACTACATTCCGTCGTTAAAGCTTGAGATTATCAATTCTATCACAGATAAGTATAACGGCGTCTTTGCTTACCTGTGCATTGCAGCCCTGTTGTGCTACCTTGCAAATCTGTTTATATTCAGGAAATATACGACACTGTTCTATATTAACACGGTTGTCATGGTTGGAATTATAAGCCGCCTATCCCTTATTTCATTGATGCATGTGACGTCTTTTTCAGCGTTTGTCGTTGAATATATCTCGCCGGTTACGGTGCTGGCTTGTCTATTTATTCCGCTAAGCATAATAGATACTTTTTCTAATATAAATTCCCGAAAGGCGGCAGACCCTGGCGCTACAGGCCAAAAAGCGGCTTAGCAAGAGTTTCCTGTATCTTCAAATCAAAAAATCTCTTTGACGCCGCAGACCGCAGCAGGATGACAGTGTCCGCCCCTCTGCCAGTGCCGGCTGCCGTTATGACATCCACGCCCTCAGGGACTAATCCCGCGTCCACAGCCATCATCGCTATCTCGCAGCATACCTTCGTGCCTTCGCCAAAACGCCTCAAGGTCTGCGCCACTATGAGCGTCGGATACAGGCCGTTAAACTGCTTGGCAAACGCGCTCTCTATTGAATGAGTAACCATTGTGCCAGTATATAAGACCGCGCCGTTTGCCCTGATTTTACTTGCCAATTCAGGGTCAAGCTCTATCGTATCAGGCTCCTTAAATCCATAAGAATGCGTAATGGCAACCAAATTTACATCACTACCTTTGAATGCCTCAGAGAACAACATGCCCGTATCACCGCCGGTTGTGGCCACGACGACGTGCTTATAGCCGAATGCCTGCACCGCAGACTTGACTATCGAGATACAGTCGTTGGTGTTGGCCTTTCCCGGCTTTTCAAAGTAATATGTCTTTTTCTCTATCATGGCATCTCCTGCTTTAAGCCTCGTCACGGCCTTCCTGACGTTTATTGAATTTATTCATAGCCTCGGCTATGCCTTCTGTGATAATAGAGGCCGCCGCCCTCACCGCCTGCGAGACCGCCTCTTTGATCAGCGGTATCTCAGCCGGGCGAAACCTCATCAGGACATACTCATCAACCGGTATAAAGGAATCCTTTCCCACCCCAATCTTAATCCTGACAAAATCCTTCGTACCAGAAGTCTCAATTATCGAAAGTATGCCTTTATGGCCGCCCGCCCCGCCGCCAGTCTTAATCTTCAACCTGCCTACAGGCATGTCTATGTCGTCCTGAACAACTATCGAGTGGGCGGGATTGACTCTGACATGTGAATAGACCGCCGCGCCGCTTCTGTTCATGTACGTAAGTGGTTTTATCAGGGTAACAGCCGCACCTTCAACCTCGCCCTCGCCCTTTTCCACAGCGCCGCGCACCTTTAATTCTATTCCATAAGCGCCAGCAATCTCGTCAAGGACGGCAAAGCCCGCATTATGCCGCGTGTTTTTATATTTAGAGCCGGGATTGCCCAGCCCTATGATATACCAGCCGCTACTTATCTTTGTCTTCCTGCTTGCCCTTCTTCATGACTTCCGGCTCTTTGACCACCGCAGCGCCTTCCTCAGCCGTATGTTCAGATACCGCGCTTGCCGAGACTATAATCGAGGCCACTACCTCTTCAGGTTCGGACAATATCTTTATCCCCTCAGCCACCTTAATGTCCTTGACATGGTAGGAGTGCCCTATTTCAAGCGCTTTGACATCAAGCTCTATGTGGGCCGGGATGTCATCGGGCAGACACTCTATCTCTATCTCCCTGAGGCCTGCCTGCAAGAGGCCGCCGTCACGCTTCACGCCAACAGGCACGCCGGTAAGCACAACGGCAACGTTGACCTTAATCAACTCCTTGAGCGATACCTCGTAGAAATCTGCGTGCAGAAGCTCGCCCTTAATCGGGTCAGTCTGATAGTCCCTCATAATGGCAAGTTTGGCAGAGCCGTCGGCAAACGCCAGATTAACCAAAACCTGCTCGCCTGCCAATGAGTTAATAAATGTTACAAGCTCCTTGCGAGCAATGGAGAGAGGCTCTGCTATGCCCTTGCGGTATATGACCGACGGGATGAGATCAGCCCTTCTTAGCGTCCTTGCAGCCCCCTTGCCCCTTGTGTCCCTTACCTGTGCGGTTAATGTTGTTTTTTCCACTTGTAATTCCTCCAACTCTATTATTTAAACAGCGAACTTATTGATGATTCCTCATGTATCCTCTTGATGGCCTCGCCAAGCAAAGAGGCTACGCTTAAGACGACGATTTTTGGGCATTTACTCATTTTATCTTCAAGGGGAATAGTGTTTGTGACGATGACCTGCTCAATTACCGAGCCGTTGATCCTTTCGATGGCAGGGCCGCTAAGCACTGGGTGCGTACAGGCGGCATATACTTTCAGGGCGCCGTTTTCTTTAAGGATTTGGGCGGCCTGAACCGTTGTGCCGGCTGTGTCAATCATGTCGTCAAGGACAAGGACATCTTTACCGTTTACATCGCCTATGACGTTCTCCGCCTTGCATTCGTTTGCTTGCTCTCTGCGCTTGTCTATGATGGCCATGGAGCAGTTCAGCCTTCTTGCAACAGAGCGCGACCGCTCCACCGCCCCCGCATCCGGGGCTACTATGACAAGATTGCCCACAGGCAACGATTCCTTTATGTGATGCAAAAGCAGCGGTACAGCATAGAGATGGTCAACCGGTATATTAAAAAATCCCTGAATCTGCCCAGCGTGCAAATCTATGGTCAAGACCCTGTGCGTACCGGCAACGGCAATTAAATCAGCCAGCAGCTTCGCCGATATCGGCACACGCGGCTGCACCTTTCTGTCCTGGCGCGCATAGCCGTAGTATGGAATCACCGCGGTAATCCTCCCCGCCGAGGCCCTCTTAAGTGCATCTACAAGCAGCAAATACTCCATCACATTGTCATTTACGGGGGCGCATGTGGATTGAATGACAAACACATCAGAACCCCTGACATTGTCATCAACCTTGATAGAAATCTCCCCGTCGCCGAATCTCTTTATTACGGTATTGACCAATTTAAGTTGCAAATACTCGGCAACCTCCTCGGAAAGAGCCACGTTTGAATTGCCCGTTATGAGCTTAATGTCCTTCATAAATAAATTCTCCCATAGTAACTGGGGTGGGAGGATTCGAACCTCCAGATGGGAGATCCAAAGTCTCCTGACTTGCCGTTTGTCGACACCCCATCGCTCAACTTCGAAATTAAAGATGGTATTGTAAAATAAATTTTATTATATTGTCAAAAGCATATTGACAATAATGCCATAATTATTTTATTTTAAATGCAGTCGGCCACAAGCAGTCGGCCACAAGCAGTCGGCCACAAGCAGTCGGCCACA
>JAKOEO010000030.1:0-10167 GCA_022321325.1 Candidatus Magnetominusculus sp. LBB02 | reverse complement strand
GTCGGCCACAAGCAGTCGGCCACAAGCAGTCGGCCACAAGCAGTCGGCCACAAGCGGTCAGCTTTGGCGGCAGGCGGCGCTGTGAGCCATTGGCAATGAGCCAGAGACAATAGTACAAAAAGGAAGAGGGTGATAGGCAGATGAGAACAAGATTTATGAAGAAAGACGAGTTTGAAAGGAAATGGTACGTGGTAGACGCCAAAAGCAAGGTTTTAGGCAGGCTGGCCACGAGAATTGCCATATATCTCAGGGGCAAGAACAAGCCAATATTTACGCCTAACGCAGACACTGGCGATTTTATCATCGTTGTCAACGCCGAAAAGATTAAACTGACGGGCAACAAGCTCAACGACAAGGTCTATTATCACCATTCCGGCTACATCGGCGGCATTAAGTCGGAGACGGCAAAGGACAGACTTCAAAGGCAGCCGGACAAGCTTTTCAAGGCGGCGGTCTGGGGAATGCTCCCAAAAAACAGGCTTGGCAGGGCTATGATAAAGAAACTCAAGATATACAGAGGGGAAAAACACCCTCACGCGGCTCAAAAACCGGAAGCGCTTGACATTGCATAGACGATTTTAGCGATATAACAAGGAGATATCAATGGCAGAGATTAGATACACGGCAACGGGAAAGAGAAAAACCTCGGTAGCCCGTATAATATTGAAAAAAGGCAAGGGCGACATCACCGTCAACAGTAAGCCGATTGAGACATATTTCCCGCGCGAAACCCTGAGAATGATGATAAATCAGCCGCTTGAGGTAACGGGCATGGTAGGGAAACTTGACGTAACGGCAAGCGTACACGGCGGCGGTCCGGCGGGGCAGGCCGGTGCGGTGCGTCATGGGATTTCCATAGCGCTTATCAACTCAGACTCTGACCTTAGACCAAAGCTCAAGAAAGAGGGCCTTCTCACGCGCGACCCAAGAGAGAAAGAGCGTAAGAAGTATGGTCAGAAGGGCGCAAGAAAACGCTTCCAGTTCTCTAAGAGATAATTTTATTCTGGACAGCCCCTAAAGAGCTGTGCGATAGATTATGAAGAAGATAAGGGCGGTCATCTGCGGGGGAAGCGGCTATACCGGCGCTGAACTTCTAAGAATACTCAATCACGCAGTAGAAGTTGAGATTACCGCCGTTACGTCCG
The DNA here is from genome assembly GCA_022321325.1 of Candidatus Magnetominusculus sp. LBB02. GTDB lineage: Bacteria > Nitrospirota > Thermodesulfovibrionia > Thermodesulfovibrionales > Magnetobacteriaceae > Magnetominusculus > Magnetominusculus linsii. The sequence continues at coordinate 9,022 of JAKOEO010000030.1, read as the reverse complement.
AACAATCAGCTGGTAAGCAAGTCACGGAACTCTTTCCTCATCTTCATGCCTATAGCAGCGTTTGCTTTGAGCCTCTTATCAAGGAGGCGCTGCTTGACAAGGGCGATGTGTTTTTCCTTGCCCTGCCTCATTCGGCCTCACAGGCGGCTGTGGCGTTCTTCCACAGCCACGGCAAAAAGGTAATTGATCTGTCTGCCGATTACCGTCTTAGAGACATAACGACCTATGAGCGCTGGTACAAGACAAAACATGACTTTCCAGATACGCTCAAACACGCGGTTTTCGGACTGCCGGAGCTTTATCGCAGCGAAATTAAAAATGCCTTGTTAATTGCAAACCCCGGCTGTTACCCTACGACGGCGATACTTGCGCTTTATCCTGCGCTCAGGCAAAAAATCATAACTATTGATAATATCGTCATTGATTCGAAGTCCGGCGTCAGCGGCGCTGGTAGAAAGAGCGAAGTTGCGTATTCATTTTGCGAAGTTACTGACGGTTTTCGGGCATACGGCGTAGCCCTACACAGGCATACGCCGGAGATAGAGCAGGAACTCTCCGTCATAGCCGGAGCTGCCGTCAACGTTACCTTTACGCCACATCTGCTGCCAGTCGCCCGCGGCATGTTAAGCACCGTCTATGCACCGTTGAAAGACAAAGCTACATGCTTAAACGATGTCCATGCGATATATGCTGACGCGTACAAAGACGAGCCGTTTGTAGATGTGCTTCCCATTGGGAAATACCCTGACATCAGAAACGTCCGCGGCACAAACATCTGCCAAATTGGCCTTGCCGTCTCCGAAAACGGTACTCTAATCATAATAAGCGCCATAGATAATCTGGTCAAAGGCGCCTCTGGGCAAGCCGTCCAGAACATGAACCTGATGTTTGGGCTTGACGAGACGGCGGGGTTAGATTTACTGCCTGTTGTGCCATAGCATCCCTGGTCATTATTTCTTAGAAAAACAATAATTGCAAGTCAAGTATTTAATATGATATTATAATACATGGCGGCGAAAAAGACAGAAGTTGTTCTGAAGAAAATATTGATGGAACAGGGTCAACACCATATCACGCGAAAGCCGATTATCACTGAATTAGAAAAGATTTTTGATAAGCCGGTGGTTTCTTTTTTTACGAGCTTTCAGTTCCCTGTAATGATTGATGATACTGATGCTGATATGTTGGAAGGCGTACTGCAAAAAATTGACTTATCAAAAGGATTGATATTGATTGTAAGTTCACCTGGCGGCGATGGTCTTGCCGCTGAAAGGATAATCAATATTTGTCGCAGTTATAGTGGTACTGGAGAGTATTATACGCTTGTGCCCAAAAAGGCAAAGTCTGCGGCTACAATGATTTGTTTTGGTTCACGCAAAATTATTATGGGACCAAATTCAGAGCTTGGCCCTATAGACCCTCAGGTTGCTATTGTCGAAAACGGAATAACAGACACATTTTCAGTCTATAACATAATTAAAAGTTATGAAGATTTATTTGAAAAGGCAGTAAAAGAGAAAGTCGGCAATTTAGAGCCATACCTGCAGCAGCTTGGATTTTATGATCCAAGAGTAATTGAAGAACACAGAGCATCAATGACATTATCAGAAGATATTGCGATAAGGACTTTAGCTTCGGGTATGATGAATGGTATTGCTGAGAAAACAATAAAAGAAAAAATTAAAATATTTTTAACACCAGAACATACAAAAATTCATGGAAGACCTATTTACAGGGATGAGGCGGTTGGATGTTCTTTATCTATAGAATCAATCAATGTAAAAGAGATGGTTTGGGCACTGGTGTATGAACTGTTTATGAGGACAGACCACTATGTCTCAACATCGGTTTCCAAATGTATAGAAAGTAGTGAGCATTCCTTTACATCAAAGATCCCATCTAAAAGGAGCTAAAATGACAACAAAGGTGAATTTTCCTAAAAACTCTATATCAAAAATGACGGACATCACAGGGAATAAGACATTCATAGAAGCAGAGGAAAACTTAAAAAGGCTTCAGGCGAAAATTGCACCTTTTTCAAAAAAGCGGAGATTGACTGGCAAACCTCCTAAAGAGCAATGGGTTGACGCATATAGTTTACTCATATAATACTCATGGGACTTTTCTATGATGTTTTATTACGATTTTCGTGTTTGAATGGAAGTTCTTAAGCGCTGTTATTATTGAATGAAACATCGGGGTATAATGCCATGACCTACAAAGAGATTCAGCATACGCTGATGGAAGAGCTGCGGCTCATGCACTACCCTGTTGCCATAAAATTTATATTCAGTGACGCCGAGCTTGATGATTTCAAAAACAATTGCACGTATCATGTGCCAGTTCACCCGCTGACATTTTGCCAGTATGAGATTGGCCCGAGAATGAAGGGGCAGACTATACTGGGGACTAAGGAGACCTTGGGCTGCGCCAATGCGCAATATGTATTTGGCTGGAAGCCGCTGGATGAGGCCGAGATTAGATCCCACCTGAAATATGCCAAAGACTTAGACCAGGCCGAGAGATTTCTGAAGACCAAGTCGCGGCTGCCCGTTGGACAGCTAAAGGCGTTTGTCGTATCGCCGCTTGCCGAGACATATTTCGTGCCAGATGTGGTGCATTTTTACTGCGATAACATGCAGGCGTATCATCTGGTGGTTGACTATATGGCGGCAGTGGATGTACATCCCCTGAGACCGGCTCTGACTATGAACTCATCTGCCTGCGGCGGTTCTGTCTATGCATACAATGAAAGCACGCTAAACATGCTGACTGCCTGCAGCGGCAGCTATAACTCCGGCAAGACCGAACGCGGCGAGATAAACGTTATGATACCGGGCGCTCACATCGAGCCGGTAACTCTAAGGCTGCTTCAGAGAAAACATCTGCACGGCAGCTCCTCGATTACAAAACCGGGCGATCAATTCCCCGGCGCAGATGTCTGTAAAAACTGTCCGCTCATCATATGCGTAAAACCGAAATCTCAATAAATCCGCCATCATTATCTCATCAGCGTATGGAGGGCAGATAGTGTTTAGCCAACGGCCGCCTGCCGTTATTATATTTTGTATATCTATCCCGCTCATACTTGGCCTCATACCAAGAAATCGTTTCTATGGCGTAAGAAATAAAAAGACGCTGTCAGACGATGATATTTGGTATAGGGGCAATAGACTTGGAGGCGTGGCTTTAATGATTGCAAGCCTTGCATATATGATTACGGCGTTAATATTTCCTTATCACAAAGAGGCGGCTGATAATTTTTCGATATGGCAGATACATTTTGGCGTTTTATTGGTATCGCTGACGGGCAGTCTTGCTGTTACATCAATATATATCAGAAGACTGTAGCGGTCCGGCCCAAACGCCTTCCCGCCACTGATTTACATTTGTAAAACATCTATGCTTTACTATTATAGGCACAAAGAGCAAGACAATGATAATTATTGTTATCAACCAAAAAGGCGGTGTTGGAAAGACCACGGTTTCTGTCAATCTATCTTATGGATTGGCAAAAAGGGGGGCGGACACCCTCTTATTAGACCTCGACCCGCAGGCGCACTCAACGGTCGTGTACTGCCCTGAGGCGCCGGAGGGCCAGACCGTAAGCAACATATTTATAGATAAGAACTGTGATTTTAAGCCGTTGATAAGACCGGCCTCTGTTCACGGCGGCGAAATCCCTAATCTTTCTATAGTGCCTGCCAACATACATTTAGCCAAGGTGCCTGAGCAGATAATCTCTAGAAACCATAGGGAGAAGATACTGCACAATCAAATGAAGAAGATAACCGATGACTTTAACTTTGTCGTCATAGACTGCCCCCCGACCTTGGGGGTGCTCACGGCCAATGCCGTGTACTGCGCAGATTTTATTTTAATCCCGACGACGTATGGCAAATATTCGCTCGATGGCATTGCTGACCTGTTTGAATCCATTGACGATATTGCCGAGGGCCGGAAATATGTTTACCGCATACTGAGAAATATGTTCGATGTACGCAATAAGCAGTCCAATCAGTTTACCGATGACCAGCTAAGCCCGTTCAGAGACCATGTCCTGACGACCATTATCAGGAGAAATGAGGCGATTAACCAGTCTCAAATGAATAGTGAGACTATTTTCACATTTGACCCAAAATCTCATGGCGCCGAGGATTTTGGCAATTTAGCAAAGGAGGTAAGTGATTATGCCAAAGAAGATAGTGGGAAAGAGTAAACTCTCAAAGCGCGCGGGCGCAACACCCGAAATTGCCGGTGGGGATATGGTACCGGCGCTGACGCCCAACATGCGGCCGTACAAGCCGCTCTACAGACGCATTCTTGATTTCTGCTCATCGCTCTGGAGCAGGCTAAGACAATATCTGACATTCGACAGCCTTTTGGGCCGGTTTTATACCAAGTTGCAATAATATAAGTAGATTATCACTCACAGCCAAAACCATGTCGCCACCTGCCTTGCCTTGTCGTCATTCCGGCTTGTCCGGAATCTTCTTCGGCTGGGTGATGTGCATAGACAGATTCCGGACAAGCCGGAATGACAAAATGAGGGCAGGAATGACGGAATTTTGAAATTTCTGTACCTCTATGATTGCAACTTGGTTTTACAAAGGAGCAGCCCCGGCCTAAACAGCAGACAGGTCAGGTCTTGACATGTGACAGGATGACAGAGCGAAGTCTGTGAGATGACATATGTCAAGACTTGATAGTGTTTCAAAAACTGTACGCTGTGTCAAACAGAAGGATTGGAAGGCACTGCGTGAAAAAGACATACTACCCCTATTTATCTTCCTCTTGCCCCAGTGATGGCTTTTTGGAGCTTGGGGCAAGGAAGTTTTCTCCGATAATCACCTTTTACCCAGTTTGTGCTTCCAGTGCTTTCCTTGCCTTTTTGGCAATGCCGCCGCCTCTTCTTCCTGCCTCTTTATTGTCAGCCATATCGGCTGCGTTAACGGTCTCTGCTATTTGACGGGCCGAGAGTTCGGCAATGGCCGTAAGTATCAGCTCTGCCTCGTTCATATGATCTCTAAGATTCCGTGTTTTCAGCCCTTTCAGCGCCCTGTGTTTTTTTACTTTTAAATATTAAAGGGACACGTCCTCAACCAGCCCGTGTCCCTTTGTTATGGTTACTTAATGGTTACTGTTGCGCCGTCGGAACCCAGCTCGACCAGTGTTTCAGGATTTCCCATCTTCTTCTGGCGTCCTGTTCGTTTAATTTCATCAGCATCGCCGCCCTTTCCGGATTCGATGTCTTCAGCGCCATGTAACGCGTCTGCGTATAGGCGTAGTCTGCGATGTTGAATGTCGGCTCCTTGCAGTCAATCTGCATAGGGCTTTTGCCCTCCATCTCAAGGGCCGGGTTGTACCTGTATAACGGCCAATAACCGCAGGCAACCGCCTCTTTCATTATATCAACCGCATGAGTCAGGTTGCAGCCGTGCGCTATACACGGCGAGTAGGCGATTATCAACGACGGGCCGTCGTGCGCCTCCGCCTCAATCATTGCCTTGATTATCTGCGACGGGTTGGCGCCAAAGCATGTCTGCGCTACATAGACGTTGCCGTAGGTGGCCATTATCAGACCTATCTGCTTCTTGGCGGTTGACTTGCCGGCTGCCGCAAACTGCGCAGTCGCTCCCCTCTGGGTAGCCTTTGACATCTGCCCGCCCGTGTTTGAATACACCTCGGTGTCCATTATCATTATATTGATGTTCTCGCCGGAGGCCAGCGCCTGGTCAACGCCGCTGTAGCCTATGTCATAACCCCATCCGTCACCGCCTAATGCCCATACGGTCTTCTTCACAAGGTAATTCGCGCATGACTTGAGCATCTTTGCGTCATCCGACTTATCATTGGCGATTACTTTCAATAGCTCATCAACCCTTCCACGCTGCTTTTCAATGCCCTCCTGTGTGGACTGGTCGGCGTTTTTAAGCTCTTCAATAAGACCCTTCGCGCCGGAGTGAGACGGGGCTATACGGTCAAGCAGTTCTGTCGCCTGCTTTGTGAAATAATCTACGGTCTGCCTCATACCAAGTGCGAACTCGGCGTTGTCCTCAAACAGTGAGTTAGCCCATGTTGGCCCTCTGCCGTCTGACCTTTTAGCGTATGGCGTTGTGGGTAGATTGCCGCCGTATATTGACGAACAGCCGGTTGCATTGCCGATATAGAGGCGGTCGCCAAAGAGCTGTGTAAGGAGTTTGATATATGGGGTCTCGCCGCAGCCGGCGCAGCAGCCCGAGTACTCAAACAACGGTCTTACAAGCTGCGTCCCCTTGAGCGTCGTCAGTTTGAGCTTTGACTGGTCAATTTCTGGAATGGACAGGAAGAACTTATAGTTTTCGGCCTCTACGGCGCGCACGTCGCCCAGCGGGGTCATATTAATCGCCCGTGTCTCGGTTCTCTTTCCCTCGGCGTCCTTTTTGCGTCCAGGACAAGCCTCAACGCAAGAGCCACAACCTACGCAATCCTCAGGGGCAACCTGTACGGTGAACTTCATACCACTGAACTCCGCGCCTGTTGCCTTGAGCGACTTAAAGGTCTGCGGGGCATTGGCCAAGTCTGACTCATTATAGACCTTGACTCTTATTGCCGCGTGAGGACATACGAAAGAGCATGTAGCGCACTGGATACAAGCATCCGACTCCCAAATCGGGACGTTTACGGCAATCGCTCGCTTCTCATACTGTGTGGTCGCAGTCGGCCATACGCCGTCGTTAGGCATGGCGGAGACTGGAAGAGAGTCGCCCTTGCCCTGGATTATTGTCGCCGTTACCTTCTTGACAAAGGCCGGGGCGTCGTCGGAGACAGCCTTGCGCATCGCCACCTTGCTCGTGGCCTTTTTCGGAATGGGGACTTCAACGATATTTTTCAGCGCTACGTCAACCGCCGCATAGTTCATGTTGACGACCTTGTCGCCCTTTTTCTGGTATGTCTTCTTGATTTCGGCCTTGATTGCGTTAATCGCCTCGTCTTTAGGAATGACGTTGGAGATAACGAAAAACGCCGTCTGCATTATCATGTTAATCCTTGAGCCGAGGCCAAGCTCCTCAGCTAAGGCGATTGCGTCTATGATGTAGAATTTCATCTTCTTGGCAATCAGATTTTGCTGAACCTCCTTAGGCAGCTTATCCCACACGGTGTCTTTGGTGTCTGACGTTGTCAGCAGGAATGTTGCGCCCTCCTCTGCGTTTGCAAGCATGTCGTATTTCTCGAGGAAAGAGGTGTTATGGCAGGCGATGAACTGTGCCTGAGAGATGAGGTATGGATTAGAGATCTGCTCCTTTCCAAAACGCACATGGCTTGTGGTGATTGACCCGGACTTCTTTGAGTCATAGACGAAATAACCCTGGGCATAGTTTTCTGTCTCGCCGCCGATTATCTTAATCGTGTTCTTATTGGCGCCAACAGTGCCGTCTGCGCCGAGGCCGTAGAACATGGCGCGGTAAACATCCTTGCCTTCTATGTTAAAGCTCTTGTCGAAGTTAAGACTGAGTTTCGTTACATCGTCATTGATACCAATGGTGAAGTGGTTTTTTGGCTTGCTTTCTGCGAGATTATCATACACGGCCTTTGCCATGCCTGGCGTAAAGTCCTTTGAGCCGAGTCCATAGCGTCCGCCCACAATTATAGGCCACTTCTTTATGTTTCCAACGCCAAGTTCGATGGCTTCGCCGACGGCTGTTCTGACGTCGAGATAGAGGGGCTCGCCAATTGCGCCGGGTTCTTTGGTGCGGTCTAAGACTGCGATGGCCTTAACCGTAGCAGGAAGGGCCGAGGCAAGGGCTTCGGTATCAAACGGCCTGTAGAGCCTGACCTGAATGAGGCCAAGCTTTTCGCCCTTTGCGTTAAGATAATCTATGGTGCTTTGCATAACTTCGCCAGCCGAGCCAAGGATAACGGCTACGCGCTCTGCCTTGGGGTCGCCATAGTAATCAAAGAGTTTATACTGGCGCTTTACCAGCTTAGCAAACTTGTTCATTGCCTTTTGCACTATGCCGGGGACTGCATTGTAGTATTTATTTACGGTTTCACGCCCCTGGAAATACACGTCGGGGTTTTGAGCCGTACCGCGCATCGTAGGGTTGTCTGGGCTAAGCCCCCTTGAGCGGTGAGCGATGACATGGTCGTTGTTTATCATTGCCCTCATGTCGTCAAATGTCAGCTCTTCAATTTTTGCCTCTTCATGAGAGGTTCTGAAGCCGTCGAAAAAGTGCATAAATGGTATGCGCGACTCAAGAGTTGCAGACTGTGCTATCAGTGCGAAGTCCATTGCCTCCTGAACATTTTTTGAACATAACATCGCAAATCCCGTTGATCTTGCGCCCATGACATCGCTGTGGTCGCCGAATATTGACAAACCCTGTGCGGCAAGAGAACGTGCGGTGATGCTAAATACTACGGGGGTAAGTTCTCCCGCGATTTTATACATATTTGGAACTACAAGTAAAAGTCCCTGAGATGCCGTCACAGTTGTGGCAAGCGCACCGGCTGCAAGCGAACCGTGGACTGCCCCGGCAACTCCGGCCTCTGACTGCATCATTCCAACCTTTGGAACATTGCCCCAGATGTTTACCTTACCCGCTGCGCTTTTGGCGTCGCAATGCTCGGCAATAGGACTGGACGGTGTTATCGGATAGATTGTTATTATTTCGCTTGTTGCGTGGACGACATGTGCGCATGCGCCGCAGCCATCCATAATTACCTTTTTTCTGCTCATGATACCCTCCGTTAAAGTTTGATAGAATAGTCCACTTGACATAAAAGCCGTCAAATTATCCCGTCTCTCGCTAAAGGTCAAGTATAAATTAACACAAATAATAATTTCAAGTGATTTAATTAATAATTTTGTGTATAATCAGACTGTATGGAAGTGGAAAATGGGCATCGGGACATATTTTATATGGAATATGCGTTAAAAGAGGCTCAGAAGGCTTTTTTGGCAGGCGAGATTCCTGTCGGCGCGGTGATTGTAGATAGCGAAGGTCAGATAATCGCCGCGGCCAGAAACGAAAAGGAGACG
>JAKOEO010000002.1:88290-102414 GCA_022321325.1 Candidatus Magnetominusculus sp. LBB02 | reverse complement strand
TCGATAGGAATGTGCTTGCCGTGAAATCAGATGGTGTAGTTATTTAGACGCTTACCAAATATCGCCCATTCCACAGGTGCGGTGAATTCCCGCTCCCTCAGACTTTTATCCAGCATTGCCTTTATTCCAATCTTTTCCCAGATTTTACGCAATAAATATGCGCCTCCCATTGGCTTGCTACTTACAAAATCTAAATTGCTGGTGGCTGCCAAATGTTCCTCTGGCGGTAGAAATCTTGTCAGACTTTTTATGAGCCGCCTTATTGCATCAACGTCAAGCTGATCACTCCTGCCAAAATTATACAGTACCTCTGCTTGTATTGTGCCTTTCTTGCCGTCCCTGACGTTATGTGCCAACTGTAGATAACTAACAATAGAGCCGTCCTTGTTTTTTCTTGTCGTAGTTCTCATATACATGCCTACACTATACATGTATGCCTACTTATATGTCAAGATAATTATTATAACCCGTGTGCCTACGCTTTTGAACTTTTTGGGGCTTTTTTGATGCCAATCCCTACATTCTATGCGGGTCTTCGAAGATTTATTTGCCTATGACTGTCGAAGTTAAGTCAAAGCAAAAAACAATTGGTGGTGCGAAGTTTGATTATAATAGACAGGTGTTAGTAGATGCATTAAAGGATTTTCCGGGGCTAAAGCCGGTTACTGATATTATTATTCGCATTACGCAGTCTTATATAATGAACTGAGCATATATGTTTTGCTCTCTGTAGTGGACACTGGTGCTCTGCATGGCTACGAGGTGGTAGATAAAGTCATTTAAGGTAAAACACGACAATCTCTCTGCCGTAAAATAGCGAGACCGCGGCACCCAGCGCTAAAAACGGCCCGAACGGTATCTTGGTCTTCCTGCCCTTGCCCTTAAATACCATCAGCGACAGCCCATACATCGAACCAGCAAAGCTGCCTATGAATATCGTCAGTAAGACTGACTTCCAGCCTAATGTCGCCCCTGTCATCGCCATAAACTTTATATCCCCGCCGCCCATGCCGCCGCGGCTTGCCACAGCGATCACATAAAATATCAGTCCGCCGGTCAATAGCCCAGTAAGCGAACCGACTATCCCCAGCAGTCTGCCATACACATGCGGCTCAGGCAGGATAAATATCGAACCAATCAGCCCCAGCACAATGCCGGGCAGCGATATCACATCGGGGATTATCTGATGGGCGATGTCAATGAAGGTTATCACAATCAGCGCAGACAGAAACATCATGTAGTATATCGAATAGGCACTAAGACCAAACTTCATATAAATCAGCACGTAGAGACAGGCGTTTAGGGCCTCTACTGTTGGGTATCTGAGCGATATGCGGCTCTTGCAGTAGGCGCACCTGCCCCCAAGGGCAATGTAGCTGATAACCGGAATATTGTGCCACGGCCTCAGTGCCTTGCCGCAGGATGGGCAGGCAGAGGGTGGAAAGACAATGGACATGCCCTCCTGTGGAAGCCTGTATATGCACACGTTGAGAAATGAGCCTACTATCAGGCCAAATGCGGCGATTAATATGTATAACTGCACCGGCCCTATCCCTCCGTTGAGATTATATCGCCGGCCTCTTTTTTCAACTCCTCGATTGTCTTTTCTATGGAGGAGATTTCCTTGATTGCCTGCTTAACCTTGTGGTTGTCATAAAGGTCTGTAGTCCTGCCAGAGCTGAGGTCGTAGGCGGTTTTGCCTATGAGCTTAAAGAGCGCCTCCTTTTCTTTTTCGAGATTGTCTATTTTTGACAGCGTGCTGATGAACGTTACCTCAACAGACAGCCTTTCGGACACAATGGAGGCAAACCACTGTATCTTTTCTACGCCCTTTTCGAAGTTTCTTTTTATCTTGACCCACATATGTCCGGCACCCTACATGACAAGCGCCCCATAGGCCAGGCGCCCTTGCGAGATGGCAATAAGTGAAACAGGTCTATGCCTCTTCTTCCTGCCTTTCCTGTAGTATCTCATCAATGGATTTGTCTGACTTGTCCTGCCTTATTTTGGCATATCTGGATTCGCTGATTATGTCAATGTCCCAGCCGGTGAGCTTCATGGCCAGCTTGACGTTTTGCCCCTTCTTGCCGATGGCAACAGAAAGCTGTGAGTCTTCAACGACGACCATCGCCGTCTTATCCTCTTCGTTTATGCCGATTTTATCAACATCCGCCGGGGTCAGCGCCCTCGCTATGTAAAGCCTTGTGTCAGGCGTCCAGTGGATTATGTCAATGCGCTCGCCGCGCAGCTCGCGCACAATCGCCTGTACCCGCGTACCCTTCATCCCCACACACGCCCCAATCGGGTCAATAGAGGAGTCCTTTGTGAATACGGCAATCTTTGTCCTTTCGCCAGGCTCTCGCACGACATCCTTTATCTGAACTATGTTGTCGCTGATTTCAGGCACTTCCATCTTAAACAGTGCCGCGACAAAGTTCGTCGAAATCCTCGACAGCACTATCTGCGGGCCTTTGTTCGTGGTATTGACAAGCTCAATATATGCCCTGATGATGTCGCCGTTTTTAAAATGCTCACGCTGAAGCGTTTCTTTTACGGGCAGGACGGCCTCGGCCTTGCCAATGCTGACATTATAGGAAAGCCTGTCTTTTCTGATTATCGTGCCGGAGACCACAGTGCCCACTTTATTGGCAAACTTGTCATAGATGACGTCCCTTTCGGCCTCTCGCACCTTCTGCATTATGACCTGTTTTGCGGTCTGTGCGGCTATGCGCCCAAAGTCCTTGATATCGAGCGGCTCGTTAATAAAAGAACCCAAAGCGGCGTCAGGCGATACGGCAATGGCGTCTTCGAGGGATATCTCCGTATGTATGTCAGCAACTTTCTCTACCACGGTTTTAATCTTAAAGACGCTGACTTCATAATCAAGCGGGCTTATAGTAAGCCCGATATTATCAAACTTCGTGAACTTCCGCTTAACCGCGGTCAACATCGCAGATTCAATCGTAAGACGGAGCGTATCTCTGGAGATCCCCTTCTCGTGGCTTATCTGGTCAATAATGTACCTAAGCTCTTTGCTCATTTTATCTCAATCTCCAGTTTGGCTCTGATTATGTCGGGAAACTTTATCTCAACCGTCCCTGTTTTATCCTCAATGGAGACCGCCTCCCCGGTAACGGCAGCAATCCTGCCTATGACACAAAGGTCTTTGACAGCCGCAAGGGTTGTTGAGCCTTTAGCCACTACCTTTGCTAGTTTACCGGTATATTTAATAAAATCTGCCCTGTTTCTCAATGGCCTGTCAATGCCAGGCGAGGTCACCTCAAGCGTATATCCGCCTTTTATGATGCCCTCAACATCGAGCCTCGCGCTCAAGTCCCTGCTCATGCCCGCGCAGTCGGCTATGCCTACCGCCGGTTCTTTGTCTATCGTCACGCGCAATATCTTCCTTGCTCCTTGTCCTTTTAGCTCAACGCTGTAAAGCTCCACCGACCTCTGCATGGCTACCTCATTAGCTATGGCCTCAAGCTGCCGCATTATCTCCATGCCCATAACCAATCTCCATTTACAGCGCTAATAAAACAAAAGAGTGGGTTATTCCCACTCTATCCCACTCCTAAATTATGGACATACTTTCGCCCGAACTCATTATATCTTTGTTTTTCATTAAAAGTCAAGCACTTTTAATAATGAAGGCGAATTAGTGCCGGGGCATGAAAATACTGTACAGCCACTTACTGAGGTTTAACTTTTTGCGGGTATTTTCAGGACTTGGCCCGTTTTAACCTTCAGTGGGTCGGTAATGGAGTTTACCCTCATCAGGTCATTCACAGAAATATGGTATATCTTTGCAATGGAGTAGAGGTTTTGGCCGCTTGCGACTGTGTGATGTCTGTCGTTGGATGGTTTGTCTTTTGGTTTTGCCGCATTGTCGGCGGTTTTTTTCGGCTCATTGGCAGATTTGCCGTTATTTTTAGCGCCTGAGGTTTGGCCGACTTTCTCAGATTTACCTGCGGTGTCTTCCGGCTTTTTTGTGGCGCCTGCCGTGGTGGTGGTGTTGTGTGCGGCCTTTTTTTCTGAGTGTATGTCTACTTTTTTTTTATCTGATTTATGATGCGAAACGGTCTTTTGGGTCTCAACAGCAGCGGTTGATGTAGTTGGCGGCGGGGTCTCTGCGATGACCTGCGATTTTAACAAATCTTTTGTGCCCAGCGGCACTTTCAGGAAATAATCGCATGGCAATTTCATCTTGGAGGCCATTACAGAAGCTTTCAGTTCCGGATTGAGACGTTGTACCTCATCTAACGAACATGCCGCTGCAATAGTGCTCATTCTAATTGCCCTGTCCGTATGCAGGACTTCGTATTCCACGGGCTTCATAAACTCTATATCGCCGACGTAACTTCTATAGTCATCGAGGATTTCCAAAACAGCCAGAAACTCGGCATAGTAATTCCTTGAGGCAAAACCAAAAGACGGCCCGCTATATCTTTTCACAATCTCGGCAATATCCCGTGTTGACAGCTCTCTCACTGCCCGCGCCATGCCCCCGGCGCCGTGATTGTATGCGGTTACGGCCAGAGGCCATGTGCCCAGTTGTGCGTAATTTTCCGAGAGCAGCCGCGCCGCCGCCCTTGTTGACTTCATTGGGTCAATGCGCTCGTCCACAATGGAGTTCATTCTTAGAAATATCCTGCCCGTGGAATCTGTAAACTGCCATATGCCGGCGGCCTTTGCCCATGAATAGGCCGATGTCTCAAACGCCGACTCAACAAACGGCAGCCTTGTCAGGGCAACAGGGACTCCCTCCTCTTTAAAAATCCTCTCCATCTCGTCCAGATATTGTGTTGACCTTGCAAGCGCCTTCTGAAAGCGGTCTTTCTGTCCAATCTGCGCCCTTATCCTCTCAGCCGCCTCGGCGAACTTGTTTGCGCCATAAACCCCCTTAAACATATCATATACGCGCTGTTCCTCTGAGGTCAGACTATCTGATGTAATATTGTCTGAGGTAACGTTGTCCATCGACTCAGGCTTAAACTTATCGAGTTTTAGCAGTATTTCCCTGTACTTGCTGATCTCAAAAGACAGTCGGCCAATGCGTGATTTTTTAGATTGGCTCTCCTCGTCGGTCAGGTCAAGCGATGAGTAAATGATGTCCAGATACCGGTTATCGTGGATGACGGCCTGCTTGGTCGTGTACTGTGTGAATATCTTTTTCCAGAAGTCCACCTGCGGCCTAAGCTCGGAGGGGCACGTAAATGGCGACAATTCAGAGAGTGTAAATCTGTTTGCCAACGCCGCAGAGACATCGAAGAACATGGCCGCTATGGCAATGATGGCTGCCGCCGCGGCATATCGCAGTATTGGTTTTACGTCCATAAGATACTTATAATACCAGCAAACGACAAAAAGAACAAGCATAATTACAGACCAATGTGCACATGAGGGAAATCCATGCTTGAATTTTTTGTCAATTCTAAGAAGAATGCAATTAAAAGCAGCGTAAAGCCAAAACAGAGGTGAAAAAAAACGGAAGCTTTCTGAATCCTCTCATACATGCCCTCTCTGCCACCTTCGTTGAGAATTGCTGAGCACGGCCTTGACATTGAGTTATCAAACGTGCTATGTTTCTTCAATGAAAGTGTCCGGGTTGATTTTGCTTGCGGCGTTTGTCGGGTCGCTGCTTTTTGTGCCGGTTGGGGTTACGGGCGTTGAAAGCGGGCCTTCTATGTATACCCTTAATGTGTGCAGTACCTCAATCGCTGGTGTGCCTGTCACAGAAATGCCGGTCATTATCGGGCAAAATCCTGAACCTCAATTGTTGGTCGTATCTGGAACAATTTTACAGAGCTTTTCTTTCCTCAAAACAGTTCTTATAACCGAAATAAGCCAGCCTCCAAGATTTATTTAAAGACCAGAAAGACATTCAGACATCACACAATAGTTTGTAAACTTCAGGTGTGGTGCTTTGTTTAAGTTGGGTTTTTAATGAAAAATACTGGAGGATTGTATGAAACGAATTTTTCTGGTTGCTGCCTTATTTTTTATTTTTCCATGTTACGGTTACACATCTGACAATGCTACCAGCCTGGATGAGATAGTTGTATCTGCGGCGCGTGAGGCAGAGCTGCTTAAAGATGTTCCTCAAACCATTAATGTGGTTAAAGAAGGAGAGATAAAAGACGTTAAACCATCTCATCCACAGGAAATAATGAACAGGATTCCCGGCGTGTGGGTGGATGTTACGGCAGGCGAAGGGCATATGACATCCATAAGACAGCCCCTTACGACAAATCCTGTTTACTTGTATCTGGAGGATGGAATCCCCATAAGACCGACCGGATATTTTAACCATAACGCCCTCTATGAGACCGACATCCCGCAGGCGCAGCGTATTGAGGTTATAAAGGGACCGGCCACTGCCCTTTACGGCAGCGACGCCATAGGCGGTACGGTTAACGTAATAACAAAAAGGCCGTCTCTTACTCCAGAGCTTGAACTTACGGGCGAGGGAGGCAGCTTTGGCTTTTTTCGTTTTCTTGGCAGCGCCTCAGATACTTTTGACACAAACGGCCTGAGGTTCGACTTAAACATTACACATAAGGACGGCTTCAGAGACAGAACCGGCTATGACCGTCAAAGCGCATCCCTGAGATACGATAAAACCATCGGGGCCTCTGTATCGCTGAAAACCGTTATCTCATTTCACGATATAGACCAAAAGACAGGCGGCACCAGCGGCCTTACTAAGAGTGACTATGATAACAGGCCGTCCTACAACTACCAGACATTTGACTTCAGAAAGGTTAAGGCATTCAGATACTCAACAGACATTGGAATAGAACTGAACAAAGACGCGGTTTTAAGTTTCATCCCTTATGCCAGATACAATAGAATGGACTTGCTGCCAGGCTGGGGCATATTTAAATCCGGTTCCAACTATTACGGCTACAACTCAACCACTGAGTTCTTCTCACTCGGCCTCATGTCAAAGTACAGACAGGATATACCGGATTTGAAGACACGCCTGATTACCGGCATTGACCTTGACTACTCACCGGGGTCGTATTACGAAAGACGCATTCAGGCATTTAAAACTGGCGACCAGTACACATCGTACCTATACACTACCGATACCACGAACAATTACGACTTTAACACGATATTCACAGGCGTATCCCCTTACCTGCAAACAGAAACCACACCGGTTGAAAAACTTACAATAACAGCCGGCACAAGGTATGACATTTTAACTTATGACTACAGGACTAACCTTGCTGCAAACTCCAACCGCCCAGGCAGCACTGACAGGACTTTTTCTCATCTCAGTCCTAAAATAGGCCTTACATACGATTTATTTGAATGGCTTAACGCCTTTGTCTCTTATAACAATACATTTAGGGCGCCATCGGCCGCTGATTTATTCAGAGGCTCATCGGGTACCGCCTCTACAGCCGTTTCTCTAAAACCCATTAAGGTTGACAGCTTTGAAGTGGGCATCAGAGGATGTATAGGGGATATCTTTAACTACAGTGCAAACGTCTACTACATGGAAAAGCGGGACGATATAGTTAATTACTCACCTATCACAAACGTGACACAACGGCTTAACGCCGGTAAGACCTCCCATCAGGGTGTTGAAATAGGCGCCTCGGTCAAGCCTGTCAAAGAGCTTGAACTGGGCACATCGTTCTCCTACGCAGAGCATAAGTACGTTGACTACACAGTCTCAAGGACTGTGGATTACAGCGGCAATGAGATTCCAGTTGCCCCCAGGACAATGGTAAACACAAGACTGATGTATCGTCCTGCCTTATTTAATGGCGGAGGGGTTGAGCTTGAATGGGTAAAGCTCGGCAATTATTGGATGGATAATGAAAACACGGCGAGGTATCCCGGGCACGACCTCCTTAACCTGAGGGCAAGCTACAATATCGGCAAGAACTGGATAGCGTATGCAAGGCTTTTGAATATCTTCGATAAGCGATACAGTGAACAGGCGACAAAAAGCGGCACAGACCAGCCCTACTATGCCCCAGGTGAGCCGCGGGCAATCTATGCCGGTCTGACCTATAACTTTGGCGGCGGAAAGTGAACATCAGGGCAGTATTATATGCCTTAGCATTCCTTGCATTAGGGGCTGCGGCGGGCACGGCTGTTACCAAATTCAGTCCCTCTGATTATTATCATCGGATGTTGGTATTAACCGGCGACGCCGCGGCTGCCCCTGTCTATGTAAAGGAACTATCAGGCAAAACAGTCCTGAATCTAAGCATCAAAAACATGCAGGGAGAGGAAAATATCGTAGTTGATGTAACAGGGGGCAGGTTTAGCTGCCCCCTGCCGCCCCCTGTCACACTCAGTCCAAAGAGCTGGACATCGTTTAATAGAAACTGTTTTAAGGGTCTGAAGAAGGGTGCCAGAATACCGGCCTGCCTGGTCTTAGACGGCAAGGCAGACTCCTATGAGATTACATTTAAGAGGCTCTCTGACGGCTCCGTAATAAAGAGATTTCCCATAGTTAAAGGAGAAAGCCATGAAATACACAGGCATTAGCAAGGCTGCCCTGAATAGGCGAAATTTCATAATCCTCATCAGCGCTTTGCTGTTTTTACCGCCTTTAAGCCTGATACCGCAGTTTGCCCTTGAGCCGAATATGTGCGGACAGGTGTGTCCTAAGCTCTTTCTTATTATCCCTCAAGGGCAGGACATATTAGGAAAGATGTGGGTAAACATAAAATCCATGTGGTTTGGCGCCTCACTTGTTGCGGTAATCATAACGGTAACGCTCTTTTTTGGACGGCTGTGGTGCGGTCACATTTGCCCTGTCGGGGGCCTTCCGGAACTTATAGGACGATTCATACCGGAAGCGCTGAAAATTAATTTCTCATGGATGAACGCCCCGGCTTTCAGATACGGGTATGCCGGTATTTTCATATTTGCGTCTTTTTTTGGCATTGGTTCAATTGCGTGTAAACTGTGTAATTTCAGAGTAATTCCCTTCTTAACCGGTGCGCCGTTTGAGGGTGCCTATGCCGCCTATATCGGCAGCTCAATGGGAATTGCGGGGTTGCTAACTGTGCTGCTTACTGGTGTTTTTGCAAAGGGCGGCAGGGCATACTGTAATTTACTGTGCCCGGTTGGGGCATTGGACGGCATGTCCAATTATCTGGGCACAAAATTTGGATTTTCAAAAAAGCTGATAACTGACAAGACCATGTGTAACGGCTGCGGCAGCTGTGTAAGTGAGTGCATAATGTGGGCAAGAAAAATGGATGACCACGGTAAGGCAGAGACTAACAGGTTGTCCTGCCTTACCTGTCTTAGGTGTGCTAAGGTGTGTTCGGAGGGGGCGATTCGTTATGAACGGGGGAATGTTTAACAATACAGCATATGCTGCTTTGGGCGGCGTCTCGGCATTGGCTGGCTCCGGCGTGATTTCACTATGCAGCCAGCGCAGCTGTAATTCCTGTTTTGCCTGCATAGGCGCAATATCGTCGCTTGGCGCAATGTTTATTGTAAAGAAGATAATAGAAAAAGTACAGGTCAAATCAGAAGATTATAATGTGGAGACAAAGCCTTGAACAGTAAATATATGAGAGTTGGAATGACTTTCTCAGCACTGTTTCATATCATATTGTTCATGGTTTTTGCTAAGGCCATGCCTGTTAATCTAAAACAAAACAGACCTAAACTTGTTGTCAATTTTAATCTCATCTCAGAACCTGCGGCAAAACCCGTGGCAGAGACTGCTCAAAGCGTCCAACAGAGTACTTCAACAACGGCTGTAATAAACACACTGCACAACATCGTCAAACCTATTGAGAAAATAACCGTTAAGAAAAAAGCAGAGAAGGTGGTAAGGACAAAGGACACTGCTGCCCCAGAGAGGGTTTCACCTCAGGAGATAACCTCCTATGCAGACATAGAGCAGAGCGCCGCGCCGACGGCTGACAGCCGACAAACGGCCCCAACCGAACAGGCCGAAGGCAACACACAGTCTGTTGAGAAGGCATCTTCCGGGCAAAAATATATAACAGAGAACTTTTCATATATCAGGAATATGGTAATGAAAAAAATATCGTATCCATTTTCAGCTAAAAAGATGGGGATACACGGCAGGGTAACGGTTTCATTTGTCGTCACTGACAGCGGATGTGTCGAGGAGTTGAAGGTGGTGGAAAGCTCCGGACACGGTATTTTGGATGACAGCGCCGTAGAGGCCGTAAAGCAGGCCGAGCCTTTCCCTAAGCCTATGGCGGCGGTAAAAATCATATTGCCAATAACATATAGGCTTGAAAATGGGTGATTGTGTACGCAGCTTCAATCAAAAAAAAAGAAGGAAAGAAACCTCATAGTTAGCCGTGAACACGGGATGTTAGAATAAGCAGCGCAATCTAACGCCGGCAAGGTGAGGATAAATGGGTATTAAAATATGAATACGGCAAGGATGCACGGTAGATTTGTTCTGACTGACAAAACAAGTTTTCATTGGAGGTTGCAATGATTTCTGAACGATCCCTTTCTTAGTTTGTCATTCCGGCCTCATCTTGTCATTTTACGTACTATGGACAACACATTTACCGTGTTCAGGCGGCGGGATTAGATTGACACAGCCGGCGTCTTAATTTTAGAATGTCCTATTACGGAGGACACGGCTTGAAAAGGGCATTGATTACAGGCATTACAGGGCAGGACGGTTCATATCTGGCAGAGTTTCTTCTCTCTAAGGGATATGAAGTCCACGGCATTATACGCAGGGCAAGCACATTCAATACCGGCAGAATTGATCACCTCCATGTTGACAAACACAACCCGGACGCTAAGTTCTTTCTTTATTTTGGCGACCTCACCGACGCAAGCCAGCTTACCAGCATTATCTATAACGTCAAACCCGACGAGATTTACCACCTTGGCGCGCAAAGCCATGTCAGAGTCAGCTTCGACATGCCGGAATATACCGGCGACGTAACCGCACTGGGAACGACGCGCGTCCTTGAGGCTATGAGAAAGAGCGGCATTGCCTCGAAATTCTACCAGGCCTCCTCATCGGAGATGTTTGGCGGCGCACCCGCCCCGCAGAACGAACTTACGCCGTTTTGCCCCAGAAGCCCCTACGCCGCCGCTAAGGTCTATTCCTACTGGATGACTGTAAACTACAGGGAAGGCTACGGCATGTTTGCCTGTAACGGGATTTTGTTTAACCACGAGTCCCCACGCCGCGGCGAGACGTTCGTAACAAGAAAGGTTACGATGTCTGTGGCTGCAATTGCCTCAGGCAGACAAAAGAAACTCTACCTCGGCAACATTGACTCAAAACGCGACTGGGGCTTCGCACCGGAATATATCTACTGCCAGTGGCTCATCCTTCAGCAGGACAGGCCGGATGACTTTGTCATAGGCACAGGGCAGACGCACACAGTAAGGGAGTTCGTTGAATGCGCCTTCAGCTACGCAGGGATAGAGATAGAGTGGAAGGGTGAGGGCGTTGAGGAAAAGGGTATCGTTAAGTCTCTTTCAACAGCGCTTAGCGCCGTCCTGAGGCCCGGAGACGTAATAATAGAGATAGACCCCGGGTATTTTCGTCCCACAGAGGTAAATTGCCTGCTTGCCGATATAACAAAGGCCGCCCATACGCTTAACTGGCAGCCGCGCGTTACGTTTAAAGAACTTGTTAAGATAATGGTTGATGCAGATATGGAAGCGGCAGGCTTGACTCATCCCGGACAGGGCAGACAAATCCTTGCCGATAAGGGGCTTAACTGGACAACTACAAACATAGAAATACGCAGATGACTAAGACCTCAAGGATATTTCTTGCCGGGCACAACGGCCTTGTCGGCTCCGCAATCCACAGACATCTGACCGTCCAGGGCTATACTGACATCATTGTGAGGGCTAGTTCGGAGCTTGACCTCAGGCGGCAGTCTGATACCGAGAGGTTTTTCGAGGCCGAGAGGCCGGAGTTCGTATATCTTGCCGCGGCTAAGGTAGGAGGCATCGTTGCCAATAACACTTATAAGGCCGAGTTCATTTACGATAACATTATGATTGCCTCTAATATCGTAAACTCTGCGTGGAAATATGGCGTTAAGAAGCTGATAAATCTTGGCTCTTCGTGCATATACCCGCGCCATGCCCCACAGCCGATGAGGGAAGAACACCTGCTTACAGGACCGCTTGAGCCGACTAACGAGCCATATGCCATAGCCAAGATCTCGGCTATCAAGCTATGCAGATACTATAACGAACAGTACGGCACAAATTTTCTGACCGTAATGCCTACGAATTTGTACGGCCCTTATGACAACTATAATCTGGAAACGGCGCATGTGCTTCCCGCCCTGATAAGGAAATTCCACCTTGCCCGCATTTTGGAAAAAGGAGGGGCAGACTGCATAAGCGCCATTAGAAAAGACCTTGCCGCCTCGCCGTTAGGTTTCGGCATAGACGCCCGTCAGAGCGATGGTGTTTATGATATATTAGAAGGGCTTGGCATCACGGCCTCATCTGTAACCTTATGGGGAAGCGGAGAGCCGTACAGGGAATTCCTTTATTCGGACGACCTGGCAGCGGCATGTGTCTACCTGATGGAACGCTGCGACTATAATGCCCTTGGCGAATTGGTTAACATCGGCACGGGGCAGGATATGCAGATAAAGGATATCGCCGAACTGGTAAAAGCAATAGTCGGGTTTAATGGCCAGGTGCGCTATGACAGGACAAAACCAGACGGTACGCCGAGAAAACTCCTTGACGTTACAAAAATCAAGGCGCTTGGCTGGAGTCCGTCAACCGGCTTTGAAGAGGGGATAAAGAAGGCATATGAGTCATATCTATATACCGTGGCGGCTGCCACAGTTTTAGCATTAGGGACATGACGCACGGACTGGTTCATAATGAAGAGGTGACGGGGCCTTGTAAAAGCGGCACTATCGTATTTGTTGTTTGTCTTTTGAGCCTTTTCTGCTGCATCTTAGTGTTGTCCACTTCTTACTTAATCCCTGACTCTGCGTACACCGCCCTGCCGGTGAGACATTTTTCGATGCCGGCTAAGGATGTAAAGAAAAAACAAGGCACAGAGCAGTCCAGCTCATGTACCGATAGTATGGACTGCGGCAGCTGTATATCGTGTGAAGACTGTGCCTCCGATGCCTGTTCAAGCTGCGACATACTTTCTTCTTGTGATTGCACACTATAGCGGCTGACATTGCCTTTTGGATTGAATAGGAGCCACATTGGGAAGGTTAATTTCATTTTTTCTGGTTGAACAAAGCGGCTGTGGCGCCTTTTCAATTTTATCGCCTGGTTATGTGATATTTTTTACAGCCGCAATTGTATCGTTTTGTGTACTTGTCCTGATTGAGATGAGGCACCTGAGAATGTCTGCAGCGTACTATTATATTTTTCTTATATCCCTGATATTCGGATTTATCGGTGCCAGGACAATGCAGGTGATACTAGTTGCGAAAGACCTGTCATTTAGCAGGGCCGCTACCGGGGGGATGGTCTTTTATGGCGGACTGGCCGGGCTTTACCTTGGCGCGCTTGTTTTACTTAGGGTATGGAAGTTGAGTCCTTTCCCATATATTGACATCGTGAGTTTGTACGTCCCGCTTGCCCATTCATTTGGCAGGATTGGTTGTTTCCTTGCAGGGTGTTGTTTTGGCAGGATAACGCAAAGCAGTGCCGGGATTCATTATCCAATTGGTACGCCGCCATACAGGCAGCACGTCTTACATGGCCTGATAGGAAGCGCAAGCATCAAATCGCTGCCAGTATTTCCTGTACAGATTCTGGAGTCGGTAATAAACCTGATGATATTTGCCGTACTTTATTCTAAGAGGAATTCTCAACGGGATGGCCGGCTGACGGCCACTTACCTTGTGCTTTACGCAGCTTGCCGGTTTTTTATCGAGTTTCTAAGGGATGATGACATAAGGGGGGTATTTTGGGGGCTTTCAACTGCCCAATACATCAGTGCCGGTTTAATGACAGCGGTCATTTGCTTAGCATTGCTGAAACCTAAGTCAACCGGACTTAGCAATAAGCGGCCAGACTGACAGGCCGCTTATTAATTATGAAATTTCCATTTTGTTGTAACATCAGATGCACGGTAATTTTGTTCTAACGAATAAAACAAGTTATCATGGGAATTTGCAGTGA
>JAKOEO010000002.1:76630-88149 GCA_022321325.1 Candidatus Magnetominusculus sp. LBB02 | reverse complement strand
GGCAACAAACTAAGCAGCTAACGCTTACTTATGATGGAGAACAAATTTACCGTGCATCAGGTGGAAGATCGCTTGACAAATTGCCTGCCGCCAGTGTACAATTACTCCAGCGTTGGGGGTATGATTTGATGGACAATATAAGTATAAAAAATAAACTTGTACTGCTGCTTTTTTTGCCATTGGCGGGGTTTCTTTATTTTTCGGCTTCCGGGGTATATCAAAGATACATGGCGCTTAATGAGATGAGCGCTCTTCACTCCCTCTCGACCCTTGCCGTAAAGATAAGCGCCTTTGTTCACGAGGCACAAAAAGAACGCGGCATGACTGCGGGTTTTATAGGCAGCGCGGGAGTAAAATTCTCATCTGAACTCACCACTCAAAGGACAAAGACGGACGAAAAGATAAAGGAGCTGAAGGATTTCCTTCAGGGATTTGACTCATCGGTCTGCGGCAGCGCTTTTAAGGAAAAAATCGCCGGCGCTCAGAAACACCTTGAGCAGTTGAAGACCAAAAGAGAAGCGGTCAGCTCTCTGACTATCCCCGTGGCCGAGGCAATCGGCTATTATTCCGGAACGATTTCAGATTTCCTCGGCTTGGTCGCCACTATTGCCAACCTAAGCACAAATGCCGACGTAGTGAAATTGGCCTCATCATACGTCAATTTCCTGTATGGGAAGGAACAGGCTGGAGTTGAGAGGGCAACGATGAGCAATACCTTTGCGGCAGACCGCTTTGGCCCAGGCATGTTTGTAAAATTCACATCCCTTGTGGCTGCCCAGCAGACCTATAACAGTATGTTTTTTTCGTTTTCCACTGATTCCCAGAAAGAATTTTATAAAAACAAGATGACCGGCAAGACATTAGACGAGATAGAGAGAATGAGAAAGACCGCCATTGAGAAGGCAGCAGAGGGCGGCTTCGGCATAGACCCCTCATACTGGTTTAGCACAATGACAGATAAAATTAATCTATTGAAAGAGGTAGAGGACAGGCTCTCAAAAGACCTTGAGACAAAAACCAGCGAACTCATGGGCAGTGCCCGCAGCTACCTTGTGTTCTATATAATTATCTTTATATCTCTCACAGTGTTAACTTTGATAATATCATTTGTAACGGCCTCTGGAATACTCCGCCAATTAGGCGCAGAGCCTGCAGTCGTAGTCAATATAGCTCAAAGAATTGCCGCCGGAGACCTCACCGTGAGGTTCAGCCGGGATAGTAAGAAATTAACCGGCCTCTATGCCGCCATGAAAGATATGACAGAAAAGCTCCAGGGGATTGTGTCAGATGTAATGACGGTCTCAGATGCGGTAACAAATGGAAGTCAGGACTTAATGGAAAATGCCAGGGTTATCTCAGAGGGGGCAACTGAACAGGCCGCCGCCGTAGAGCAGACCTCGGCGTCAGTTGAAGAGATAGCCTCTGTAATCAGACAAACCGCCAATAACGCTATGAATACAGAAAAGATTGCCTCCACCGTGGCAGGGCAGGCAAAAGACAGCGGCAAGGCGATGGATGAGGCCGTCGGCGTCCTCAACAGCATCGCCGCCAAGGTTACTATAATAGATGAGATCGCACGCCAGACCAATCTGCTTGCCCTGAATGCGGCCATAGAGGCTGCCCGCGCAGGGGAACATGGAAAGGGGTTTGCCGTTGTGGCCTCTGAGGTCAGAAAACTCGCAGAAAGAAGCCGCGCCGCTGCCGGCGAAATCATGGAGCTGTCTGCGTCAAGTGTTAAGATAGCCGGGGAAACAGGTCAGATGCTCCGCACACTTGTCTCTGATGTTAACAAAACGGCAAATCTAATCGAGGAGATATCCGCCTCCAGCAAAGAACAGGAAATCGGCGCCCAGCAAATAGAAACCGCCATGCAGCAACTTGACAGCGTCATCCAGCGAAACGCATCCTCGACCGAGACCTTGCACTCAATGTCGGAGAAACTCTCCGCCGAGGCTCAGCAGCTGCAAGACGCCATAATGTTTTTTAAAGTAAACGTGAGAAGTTAACTCAGTTACGATCAGAAATCCTTAAACATATCATGCGATAATCTTGCATACTTGTTTTATCCCGTTTGACTTTATCAGAAATATAATTTATAATAGTGTTGGGTTGGAGCTATGATAGGAGACTATCTCAAGAAATGCCGTAATGCAGCGAGTCTATCGTTGGAGGAGCTTTGCGCTCTGACAATGATAAAGGTCCAGTATTTGCAGGCGCTGGAAGATGAGAATTTTAAGGCGCTGCCGTGCGAGGTCTACACCAAAGGCTATATACGCGTGTACTTAGAGGCCATGTCTTATGACAGCACCGAAGGCATGAGGATTTTCAATGAAGATGGATATAATACAGGTGTAAGTCTGCCTGCTGCAAAGAGCAGCGATAACACTGCCGAGACCGACGGCATACATGCCGAGCCGTTTCGGCGTTCATATGCCTTTACGCTGACTGAGGCCGATGACAGAAGAGACCGCTCGAAGTATTCCCGACAGTTGGTTTATTTGTTGATATTTTTGGCCTTTTTGGCTGTTGTTGTATACTCATCGTATAAGCTTCTCGGCAATACAAAAAGAAGCAATGCCTCTGTAATACATCCTGTTGACAGCGGCGAGGCGATGAGAAATAAGGCCTCATCATCCGCCATCGGAAAACCTCCGCAATCAGCCGTGGAGATGGCCGTCCCGAAATCGCCGGACTCAAACAATACAGAGCTAAAGCCTGAGACCAAGACCTCAGGCGCGCAGCCGTCAGACAAGCCTGCGTTAAACTCAGAATTAAAAGATTTATCTAAGATTGCCAATAAGATGAAAGACACCGCGGACTCGCTCAAATCTTTGAAAAAGGCCGTCGAGAAGAAGAAATCCGCCGTCCATTCACATGACAAAAACAAACCACATGCCGACAAGCCAAAAAGCCGTGAAGACCGGCAGCCGTCGGCGTCACCGGCAAAGCCGTCAGATGAGAAGGAGCCGCCGGCAGCCGTTGATAATGCGGAGAGTTTTTTATGGATAGACAGCGTCTTGCCCCCGGCTGATTCATAACACTAATTCATAACGCGTTGACATATCCGCTTTGATATTGTTATATTACTACCGTGCTTAACAAAAAAAGACTATTCATAGCCATTGTGGCAGTTACGACCGGCTCTGCGGCCTTGATGTCGTTTATTGCGATTAGCCTGAGTGTTGAGAAGATATTGCTTGTGGGGATTTTCACCGCAATTGGGCTGATAAGCTCTGCGGTTGTCTATGGTGTGGTTAGTTCTATGGCCGTTGTTAATACCGCAGGGCCTGAGAAATCGGTTGTCGTTAAAGAGAGGGAGGTGCCGCCGTTTGAGCCTGCGTCGGCGCAAACGCTTATGCTTTTACAGAAAAATGGCCGTCTGATAGACTTCCTTCAGGAAGACATCAGCGGATTTGACGACAAACAGGTAGGCCGCGCAATAAGGGAAATTCACAAAGGATGCAAAGAGGCACTTGCCCGGCATATGAAAATTGAACCGGTCAGGCAGGAAGCGGAAGGCGCAGATGTTACAGTTGAAGCGGGCTTTGAGCCATCCTCAATTCGCCTTACCGGCAATGTCACAGGGCATCCGCCCTTTCGCGGCGTATTGCGCCACTGTGGGTGGCGTGTCGTTAAGACCTCCTTGCCTGAGGTCTCTGTCGGCGCCGATATTGTCGAGCCTGCCGAGGTAGAAATCCTTTAATGTGTTAATAGTGTGCGCGGCAATAGAGTTCCCGCCTCTTAATATTTACGACGTAAGGAGCAGCCAATGAAGAATTCGCAGTTTATAGTCGGGATAGATTTAGGGACGACCAACTGTGTTGTCTCATACATAGATACGCAGCAGGAAGAGCCACAGTGCAGGCTTTTTGAGATACCGCAGGTTACGGATATAGGGGTGGTAGGCAAGCAGCCGTCGCTTCCATCGTTTTTTTACATACCGCATGAGTCAGAAAAGCCGGAGGAAAGTTATAAGCTGCCGTGGAGCGCCGACGGCCCGGCAGAGGCGGTTGTCGGCGCATATGCGCTCATGCGCGCACCGCAGGCTCCCGGGCGTGTCATATCGTCAGCTAAGTCGTGGCTTTGCCATGACGGCGTTGACAGGCAGTCTGCCATACTGCCCTGGAATATTCAGGACTTAGCCGTGAAATTCTCTCCTGTTGCGGTATCCTCCGCATATTTAAGCCATATACGGCAGGCGTGGAACCACGCCATGGCCGCCTCTGATAAGGCGCTCGAGGCCCAGGATGTCTACCTAACCGTCCCCGCCTCGTTTGACGCCGCTGCACGCGACCTTACGGTAAAGGCTGCGGCCTCGGCCGGCCTTCCCGATGTGAATCTGATTGAGGAACCCCTCAGCGCCTTCTATGCGTGGGTAAACGGCAATCCCGACGGCTGGAGGAAGGAGGTCGCCGTTGGAGACATAGTCGTGGTCTGCGATATAGGGGGCGGTACGACTGACTTCAGCCTTATCGCCGTAGAGGACGATGGCGGCGAGCTGACCTTAAAGAGGATTGCCGTTGGCGACCATATACTGCTTGGCGGCGATAATATGGACCTTATGCTGGCCTACGCCGTAAAGAAGAAATTCAATGACGACGGCATAACCATAGACCAACATCAGATGATGGGCTTAATCCATAGTTCTCGGCAGGCAAAAGAGAAGATTCTAAGCGACCCATCGTGTAAGAAGGCGGATGTCGTAGTGCTTGGGCGTGGACGGTCTGTCGTTGGCGGCACTATTAAGACCGTTATAGGCAGGGATGAGGTGGAACAGGCGATTGTGGATGGGTTCTTTCCAAAATGTTCTATTGAGGATAATCCCGCCCAAAGGCGCGCCTCAGGCTTTAAAGAGCTTGGCCTTCAATACTCTGCCGATTCAGCCGTGACCAAATTCCTTGCAAAATTTCTCAGGCAGCACCTTGGGCACGAAGACTCCACAAAGACATTTATACATCCTACGAAGATACTGTTTAACGGCGGTGTAACAAAGGGGCAGAGGCTGAGAGAACGCCTTAGCGAGACGCTCTCTGAATGGCTGAAAGCAGAGGGTTCAGAGTCGGCAGCCGTCCTTGGCGGCAACGACCCTGACACTGCAGTGGCCATAGGGGCGGCCTACTACGGGTTTACGAAAAGGGGAAAGGGCATAAGGGTAAGAGGCGGGGCAGGACGCGCCTACTACATCGGGGTTGAGACCTCTATGCCGGCTGTGCCGGGAATGCCGGTACCGGTTAAGGCCGTCTGCGTGGTGCCGTTTGGCATGGAAGAGGGTACTGACGCAAGTCTTGCAGGCCATGCGTTTGGCCTTGTAGTAGGCGAGCAGTCGGTGTTCAGATTCTTTGGTTCAAACATCAGAAAAGAAGACGCTATCGGGCAGATTCTCGATCAATGGGAAGACCATGAACTCTTAGAACTTGCCCCATTAGAGGCCGCCCTTGAGGCCGATGGCGATGAGGGTACCGTTGTACCCGTAAAGATTCACAGCTATCTGACAGAGATAGGGACGCTTGAGCTGTGGTGTGAGGCGCTTGAGGGACAGAGGAAATGGAAGCTCCAGTTCAGCGTCCGGCAAGAGTCTTAGCGCGTGTCGGGTCACTCGAGATATATCATAGGCATAGACCTCGGTACAACAAACTCCGCCGCCGCCTATATTGACATAGAGGATGGTGAGCGGCTTTGCATATTTGAAATACCTCAGCATACGGGCGATGGCCGTGTAGCGGGGCGGCCGCAGCTGCCGTCATTTTTATATCTGCCAACCGAATATGAACAGTCATCGGGCGCCCTTCCATGGTCTAAGGCAATGCCATTCATAGTCGGCGAATATGCAAGGATTAGGGGCGCTCTTGCCCCGCTGAGTCTCGTCTCATCGGCAAAATCATGGCTTTGCCATAGCCGTGTTGGGCGCAGCTCTCCTATTTTGCCGTGGGGACGGCAGGATGACGGCGGTGGTGGTGGTAAGATTTCCCCCGTTGAGGCGTCAAGCCGTTATCTGAGGCATATCGTTGCGGCGTGGGACTTCGTGATGGCTAAGGGAAAGCCGGCGAGCAAGTTTGAAAATCAGCAGGTGGTCATAACCATACCGGCGTCGTTTGACGAATCAGCCAGGGAGCTTACCGCAGAGGCTGCAAAGATGGCCGGCATTAAGGTTTTTACGATGCTTGAGGAGCCGCAGGCCGCGTTTTACTCATGGCTGTCTTGTCACGAGGCGGACTGGCCGGAGATTATTAAGTTAAATAAGCTGATTCTTGTCTTTGACGTAGGCGGCGGGACGACAGATTTTAATCTCATTATGCTGAAAGAGCAGTCAGGGCGTCCTGTGTTTCAGAGAATGGCCGTTGGAGACCACCTGATGCTTGGCGGCGACAATATTGACCTTGCACTGGCAAAGGAGATGGAAGGCCGCATATCAGGCGGTAAGCGAACGCTTGGCATTGGCGGCTGGGTGTCCTTGTCCGACCAGTGCAGGGCAGCCAAAGAGGCGCTCCTTTCTGATAACGCCACGGCGGTAGACATCTCAATATTGGGTACGGGGCGCGGCGTCATAGGCGGTGCTCTGACAGGGCAGATTACCAGTGACGACGTAAGGCGCGTGGTTATGGAGGGATTTTTCCAGACGGTTGATAAGGCCGATGAGATACACAAGGACAAGCGCTCAGGGTTTCAGGAACTCGGCCTTCCATATGTTGCCGATACGGCGGTAATGAAGCACCTTGCCTCATTTCTGAAAAGACACGCGGTGAACGAGGCCCTAAGCGTTGATAGCAGTGACGGAGTTGCAATGGTGCGCCCCGATATGGTGTTATTTAACGGCGGGGTTTTCAAACCGGCTCTTATAAGGCAGTGTGCGGTTGATGGACTGCGGCACTGGTTCGGAGGGCAGACTGACTGGAGTCTTGACATACTTGAAAATGACAGATATGATCATGCGGTTGCCCTGGGGGCGGCCTACTATGGGCTTGTAAAGAGAGAGGCCGTGCAGGAGTCCGACTCAGGCTCAGGCACGCAAAAAGTAAGGATTTCAGGCGGGCTTGGCAAGGCATACTACATTGCCGTACAGACAGCAGAGCCGTTAGAGGACGATCTTGTCAGAGCCGCCTGCATAGTGCCGCGCGGGTTTGAAGAGGGCGGGCAGCTGCACATCCTTGAGCCTGAGTTTCATGTTGCCACCAATACGCCCGTCTCTTTCTCCGTGTATTGCTCATCGTACAGGGCAGGGGAGAAGCCGGGGGCAATTATCAGCGCAGAGCGCGATACGCTTGTTGAGCTACCCCAGATAAAGACCATCCTTCACTATGGGAAGAAGGCCGCCGCCGCCACGCTTGCCGTGTCGCTTGGCATACGCCTGAACGAATACGGTACGCTTGACGTGTGGTGTGAGTCTAAGCGCACGACGCATAAGTGGCAGCTCGCGTTTGACGTCAGGGCTGAGGCCGAAAGAGGCGCAGACTGCCATACGCTGGATGACTCCAACATTGACGATGCGCTGAGGCTGATAGAGGACGCCTTTACCGGCCAGACCGAGGTGCAGCTTGACGGCCTGTCAAAGGCGCTGCCTGAGGCCCTCGGCATTAACAATAAGGCACAGTGGCCTCTCTCTGCAATAAGAAAGATGTGGGATACGCTGATAACACTTCGTTTGAGGCGTCTCGTTACGCCGCAGCATGAGGCGCGCTGGCTTAACCTTGCGGGTTTTTTATTAAGGCCGGGCTTTGGCCATCCACTGGATGGCTTTAGAATAAAGGAGTTATGGAAACAATTTTCTGAAGGCATAACGTATGCAAACAACGGGCAGTGCCGCTCCGAGTGGTGGATTATGTGGAGGCGCATCTGCGGCGGGCTTAACGCACAGCAGCAGGATATTCTCTACAAGCGCATAGCGCCGCTTATCATGCCGTCGAAAAAGGGCAAGCGGACGCAGGGGGCGGAGTACGTAGAGCTGTGGATGCTTGCCTCAAGTCTTGAACATCTCAGCCCTCAGACTAAGACCGCACTTGGGGACGAATTAGTAAACATCATCAAAAAGGAAAAGGGCAGGGCGCTTGGAAACCACTTCTGGTCGTTATCGAGATTAGGGGCAAGGATGAGTTTCTATGGCGATATAGACAGACAGGTGTCGAAGGACACGGCACAGAGGTGGATAAGGCAATGCCTTGAGGTAAGCTGGACAAAGCCGGATGATGCGGCCTATGCCGTTACGCAGCTTGGCAGAAAGACGGGCGACAGCAAAAGAGACATTGACGAGGCACTGCGTGCCGATATTGTAAAGAGGCTTCAGGCATACGCCGACTCCAAATGGGCCGTGCGTTTTATCAGGCAGATAGAGGAAATTACGCCGCTTGACAGCGCGGGTGAAAGTGAGGCATTTGGTGAGGCACTTCCCATAGGGCTTATCGTTGAGACTGGCAAATGACCACGCCGCTTCTTATAATTGCCGCAGTGTACATCTTGAAGGAGTGTTTCGGCTATTATCTGGAGTTTATAAACATGAGGCACATGAGGGCAAATGCCTCAACCGTGCCCGAGGCATTTACAGGAAGCGTTGACGCTGCCCTCTTAAAGACTGCCTGTGATTATCAGATAGAAAACACGCGTTTTGCCGCCGCTGCCTCCATGTTTAACAATGTCGTGCTTATTGCCTTTATATTTGGCGGCCTATTAAACGCATATAATTCATGGGTGTTGTCGTTTAAGCTGTCTTTTGTGTATGGCGGGTTGGTTTTCTTTGTCTTATTGAGTTACGCGGAGACGTTTCTGTCGCTGCCGTTTGGCCTTTACCATACGTTTAAGATTGAAAAAAAGTACGGCTTTAATACGACGACAATTAAGATTTGGCTTATGGACACAGTTAAATCGCTGATGGTCTCAACTGTTCTGATGGGGGCGTTGATTGCGGCGGGGTTATGGCTTATACGTTGGTCTGCCACGTCCTGGTGGCTTTGGGTGTGGGGCGTGTTTCTCATCATTAGCATCATCCTCATGTATGTGTCGCCGTATGTAATTGAGCCGCTCTTTAACAAGTTTACGCCCATAACGGATGAGGCATTAGTTGATAAGATTCAGGCAGTGATGGGCATAGCCGGGATAACGGTTAAGAGCGTTTTCAAGATGGATGCCTCG
Source organism: Candidatus Magnetominusculus sp. LBB02 (assembly GCA_022321325.1). GTDB lineage: Bacteria > Nitrospirota > Thermodesulfovibrionia > Thermodesulfovibrionales > Magnetobacteriaceae > Magnetominusculus > Magnetominusculus linsii. Next base: position 79,029 of record JAKOEO010000002.1, on the reverse strand, counting down.
CGCAGGTCTAAACACACCAATGCCTATTTCACCGGCATTGGAAAGGTTAAGCGCATTATTATATATGACACGCTGATAGAAAAGGTGGACGCCGACGAACTCTGCGCCATATTGGCCCATGAGGCCGGTCACTGGAGGGGACGCCACCTGCTGAAACTCATAGCCGCCTATGAGGCCATAATGTTGATAGGGTTGTATTGTTTTTATATCGCCTTAAAGTCAGACTCACTAATTAAGATTTTTAACATAGGCGATAACTCATTCTATGTAAAACTGCTGCTATTGAGTTTCATAGTCGGCATAGCGGCATTTCCGGTTAAACCCATTGCAAACGCCGTATCGAGGAGATTTGAAAGAGAGGCCGACACATTTGCCGCCAAACTAACCGGACGCCCTGACAATATGATAACAGCCCTTGTGAAACTTGCAAAAGACAATCTATCGAACTTCTACCCGCATCCCCTGTATGTAAAATTTCATTACAGCCACCCGCCTGTGGCACAGAGGGTGAACTATCTGGGGCAGCTGCAAAGTAATGCTTGACATGAATGATATTTAGAGATATAGTATATTTATAGTACACGGAGGATTCAAATATGGGGCGGGGAATAATAAGTAGGAAATTAGTTTCAGGCGCAGCTGCGCTAATAGTAGTCCTGTGTCTTAGTACGGCGGTCAATGCCAATGTCCCGGCCATGCCGGCCTCTGGGGATAATGCTGTAATTTCCGCTTCATACGGTCAACTGCCAATTGCCTTTGAGACAAATGCAGGGCAGGCAGACCCTAATATAAGATATTTCGCAAGGGGACAGGGCTATATGCTTCTTATGACCCCACAGGAGTTTGTCCTTAGAATGTCATCTTATGACAAAGCGGCAGACAAGGTAAACACGGCAGCTGTCAGGCTGACATTTGTCAATACAAACCCTGACGCTAATGCGATGACCGCTATTGGCAGACTACCGGGGACATCCAACTATTTCATTGGCAGTAACGCGCAGACCTGGCGCACAAATGTGCCGACATACGAAAAGGTGAAATATACCGGCCTCTATCGCGGCGTTGACCTGGTAGTTTACGGCAATCAGCGCCAGATTGAATATGATTTTGTAGTAGCCCCTCATGCCGATTATAAGCAGATAGCCCTGAAAGTAAAAGGGGCCAAATGTCTGACGGTTGATAAAGACGGCAGTCTGATAATTGCCTCAAAGGGTGGTAAGATGCTTATGCACAAGCCGCTTGTCTATCAGGAAACAGACGGCAAAAGACAAGAGCTAAAGTGCAGGTATAAGCTCAAGAAGGGTAATCTTGTAAGTTTTCAGCTATCGCGGTATGACAAAGATAAGGCGTTAGTTATTGACCCCACGCTTTCATATTCAACATATCTTGGAGGCAGTGGCAGCGATTATAGTTGGGGCATAGCTGTAGACTCATCAGGCAGCGCTTATGTTGTCGGCACGACAATTTCGACAGATTTTCCAGTAACAAACGGCGCATTTCAGACTACTTCAAAGGCAGGCGTATATGGCACTGCCTTTATATCAAAACTAAACCCTGCGGGTACTGCCCTTGAGTATTCAACCTATCTTGGCGGTGCAGGCGCCTCTAATGGCATCGGCATGGGAGGGGACTCAGCAACGGCCATAGCAGTTGACTCATCAGGCAGCGCCTATGTCGCAGGATATACCGCCTCAACAGATTTCCCTGTAACCAGCGGCGCCTATCAACCCTCGCGTAAGGGTTCTTATGACGCCTTTGTCACAAAATTAAACTCAACGGGTACAGCCCTTGTGTATTCAACATATGTTGGAGGAAGCGGTGCCGATTATTGCTACAGCATAGCCATAGACTCATCAGGCAGCGCCTATGTGACGGGATTTACGGCCTCAACAGATTTCCCTGTAACAAGCGGTGCCTATCAGACCGCTCTGAAAGGTTCTGATAGTGTTTTTATTACGAAGTTAAACGCCACCGGCACAGCCCTTGTCTATTCTACATACCTCGGCGGCAATCTTTATAACGATGCCTATGGCATAGCGGTTGACTCTGCTGGCAATGCCTATATTGCCGGAATGACAGATTCGTCAGATTTCCCTGTAACAAGCGGCGCATTTCAAACCTCCTTGAAAGCAGGCAGGTCAGGCAACGGTTTTATAACAAAACTAAACGCCACCGGCACAGCCCTTGTCTACTCTACATTTCTTGGTGGCAGCACTGCTGACAACTGCCGCGGCATAGCGGTGGACTCATCGGGCAGCGCCTATGTGGTTGGAAGGACAGCCTCAACAGATTTCCCTGTAACAAGCGGCGCCTATCAGACTGCCATGAAGGGTTCTTATGACATCTTTGTATCAAAGTTAAATACAACGGGCGCGGCCCTGGTCTATTCAACATATCTT
>JAKOEO010000002.1:54013-76620 GCA_022321325.1 Candidatus Magnetominusculus sp. LBB02 | reverse complement strand
CTTTGTATCAAAGTTAAATACAACGGGCGCGGCCCTGGTCTATTCAACATATCTTGGCGGCAGCAACATTGATTACGGCGGTACCGGCATAGCGGTTGACGCCTCAAAAAATGCCTATGTGACTGGGGAGACAGCCTCAACAGATTTTCCGATAACAAGCGGTGCATTTCAGACTTCTTTGAAAAACTCAGACGGAACTGCTTTTGTCGCTAAGTTACAACTACCGCAGCCGCCATCATCATCTTATATCCTTACTGTAAGCGTCTCCGGCAGCGGCACGGTAACAAGCTCGCCATCTGGAATAAGCTGTGGCTCTACGTGTTCAGCCTCATATACCTCTGGCACATCTGTTACGCTAACGGCAGCGGCCTCCTCCGGCTATGCGTTTACAAGCTGGTCGGGCTGTGATATGACAAGCGGCTCGCAATGCACAGTTTCGATGTCGGCGAATAAATCGGTAACGGCAACTTTCACATCGTCTGGGGCATCGTCTGACAATACAACAGCCGCAGCGTCATTTGACGCGATATACAGCCAATATGCCTCATGGTTTGGCTCAACAGGCGGCAGCATTCAGACGGGGACATCATGGATTGCCTATTATCAGCTATATACCAACGGCGCATATATTGTGGCAGGAACTGATGGCAGCATGTATGTCTACTATGGCGGCCAGTTGTATAGTTTAGGGCTAAACTGGCAGACGTTAGGCAAGGCTGCCGCTAAGATGAGCTCACTATACGCTCAATACGCCTCATGGTTTGGGTCAAAGTCGGGCGGCATACAGGCGGGGACATCCGGGTCGTCCACATACTACGTCCAGTGGTTTAGCAACGGCGCAGCCCTTGTGGCATGGACAGACGGCCTTATGTATACGTACTATAACGGTACGTCATACGCCTTAGGGGTAAACTGGAAATAAGAAAAGCAGACATAAGGGGGGATGAGCCAGGGCAAACGCACTATATACAATTTGTTGTGATTACAGAGTCAAACTAATTCAATATATAGCGTTTAACACACTAAGTCTGTCATTTCGGCTTGTCCGGAATCTGTCTCTACACATCCGCAAACCAAAATAAGATTCCGGACAAGCCGGAATGACGACAGGGTAGGCCTATTGGAGACAATTTGTTGTCGCGGCGGCAATTTTTGTTGCGGAGTGAGAGCAAATCTATCGTAGTGCGTTTGCCCTTAGGGGTAAGATGGAAATAATGACAGCCGCTGATGTATAATGAATAGATAATCGGGCTTTACTGGATTAACGCTGTTAAACCATATGGAGGGTGTATTGTGAATCAGAAAGAAGTGTCGTCTAAAGCACTAAGCGCACGTCTCGGCGCTGCCACAGCGGCAATGTTGATAATTTGTATTATGTTGTCCTGTGTCGGACTTGAGGCTGCTACCATTACCGAGTATGATGTGCCTGTCACTTCAACCAGCCAGCCTATTGGCATAGCAGTTGGCCCTGACGGCAATATCTGGTACACAGAATACTATGGCAATAAGATAGCTAAGATGACCGCAACCGGCACAGTTACCGAGTATTCCCTGCCAATGCCCAACTGTACTCCTTATGGGATAGTTGCAGGCCCTGACGGCAATCTCTGGTTTACCGAAAACGACGGCGGCAGGATAGGAAAGATTACTACATCCGGCACTATCACAGAATATCAACTCTCTGAAACAAACGGTATGCACAAACTGACCAATATTATAAAAGGCCCTGACGGCAATCTCTGGTTTACCTCCGCCAATCTCGGCACAGTAGGCAAGATTACCACCTCAGGCACAGTTACCGAGTATAGCTTGCCGTCGTCGTCCTCCGGGCCTCTTGATCTGGCGCTGGGTTCAGACGGCAATATATGGTTTGTCGAGGCCCTTGCCAGCAAGGTAGGCAAGGTCACCACCTCAGGTTCTATTACAGAGTACTCCATTCCTTCCACTGGGTCGCCATACGCTATAGCAGCGGGTTCGGACGGCAGCCTCTGGGTAGCGGACGCCCATAACAACGCCATATGGAAGGTAACGACATCGGGCGGTTTTACGAAATATCAAATACCCTTTGCCGCCGTAAGCACAATGCCCCAGGGTATCGCGCCTGGGCCGGACGGCAGCCTCTGGTTTACAGAGAAAGATACTAATAAGATTGGCAGGATAACCACCGCAGGCGTTATTACCGAGTTTGCCCTGCCCACAAACAATAGCGCCCCTATGCGTATCACAACGGGGACTGACGGCGTATGGTTTACCGAGAAGATGGCCAATCAGATAGGCAAGATTACCGCCTCAGGGGCCGTTACCGAGTTTCTCTTGCCCTACATGGCGGCAGTGCCGTATGATATGACAAAAGGCCCTGACGGCAATCTGTGGTTCCTTGAGACAAACGGCAATAAAGTCAGCAAAATCACTACAAGCGGCACTATTACCGAGTACTCGCCTACCACATCAGAGTCATTCCCCTGGGGTATAGTAACCGGACCTGACGGCAATCTCTGGTTTACTGAGTCCGATGTCTCTAACGTAGCCAAGATGACGACGGCGGGCGTTGTTACCGAATATCCCATTCCCAATGTAGTGCATACCGCAGGTTCTAAAGCTGCCTCGCCAAACGGCATTACAGCAGGGCCAGACGGCAATCTCTGGTTTGTCGAAAGCGCCAGCTCAAAGATAGGCAAGATTACCACGGCAGGCGTCATTACCGAGTATGCCCTGACTGCTGGCAGTTATCCCGACGCTATCACATTAGGCCCTGACGGCAATCTCTGGTTTACCGAGTCACAGGCCGCAAAGATAGGCAAGATTACCACCTCAGGCGTTATCACAGAGTATCAACTGACCTCAGGAGTTTTCCCTAAGAGGATTGTGGCAGGTCCTGACGGCAATCTCTGGTTTACAGAACTGCTTGGAAACAAAATAGCCAAGATTACCACATCGGGCGTTGTTACCGAGTACGCCATTACATCTGGAAGCTCCCCATGGGGTATAACGGCCGGGCCGGACGGCAATCTCTGGTTTACAGAAAGCGGCGGCGACGGCTCCGAACCATGGGGTAACAACATAGGAAGAATTACGACATCGGGTGTCATTACCGAGTATCCCATCCCTACGGCTCAGAGCCTGCCGACTATTATCACAGTAGGCCCAGACAACAACCTCTGGTTTTCAGAGGGCGGTACGAAACGTAAAATAGGGAAGTTGGTTATCGGCACGGCGTCGCCGTCAACGACCACGCTCGCTGCCTCGACGACAACCATGACATATGGCAAATCTATAACGCTGACTGCATCAGTTGTCGGTAAAAGTCCCACCGGCAGCGTTATGTTCAGAGACGGTTATAATATACTTGGCTCTGCCACTCTGAACTCAAGCGGACAGGCCACATTTACAACATCGGCGCTGACGGTAGGTTCTAACATACTGATGGCGTTCTACGGCGGGGACTCGGTAAATGATGCCTCAAAATCATCTTATATCAATGTAAATGTGTCCGCACAAGACAATTCGACAGTTGCCGCAGCGGCGTTTGACGCAATCTACACACTGTATGCCTCGTGGTTTGGCTCAACATCTGGAAGCATACAGAGTGGGACATACAACGGCGGCACATACTATTTGCAGTGGTACACTAACGGCGCAGCCCTTTTTGCCGGCACAGACGGCACTCTGTATACGTATTATAATGGGCAGTTCTACAGCCTTGGGACAACATGGATGACATTTGGCGAGGCAGCCGCAGAGATTAGCACGCTCTATACGCAATATGCCTCATGGTTTGGTTCAAAGTCGGGCGGCATACAGTCGGGCACGTCAGGGTCGTCGGCCTACTATGTTCAGTGGTTTAGCAACGGCGCAGCCCTTGTAGCGTGGACAGACGGCAATATGTACACCTATTATAACGGCGTTTCATATTCCTTAGGGGTAAGCTGGAAATAACTAATTCTAAGATTCTTGTCAGGGGTGTCAACTGGATAGGGGACGCTGTAATGGCGTCCCCTGCTCTTAGGGCAGTCAAGGGGGCATTTCCCGACAGAGATATAACGCTGCTGGTTAATCCTGTGGTTGCCCCGCTTTTTGAGAAAGACCCGCACGTTGGGGCGATAATCGAATATGCGGACAGCTTCAGGACGATTGCGGGCAGGCTAAGGCTTGCGCGCAGACTCAATGACGCGCATTTCGCCACAGCGGTACTGCTTCAAAACGCCTTCGACGCGGCTCTGATAGCGTGGCTTGCGAGGATAAGAGAGCGTATTGGCTACAAAAGAGACGGCAGGGGATTGCTGCTCACTAAGGGCGTTGCTATAACCAGGGAAGCCCTCCGCCTTCACCACACGCGCTACTATTTAAACATGCTCGACGTGGCGGGCATTGACGCCCCGTACCGTCTGCCGTGGATTTATCTTACATCGGAAGAGAGGCAGTTGGGGCTTGAGGCGTTGTCTCATCTAAGGCGGCCAGTGATAGGGATTAACCCGGGGGCGGCCTTCGGTACGGCAAAGCGCTGGCCTGCGGAGAGATTCGCCAAATTAATCTCAAGGATTATCAAAGAAAAAGGCGGCAGCGCCGTCTTATTCGGCTCAAAGAATGACGTTGAGATTGCTGCGGCAATATGCGGGCATATCGCCCCGGACCTTCAGGAGCCGGGGATATTTCTTGATTTGACCGGCAAGACCGGCGTAAGGCAGCTCTGTGCGGCGATAGCTGGATGTGATATATTGATAAGCAATGACTCAGGCCCCATGCACATATCCTATGCGGTTGGTACGCCGGTCATTGCCATATTTGGCTCTACATCGCCCGTACTGACAGGCCCGCCTGAGACAGCGCCGAACCCGGAGTTTTCATACCGGCACTCTGTAATTAAGAAAAACATCGCGTGTTCGCCGTGTTTTAAGCGCACCTGTGGCCATAAACATCTGCGCTGCCTGATGGACATCTCTGTTGATGACATTTATAGCGAAATAGATACGGTCTTGGGGCAGAGAAAGGCGGTGTTTTTCGACCGGGACGGCACGCTTTGCGAAGACGCCAATTATCTCAATAGTTTCAGTGCGTTTCGACCATACGAAGGGCTTGAAAGGCTCATTGCACTGAAGGACAAGGGCTACATGCTGATTGGGATATCCAACCAGTCAGGCATAGGGCGCGGGATAGTTGACGAGGGATTTGTACAGGCGCTCCATCAAAGGTTTGGCGATAAATATGGATTTGACGCATTCTACTACTGCCGTCATGTCCCCGCAGATAACTGCGCCTGCAGAAAACCAGCGCCGGGGATGTTGCTTAGAGCAAGGGCAGACCACGCCATAGACCTAAAGAACTCAATATTCGTGGGCGATAAAAACGTAGATATGGAGACGGCGTTGGCCGTAGGGGCAACGCCGATATTCTACAGGACTGACAAGCACACGCTCAAAATTCCGGGGATAATCCAAATCAATGCGCTTGATGAGCTGCACGCGCTGATAGATTAATCATCAAAAGGAGGTATTATAGAATATGTCAGAAATTAAATTAGCCATAAGCGGGATGAGCTGCCAGCACTGCGTAGGCAGGGTAAAAAAGGCGATAGACGCGGTTAGCGGCGTAGAGATGTCAACCGTAGAGGTAGGAAGCGCGGTTGTCAAAATAAACGACTCCAAAACAACGCAAAAGACGGTAGAGGAGGCAGTGGCAGCGGCTGGATATAAAATCAGTCAATAGCGGCAATTAAGCTGCCGCCATTTACGGTGAAAATGTAACGCCGATTGCGTAATTTTGGAGCGTAATAACCGTGATGACGCTAAGTGGTGTTACCGATGTGCCAGTTACTGACATTGCCTGACGCCATTTCTCAAAACATGCCCTATGTGTTAGACTAAATTATGGAAATGGACTACCGCAGCCTCGCAGACCTTGACAAGTCATTCGTCTGGCACCCGTTTACTCAGATGAGCGAATGGGCTGAACACGACCCCATCATTATCGAAGAGGGGCTTGGCTGCTTTATCAAAGATACGCAGGGCAGATGGTATCTTGACGGCGTGTCCTCTCTTTGGGTCAATATTTTCGGCCATAGGAAAAAAGAGATTGACGACGCCGTTAAAGGGCAGCTCGATAAAATCGCGCACTCTACGCTGCTTGGACTTGGCGGCAAGCCCTCTATCCTTCTGGCCGCCAGGCTTGTCGCTCTCCTTGGGCAGACGCTTAAAGCCGAAACACGGCAGCCGCTTACGCGCGTCTTCTACTCCGACAACGGCTCTACAGCCGTAGAGGTGGCGCTCAAAATGGCCTTTCAGTACTGGCTTCAGAAGGGCGTCACGGGTAGGAACGCCTTCCTGTCGCTTAACATGGCCTACCACGGCGACACCCTTGGGGCCGTCGCCGTAGGGGGCGTTGACATATTTCACGGCACGTTTAAACCCCTGCTGTTTACTACCTATAAGTCGCCCGCCCCATATTGCTACAGGTGCGCTCTTGGGCTTGAGAAGGACTCCTGCAAGATGGCATGTCTTATGGAGATGGAAAAAATCTTACAGGAACATAGCGGTGAGATAGCCGCCGTGATAATAGAGCCAAAGATGCAGGCGGCAGGCGGGATGATAGCGGCCCCGGAGGGTTTTCTTAGCGGAGTTGCCCGCCTTTGCACTAAGTACGGCGTGCTTTTAATAGCAGATGAGATTGCAACGGGCTTTGGCAGGACAGGGCAGATGTTTGCCTGTTGCGCCGAGGGTGTGGTGCCTGACATTATATGTCTTTCAAAGGGACTAACGGGCGGCTACATGCCGCTTGCCGTAACGGTTGCAACTGACGAGATATACAACGCCTTCCTCGGTGAATTCAGCCAGATGCGGCAGTTCTTTCACGGCCACTCCTATACGGGCAACGCCCTCGGCTGTGCCGCCGCCCTTGCCGTCATTGACCTGTTTGATAAAGAGGATGTCCTAAACCGGCTGAGGCCAAAAATAGAGATACTTAATAACTGGCTGAAAAAACTCCTGCGTCTTAGCCATGTGGGCGATGTTAGAGCGGCGGGGTTTATGGCCGGCATAGAGCTTGTAAAGAATAAGGAGACGCGGCAGGCATATCCGACTGAAGATAAGATGGGATGGCGGGTTGCCCTCGATGTCAGAGACAAGGGGGTGTTTCTGAGACCCCTTGGCAACTGTATTGTGATAATGCCGCCTTTGAGCATATCGGAGGACAATCTTAGAGCGATGATAGGGCGGACTGAGCAGTCTATTATCAAGGTAACCGACCCGCGCCCCTTGACAAGTTAGGGCTTAGGATAGTAGGATAGATAGTAGGAGATATTGAATGGGAGGTGTTGAATGAAGAGATTGATAGCGATGTTGCTGTTGACATTGGCAATGGCAGGCTGCGTTACCACGATAGACCCAGGGCCGCCACCGCCATATCCAGCGTATGCGCCACCACCGCCACCGCCGTGGGCGCCGCCACCACCACCGCCGTATGCGCCACCGCCACCACCGTGGCCGCCATATTAAAACAGTCAGGACTGAAACCACGCCCCCCTGAAAGGCAGCTTTGCCATGTCAGGGGGGTGGTTTATTTTAGAGCCAGTTGCTTAAGTTAACGCTGTCTGGGGTGGACATTGGCAGCTCAACCAGTTACGTAATGGCGTTCTGGCCCGAAAGAGCCGCATTATTTATATGCCAGTGTGGTTGGCGTTGAATCTTTATTCAAAAAATGTGTGTTTCCCAAAATTAGACAAAAGAATCCTTATTGTCTGACGGTTACCGTAAGAATAATGAGGCGGGTGTGTTGACAAACTATGCCCTTGATAGTTTACTATGTGGGTACTATGAGATTGGGCGCTATAATGGTGAATGGCATGGATGTTGCTTACACACACACACACACACTCTCTCTCTCTCTCTCTTCTTAAAAACATAGTTTTTAAAATTTCTAAACCCTGATGTTTATAGTGGACATCGGGGTTTTTGTTGTGTGGAGGGTATATGAAAGTCTCTGATGAGGAAATGAGAAATGAGGATAAACTTATTCAACAGTCAAAGATGGCAACTTTGGGTGAGATGCTTATTGCCATATCGCACCAGTGGATGCAGCCCCTAAATGCCATATCCTTAATAGCAGAGGACCTGAAGGACGCACACAAATATGGTGAGCGCGACGAAAAATACTTAGATAATGCGGTGAAAAACATTATGCTGCAGGTCGTTCATATGTCCGAAACGGCTAAAGTCTTTAAAAGTTTCTCCAAGCCGTCTGGCAATACGTTATTTGATGTCAGACCCGCAATAGAAGAGACAATCTCTCTGGTACACGATCAGTTTATGAAGGAAGCGATAAATATTCAGTTTGATTGTAGATATGATACCCAGTTTATGGTTTTGGGGAAAATAAACGAGTTCAAGCAGGCTGTCTTAAACATTTTAGCAAACGCTAAAGATGCCATAATACACTCAAGAAAAGAGGGCAAATTAAATCCCGACGAAGAAGGCTTTATTCTAATAAGTTTAGACAAAACGGATAGTAATGCAATCATTGAGATATTGGATACCAATTCTGGGATACCGGAGAATATTATAGACAGAATTTTTGAACCATACTTTACAACGAAAGGATGCGATGGCACAGGGATAGGGCTGTATATGACAAAGCTTATTATAGAGGAGCATCTGGGGGGCAGAATCACAGCATCGAACGTCGCCAAACAGGCAGTATTTAGAATAGAGCTGCCGATCAATGAGTAAAAAGTCTCACTCCACTACAAAAAAATTGTATCCACTCGTCTGTCGTCATTCCGGCTTGTCCGGAATCAGTCCTTAATGCCTCAGAATATGCGCAATCATAATTAAACTCCCACGTAAGGGAAGATTCCGGACAAGCCGGAATGACGGAATTTTGAAATATCTTTACCTCTATGATTGCCACTTAGTATTAAGTACGAGAGACAGAAATAAATTGGATGATAAGGATGAGCCTATGACGCTCATATCAAAATTTGTTCCTCCTCCGACAAGCTCAGTGCCGCAGAGACCGCATTATTCATATGCCAGTGTCAAAATATTAACGGACTTAGTAATTTATTTATCTAAACTAATGCTTTAATATATGGTTGCAGTAGGGTGTTATATAAGGAAATTAAGAGGATATGTCATCTTATGGCCTGCTATTGCCTCATTTTAGGTGGTGTTTTAATATTGACATAGCACAAAAATAGCTATACAATATAGTTGGATTATGGAAATGAGGACGCATTTTGATAAGCTGATTGGGAAGTCTGCCCAGATGCAGCACCTGTATAGTATGATTGAGAAGGTCTCGCGCGCCGACAGCACGGTTCTCATAACCGGTGAAAGCGGTACTGGCAAGGAACTCGTGGCCCAGGCCATTCATAAGAACAGCATTAGGGCTGAAAATCCTTTCATTCCGCTGAATTGTGGCGCTATACCTAAAGATTTACTTGAGTCTGAACTGTTTGGACACGAAAAAGGGGCCTTCACAGGGGCTATTAATACGCGCAAGGGGCGTTTTGAACTGGCAGATAAGGGTTCGATACTGCTTGATGAGATAGGAGAACTTCACCCATCGCTTCAGGTAAAGCTGCTAAGAGTGCTCCAAGAAAGAGAATTTGAGCGCGTAGGAGGAACCAGAACCGTAAAGGTTGACATCCGGGTCCTCGCGGCCACAAATAAAGACCTCGGCGAGGCCGCCGGCAAGGGTACATTCAGAGAAGACCTCTTCTACCGCCTTAATGTAATTCCAATTCACATCGCGCCGCTTAGGCAGCGAAAGGACGACATCCCATTGCTGATAGAACATTTTATGAAGACATTTATAGTGAAGATGTCGGCGATGAGGCCAGGGCAGACCGCCCTGAAAATCCTCCCCGAGGCCCTTACCCTGATGCTTAACTACCAGTGGCCCGGAAATGTCAGAGAACTTGAGACGCTGATAGAGAGGTTTGTCATTTTAGATGAGACCGGCACCATAACCCCGGACGATTTGCCGCCGCGCTTTTTTGACAATAAACAGCGCGTGGACTCAGCAGCCGTTTCACTTGCCCAGCTTCCCCATGACGGCATTGATTTACAGACACACCTTGACGATATTGAGTCGTCTTTCATTGCACAGGCAATGGAAATCTCAGGCGGCGTAAAGAGCAAAGCAGCAGCGCTGCTTGGGCTTAACAGGACTACATTCCTTGAGAAACTCAAGAAGAAGGGACTTGACACAAAGTTAAACGAACCGCCGACGCAATAACCCCCAAAGGCGTCGGCATTTTGACGCTATGAACTGTAAAACCTTTTAAAATTAGATATTTACAAGTTGGTATGTAATTTGCTACTATATAGTTATGATCTGTGGACTTTATGGCGGCAGAGGCATAATTAATAGGAAAGTGCTGTGTGCGGCAACGCTTGCCATAGCGCTGGTGTGCGCCAATGCTGCGTATTCGTTGGACCTTGGCAAGGTGCTGTCAACTCCTGAACTCAAACAGGCGTGGATGTATCTTGAGATGGATGATTTTACACACGCCGAGAGTATGCTTAACGGCTGTTATATGAATACGACTGATGCCGGCGCGGCGTGTAATTACATAAGGGCCAGGATACTCGATAAGCAGAAAAACATCTTAGGCGCTATAGACGCATACAGGCGAGTCTACACGCGCACGACAAACGCCGACCTGAAACAAGAGACGCTCTTTCGCAAGTCAGAGCTGTTTTTCGAGAAGAAATACTACTACGAGGCCTCATCGGGCTTCAGGCAGTATGCAAAGCTCTTTCCTGACGGCAAAAATAGCGAAAAGGCGCAAATGTATCTTGCAAGGTGTTATGATTTGACGAATAAACAAGCCGACGCCCTCGACGCATATGAAAAGGCCGGCGACAGCTCCACTGCCATCTACGGCAAGGCAAACATGCTGCAACGACTTGGCAAGACGAAAGAGGCACAGCAGGTATACGCTAAGGCGGTTGAGATGGACTCGGAATATATGGAAAAAAACGATGAGTCGCGTTATTACTATGCGGAAAATCTCTATCAAACCGGCAATATAGCAAAGGCCAGAGAGATGTTTCAGCAGATAATAGACGTCAAATATAGAGATAAGATAAGCCTCGCTCTGGGCACCATCGCGGCCAACAGCTCCAATGAAAAGGAAGCGATTACTTACTTAATAGAGGCTTCAGAGTCAAAAAGCACCGATATTAAGGCCAAGGCGCTGGTACAGCTTGCCCATATATACGCTGTCGCAGGTAAAGCGCCGCTGGCCAAGCAATCCCTCGATGCCCTGAAAAGGCTTTCTTTAGACTCTAAGGGAAAGGAAGAGAGGGATATGCTTTTTCTTGACCTTTATATAACAGAGAAAAACTATAAAGACGCAGTGAAAATTCTAAACGCAATGATTGTGAGAAATCCAAATTCAAAAGAGCTTGTGCAAAGACTTGAAACCCTGATGAACGATACAGCGCAATTTGACAAGGATCAGTTCATAGTCCTGTGGACGGCCTATGGGGTTGTATTTATGGATATAGCTCACGAACAACTGATCTTAAGGGCGGCTGAATTACTAAGAGAAGGCGGCGGCAAGCCGTATACAGACATCCTTGTGTGGATTTCACAAAACCTGTTAGACGAACAAAGGCAAAAGGCTCTATATGAACTTTCCCAGTACTATGCGGACATGGGAGAGAAGACCGAGGCGGTGAAATACCTGGGGCAGTTGAAGAAATATAAAATACCGCCGGACGATATTCTAAGGTCAGAGGCAAGGGTATTATACGCAAACAATGACCTGCAGGGTACCTACGAAAGGCTGGCTGCCCTCAGGCATTTGAAAAGAGAAGACCTGCCGATGCTTAGAGACGCCGTAGGGGCAGTGAAGGATAAAGAGAGGGCGCTGGCGTTTTATGAACAGGTGTTGAAAGGCATGGGAGGCGAAACAGGGGACGCCCTGACTATGGCAGATAATTTGTATCTGATAGGCAGAAAGGATGAGGCCATTAATTACTATAAACAGGTACTTGCACAAGACCCGTCAAACGAATGGGCGCTGTACAGGACAGGTATGTTGGACAACGATACGAGGTCTCAGGAATCACTGAAAAAACTCAGCGAGGGAAACTCGCAGCTAAGTAAATTTGCAAGGTCGGTATTGCAGGGCAATAGCATTGACAAGAAGCTGGAAGAATTAAAGTAATACTTTAATATAGTAAATATAATCATAAGGAAAGCAAATGGAAAACGTAAAGCCAATAGAAGACATATCGCGTCTGAACGACGCGTTTCAAAACTTTATGCTTGCCTCCCAGAGCCTTGAGCACATGTATCAGCAGCTCAAAGACCGCGTTGTCTATTTGACAGGGGAGCTTGAGCAGAAAAACAAGCTGTTAGAGAAGGCCCTGTATGATACGGAGGAGGCTGAGGACTACCTTAAGGGGATTCTGGAGAGCCTGAGCGAGTCAATAATCGTCCTTGATCCATCCGGCAATGTTACCATGTTTAACAGGGCTGCCCAGATACTGACTGGCCTAAGCGCAGCAGACGTGATAGGAAGGCCGTTTAATGCACTTGGAATAAAGTTTGAGGACGAAGGGGCTGATACGTTTATGAAGACGCGCAAGAAGCAGCATAACGTGTTTATGTCCCGCTCAAACGTTAGCGACTCGAGGGGTTTTGTCAGAGGACAGGTCATAATGATACAGGATATGACGAGAATGAAGGAGCTTGAGTCTCATCAGGAACGAAACAAACGCCTCATAGCGATGGGCGAGATGGCAGCCCAGATAGTGCACGAAATACGAAGTCCTCTGTGCAGCATAGAGCTATATGCAAGCATGCTTGAAAACGAGCTTGGCAGTGCGCCGCAGACGAACTTCGCTAAGGGCATTTACACAGGGATAAGGAGCCTTAATAATATACTTACAAACATGCTGTTTTTTGCTAAACCTCAAAAGCCAGTCTTTCACTCAAGCACGCTCAACCCCATAGTGAGCGAGACAATATTTATGTTGATGCCGCTGGTAGAGGCGCGCGGGATACAATTTACGAGGAGCGAGTGCAGCGACGCCCAGGTCTTAGGCGACAGCGAGTTGTTAAAGCAGGTGCTTATGAATGTAATTATAAACGCTATTCAGGCTGCCGGCGAGGGCGGCGAGATATTTATCAACGAATGTATAAACGACAATAAAGCGGCGGTCGTTGAGGTCAGAGACAATGGGGAAGGCATAGACAGCGAAAATTTAGAGAGGATTTTCGATCCTTTTTTCAGCACAAAGGAAAAAGGCACCGGTCTTGGTCTGGCCATTGCCTCTAAGATAATGCTTGCCCACGGCGGGATAATCAGGGCAAAGAGTAAAAAGGGTAAGGGCAGTACGTTTCAAATAGTGCTGCCACTAAAATTATAATCAGAATTATGTTAAAATAGTAGTGTGGAGAGCCAAGTGAAAGCGATGAAACCTATTTTAGTGGTTGACGACGACCCTCAGATGAGAGACGCCTTAAAAGAGGCCATACAAAGGCTTGGTTACGACGCCACAGTGGCCGAAAACGGGCAGGACGGCCTGGCTAAGATGGCCAATGCGCCGTTTGCTATGATTATTACCGACATGAAGATGCCCAGAATGGACGGTCTGACCTTCCTGAAGGAGGTTAGAAGGCGCGTTGGCAATCTTCCTGTTTTAGTAATCACCGGCTATGGCACTGTGGAAAATGCCGTTGACTCCATGAAAGAAGGCGCCACAGACTACCTCATGAAGCCGTTTTCATTTGACAAGCTAAATGCCAAGATAAGCTCTATTATGGAGGTCATGGCCTCAGACAGGGAGATAATCACAGGCAATCCAAAGATGACGCGCCTGCTGCAAATATCCCGAGATGTTGCCGCCGGCGATACAACGGTGCTAATCTACGGCGAGAGCGGCACGGGCAAGGAACTAATTGCCAGATATATACACAGCCAAAGCCTCAGAAAGTTAAAACCGTTTGTTGCAGTAAACTGTGCGGCAATCCCTGACAACCTTATGGAATCCGAGCTGTTCGGCCACGAGAAAGGTTCTTTTACCGGCGCAGTTGATAAGAAACTCGGTAAATTTGAACTGGCCAACGAAGGCACTATACTGCTTGACGAAATAGGGGAGATGCCGATGGGTCTTCAGGCCAAGCTCTTGCGCGTACTTCAGGAACGGGAGATAGACAGGATAGGCGGAAAACATACAATTCCAATCAATACAAGGGTGTTGGCAACAACTAACAGAGACCTGATAAAGGAGGCCGCTGCCGGTAACTTCAGAGAAGACCTCTACTACAGGCTCAGCGTCTTTCCCCTGCATGTCCCCCCGCTAAGAGAACGCCCTGAGGATGTATCTCTGATAACCGAGTACTTCATAAGGAAATTCTCCGCCATGCTTAACAAGCAGGCAAAAGGACTGACAGAAGACGCCCTTAATTTTCTGCTGCGAAACCCGTGGCGCGGCAATATCAGAGAACTGGAAAACACCGTACACCGCGCGGTTCTGCTTTGCCGGGGCGAACTCATTGACACATCGGACTTCATGCTTGACTCAGAGCCGCAGTCCCAAAAAGCCGACGCGCCCTTTGACAACAACAAGCGCGGCATAAAGGAAATGGAGAGAGACCTTATCCTCAAAACGCTCAAAGACGTAAACGGCAATAAGACAAAGGCCGCAAAGATACTGGGCGTGAATGTGAGGACTATCAGGAATAAGCTCAGCGAATATGGGAAATTTTTTCCAGATGAGCAATAAAGTGTTGGAATTACGACAGTTAAATGTCTTTTCTTAGACGGAGGCAGGCATATGAAAAAATGGTCATTGTGTAATAAATACAAGGTATTGCTGGCGTTAATTAAAGAAATAGATTAAATATAAAATATATTGTTATGTCTGGCATGGTTATTGATATATGTTTGACAGATGTTGATGATTTGGAGGAGTGTGTGATGGATTTAGACGGTGGTTTTGTAAATCTGGAAAAGTTGATGAGTGCCACAGCCCTCAGGCATAAGGTGTTGTCGTCTAACATCGCCAACTCTGACACACCCAACTACAAGGCGAAGGATGTTGACTTCGGTTCATATTTTGACAGCGGGCAGTTGAGCATGACTTCAACCAATAAGAGGCACATTAGCGGCGCCTCAGGAAGTGCTGCGCCTCAGACTGTGGAAGACGGCGACTTTCTGTGGGGCGACGGCAACAATGTCGAAATAGATATGGAAGTTGCAAAGATGACAGACAACGCCCTGAAGTTTCAGACAGCGGTAAAGTTATTATCTCAGAAGATAACGATGTATAAAAATACTATTAAGAGGGTTTAGCACATGGATTTATACGGAGTATTTAAGACAAGCGCATCGGCATTAGAGGCACAGAGGCAGAGAATGAATATCGTGGCCTCTAACCTTGCAAACGTGCATACGACAAGGACAGAAGAGGGCGGCCCGTATAAGAGGAAGGATGTGGTCTTTCAGGTAACTCCGGCGGATGATGATCCAAAGACGCTGAACAACGGCGTAAAGGTCTCTGAGGTTGTGGAGGACCAGACGCCGCCGATGTTGGTTTACGACCCCACTCATCCCGATGCCAACGCGCAGGGATATGTGGAAATGCCAAATGTCAACGTAATAGAGGAAATGGTAAATATGATGATGGCTTCAAGGGCATACGAGGCTAACGTATCGGCCTTTAACATCTCCAAGGGTATGTATCTGAAGACATTGGAATTAGGGAAATAGGAGGAGGATAGGGTATGACTAATCCAATAAACGGCATAGGTGCCGGGCTGGGGCCGGCTAACGGCAGCGCTGCTAATAAGACGACAGGCAGTTCGGCAGCCGGCGGGTTTGACGCCGCGCTGAATGAAGCCTTTACAAAGGTCAATGCGATTCAACAGGAGGCCGACAAGGCAGTCCATGACCTGACCCAGGGCGGCGATGTAACAAACGCGGTGATGGCAATGCAAAAGGCCGACATGTCTTTTCAGTTGATGCTGGAGGTGCGTAACAGGCTTCTCAACGCATACGACGAGGTCATGAGGATGCAGGTATAAAGTCGCGTAGTTAGTCTTACAGGTTACACAGAAATAAAGAGGGCGGAGGCCGGCGGGGTATGCGTCGGCCGGTAAGCCATAGAAGTTGCAGGCGTTTTTGTAGAAACTTGCCGGGCTGTGAAATGTGTTGGCTGATGATGCCAGGGGTTTACCCTGATTATAAACAAAATAAAAGATAAGCGTGGGACTATATGGCAAACACTATTGAAACGATTAAGAACTGGTCTAATAGGAAAAAGATAGCGATTAGTTTGTCCCTGGTTTTGGGGATTGCGGCTATAGTGTTATTGTTTTCGTGGTCGCAGCTGCCAAACTACTCAGTGTTGTTTTCAAATCTATCGGAGGGCGACGCGGGTAAGATAGTCGAAAAACTACAGCAGCTTAAGGTTCCATATCAGGTTACGTCAAACAGCATTATGGTTCCTATGGAGAAGGTCTATGACCTCAGGCTGCAGCTTGCCGCGCAGGGGCTTCCCCAGGGCGGCGGCATAGGGTTTGAGGTGTTCGATAAGACTGATTTTCAGGCGACTGACTTTGTTCAAAAGCTCAATTATAAGAGGGCGCTTGAGGGGGAACTTGCCAGGACTATAATGGCCCTCGCAGAGGTTGACAGGGCGCGAGTTCATCTGGCTATGCCGGAGAAATCACTTTTTGTAAAGGATAAGCAGCAGCCTACGGCCTCTATACTTATTGCCTTAAAGTCGGCGAAATCCCTTACGCAGGACCAAATACAGGGCATCGTACACCTTGTATCGAGCAGCATCGAAGGATTAAATCCCAACGATGTTACTATTGTTGACAGCAGCGGCAACATGCTGACCCGCAAGGTTGACGAGATGATGGGGCTGACAAGCACAGAACTTGATTATCAGAGAAAATATGAAAAAGACGTAGAACAGGGCATCAGAGATATACTTGAGCCTGTAGTGGGCAAGAATAAAGTCAAGGTAAAGGTGCATACGGAACTGGACTTCTCACGCTCAGAAAAGACAGAGGAGACATACGACCCGGACGGCGCAGTGGTCAGAAGCCAACAAACGACCACAGAGGATTCTACGTCGGCCTCGCCCGCGGGCGTTGTCGGCGTTCAATCTAATCTGCCTGCAAAGACCGCGACGCAGTCATCTGGCGGCCAGCGTGAGTCCAAGAAGAAAAGCGAGACTATTAATAATGAGATCAGCAAGACTGTAAACCATGTTATTGCCCCCTACGGAACATTAAAGAAGCTGACGGCGGCAGTTTTGGTTGACGGCGTATATGCTATGAAGCCTGACTCAAAAGACCCCAACGATGTCGTCTACACCCCGCACAAGGAAGAGGAGTTAAAGCAATATGAAAGCCTTGTGAAGAAGGCCATTGGCTTTACGGAGACCAGGGGAGACGACGTAACGGTAATAAACATGCCGTTTGAGCCGCTGCCAAAGGAAGAGGCGCTGCCTGAGGTTAAGAAGAGCATTGGAGAATATATTAAGGACGGCGTGGTAGTGACGAAGTATCTGGCGCCGGTGCTTCTGGCATTAATGTTTATCGCCTTTGTAGTAAGGCCGGTAGTGAAATCTCTGGTAATTGAGACAAGACCGGCTGTAAAAGAGGTAGCATTTGCACGGGGGGGTATGGCTGCCGATACAGGCCATGAGGCAGCTAAGAAGGCGCAGCAGAGCAAAGAGGCAGGCGGAGTTAAGATGCCGCCAACGGATGAGGCTACGATTAGAAGAGAGATGTCGGGCTGGTCAGACTGGGTGAAAGAGAACCCGGCTCAGGCAGCCACTATGATTAAGGAGTGGATGGCGAAGGAGGAACCTTCGTAATGCCTGAACCTAAGCCGGCTATGCCGCGGCCGCAGGCGGCAGGGATAAGCGAAGCCCCGGCTAAGGAACCTTGTCATGAGCAGATGGCCAGATGGTCTAAGTGGGTGAAGGAAAACCCTGAACAGGCGGCAGCGATGTTGAAAGAATGGATGGGAGCTGCAGGAGGAGGATAGGATGGAGCTGACTGGTTCGGAAAAAGCCGCGATATTTCTGACGGCAATTGGCGATGACGCCGCTGCCGAGGTGCTGAAAAACCTGGATTTTAATGAGATCGGCAAGGTTAGTTCATTGATGTCGAGAATGAAGTCTCTGAAAGAGGAAGAGATAAAATCAGTCTTCAAAGAGGCATTCACTAAGGTTGACAAGGGGGATGTATTCGTAGGAGGCGGAGATTACGTAAAGCAAATGCTTACTAAGGGCCTGGATGAGAAAACTGCGAAAAAAATCATGGAAAAGACCGCCGTTGAGGCAACCCTCGATTCACTGAAAAAAGTTGACGCAAAAAAGCTGACTAATTTCCTGCTTACAGAGCATCCGCAAACCATAGCCCTGATACTTTCACTGCTTGATCCCGTACAGGCGGCAGCCGTGTTGACGACGCTGCCAAAATCGTTAAAAGTAGATGTTGCTATGCGAATGGCGATGACAGAGGGTATTGCCGCCGATGCAATAGCAGAGATAGAGGACGTGTTGAAAAGCGAGCTTGACCTTGACAAGACCGAGGGCATTAAAGTGGGCGGCGTCAAGAAGGTCGCTCAAATCCTGAATTCTACAGATAAGGCAACGGAAGAGCTGATCTTAGAAAACATAGAAAGTAATGACTACGAACTTGCCGATTCCATAAGGCAGTTCATGTTTGTCTTCGAGGACATTGTCAAGATATCCGACAGAGATGTTCAGACTATATTAAAAGATGTTCAAACAGATGAGCTGTCGCTGGCGCTGAAAACCGCATCTGAAGCGCTGAAAGAGCTGATATTTAAAAACATGTCCAAGAGGGCTGCCGAAATTCTGAAAGAGGATATGGACGTAAAAGGCCCTGTAAAGGTCTCAGAGGTGGAGAAGGCCCAACAGAATATCATAAAAGCAATAAGAAAACTATCCGAAGCAGGCAAGGTTACCCTGCCCGGAAGCGGCGAGGAAGAACAACTTGTATAGCTCAAGGGTTTTAAAAAACTTCAATCCGGACAGATATACTCTGCGGTCTCTGGATTCTTCGCTTAATCGCATGAATGCAGAGCATATAGATATCCCCATTGAACCGGTGATGGATGTAGACGCCATTGAACGGCAGGCAAGGGACAGGGCTATTCAGATAGAGAAAGACGCGTTTGACAAGGGCTTTCAGGCCGGGCAAGAGCAGGGCAGCGTATTGTTTGAGGAAAATGCGTCCAAGTTGATAAACCAGCTTGATACTATGATAACTGAATTAGCCGGTTTAAAGGAAAAGCTGACTGCCGAGGCCGAGCCGGAGATTGTTAAGCTTGCCATAACTATAGCAAAAAAAGCGTTTTATGAGGAACTTTCCATCAACCCCGAAATCATTGTCAGGCTTGTCAAAGAGGCCATAAGCAGGGTTGAGAAAATGGGCCAGATTACTATAAAGATTCACCCGTCCCTGCACGAGATGTTTTTACAGAAGAAGCCTGAATTTCATGAGCTGCACCAGGAGATAGTGCTCGACATTGACCCAACGCTGCCGATAAACGGCCCTTTAGTGGTTGGCCCTATGGAAGAGGTGGTGACCAATGTTGATGAGCTTCTGATTAACGTTTTGGAAGATATGAGGCAAAAACTTGCGGTGCATTGATCTGTCGCCATATATAGAGGCAGCCGAGCAGTCCGACCCCATGAGGGTTTACGGCAAGATTACGGAAATAACCGGAATTTTGATAAAGGCAACAGGTATAAAGGCCGGCGTGGGAGACGCATGTAAGATTTATTCTGACGGCGAGCGGCCGATAGACGCCGAAATTGTGGGATTTAAAGACTCAAAGGCGCTCTTAATGGCCACCGGCGATATATCTATGATCAGACCAAACAGCAGAGTGCTTGCGCTTGGCAAGAAAGTCTCTATAAGGGTTGGAGATGGGCTTATCGGAAGGGTCATAAATGAATCCGGCGAACCTATTGACGGCAAAGGCCCGATAGGCGGCGCTAACTATCCTCTGATGTCCATACCGCCAAACCCCATGTTAAGGGAACGAATCAGAGAACCCATAGACCTTGGCATTGCGGCGTTGAACGGTCTTTTAACTGTAGGCAAGGGACAAAGAATAGGAATAATGTCAGGTGCCGGAGTTGGCAAAAGCGTACTGCTTGGCATGATGGCAAAATATACGCGGGCGGATATCAATGTTATTGCGCTTGTTGGGGAAAGAAACAGAGAGGTAAGGGAGTTTATTGAGCGTGACCTTGGACCTGAGGGAATGAAAAGATCTGTTGCCGTAGTCTCCACATCTGAGCAGTCGCCGGTTGCTAAGGTCAAAGGGGCGTTTGTGGCCACCGCTATAAGCGAATATTTCAGGAGCAAGGGAAAAGATGTGCTCCTGTTTATGGATTCTCTGACGCGCGTCGCTATGGCCCAGCGCGAGATAGGGCTGGCAGTCGGAGAGCCTCCTGCCACTAAAGGCTATACGCCGTCGGTGTTTGCCCTGCTTCCCAAACTGCTTGAACGGGCTGGGACGCAAAAAGGCAAGGGCAGTATCACAGGTCTTTATAGCGTACTTGTCGAAGGTGACGACCTTTCAGACCCGGTTGCCGATTCAGTCATGTCTATCCTGGACGGCCATATTGTCCTGTCCAGAGAACTGGCAATGGAAAACCACTATCCTGCCATTAATGTATTGAGGTCAATAAGCAGGGTAATGCCTGATATTATAAGCAAGGCTCACATGGATGTTGCAGGCAAATTTATTGAGGTGATGTCAGTTTATAAGAGATTTGAGGATATGATAAACCTGGGTGCCTACAAAGAGGGTTCTAACCCTAAAGTTGACTATGCCATTTCAATGATTGACAGGCTCAATGGCTATCTAAAACAGGGTATGAATGAGCCGAGGGATTTTCACCTGAGCGTCAGAGCGCTGGAAGCCCTGTTTACAAGATAGAGAGGGGAATAATATATGGCAAAAATAGATACGCTTAAACGAATAGAACAGGTCAGGGAGTTTAAAAAGGACGAGGCCGAAATAGAGGTACATAAGGCGTGGAAGGCCCTGCGCATGGAACAGGAAACCCTTGAAATGCTGCAGAGGCTTCTTGCAGACACGGCAGATGTACTGGAACAGAAAAAAATTGGCAATATCGAAAACGCCTATGAACTGACTCTTTACTACAATTATATTGATTTGTTGTTTAAAAAAATAGACGACCAGAGCCTTGTGATAACGCAAAAGGATGAGGAACTCCAACAGTGTCAGGCCATTTTAGTAGAGACATATAAGGAACTGAAAACGGTTGGAATACTAAAGGACAAGGTAATACGTGAGGAAAATAAGAGGAAAACTGCCATTGAACAACGTCAGATGGATTATGCGCATCTTGCCCGCATTACAAGGCAATAGCAAGCTGCCGCAGGCACTGGCTGCCTGCTGGATTGCCATTATTTTTGGCGTTGCCGTTTACGCCGCAGAACAGCCTGTTGAGTCTGCAAAGCCTAAGGCTGAGCAATCTTCAAAGGCTGAACAGCCCGCGGAGTCCGCAAAGGCCAAGAAAGAGCAGTCTTCGAAGGGCGAACCATCTGCGGACACTGCAAAGGGTAAGAACCCTGAGTCGTCTAAGGCTGAGGCGCCTCAGGAATCTGCCAGGGCCAAGAACCTTGAGTTGTCAAAAAGGGAAGAGGCCGTTAGAAAGGATGAGGATAGGCTTACGGCCTTAAAGGCTGATGTCGAGAGTAAGATATCTGAATATGAAAAGATATTAAAACAACTTGAGTCTGTGATGGCAAAACTGAAAGAGGCTAACAACGAAAAAATGGCAGCCTTAGTCAAGACTTATGAGGCAATGCCCGCTGAAAACGCCGCGAAAGACCTTGAGTCCTCTGACGAGGAGCTTGCCGCCACCATACTCAGTAAGATGAAAAGTCGTAAGGCCGGCCTTGTCCTTGCCGCTATGGGACAAAGAAAGGCCGCCGCATTGACAGAGCGGATGTCTAAGGCAACGAAAAATTTACCTGCTAGATGAAAAATTTTCCCATCGTAGTCTCTTCCATATAGCATAAACCCCTTTAAACACTGGCTGCTTTTGTTGGCACGTATTTTGCTCTTACACTTGCATGAGTGAGATATTACAAATAAACATAAGCAGCATAGCTCAACCGGCAGCGAGACCGCAGTTCGGCGACATGAATAAAGTCAGGCCAAGCGCCAATGACTCAGGAAGCGATGCTTCGACGCCAACTCACTCCGCCGGCAGCAAACAGGACTCATCCTCAGTGCGTCCAGACAGAGATTCCTCCGGCAAGAACTTAGGCAATGGCAGAAAGCAGGCGGACTCTTCAAGAAATGCCTCAAGCCGTGCGTCTGACAAAGCGCAGGACACAAGGGATGCGGCCAACAGCGCCCATGACAAAAAGGACGCGGCCAACAAGCAGGACGCATCATCGGACAAGGATAATTTTAACAATGTCCTTGACCATGCGATGAGGGGCGGCAACAACGGCAAGAATGATACCAAAGATGACAGCGCGGCTGCCGCACAGGCAGGTGCAATTGCCGCAGCCGACATGATTAACCCTCAGCCCATCGGTCTTACCGGTGA
>JAKOEO010000002.1:36640-54003 GCA_022321325.1 Candidatus Magnetominusculus sp. LBB02 | reverse complement strand
GTGCAATTGCCGCAGCCGACATGATTAACCCTCAGCCCATCGGTCTTACCGGTGATAATTCAGATCAGATGAGTTCAGACGGTTTAAATATTGACAATGCCCCCAAGACAGATATTTTATCTCTGCTTGGCACAACCCCTGATGTTAAGAAAGATACCCTGTCTCTGCTGGCTGCAAATCAGCCGCAAAACGCCAAACCGGAAGTAGGCCAGGATAGTCTTCCACAGACTGCAATGAACCAGGCACTTTTAAACCTTGGCGCTGCCGATGACATAGCCAACAAAGAGATGTTGGCCTTAGCTATGAAGTCCTTAAACGCAAGAACGCCCGGCAACGATCCACAGGATATAAAACCACAGGATATAAGTCCCGCTGATTTGATTGCCGCCCACCGCTCAAAGCATGACTTCCTGGCAAAGGACGCGGCCAACAGCCTTGTGGATGGATTTCGCGATGCTAAGCCCGCAGACGCTGAAATAGATTTCGCAGATTCAAACGGCTCACAGTCGTCTAAGCAGAACTTCTCCAAGGACACGGCTGACTCCATTAAAGAGCTGATTGCAAAGGCAGGCGGTTCCAAACAGGATGACAGTGCCAATAGCAGCGCCTTCACAGTGGATAAAACTCAGCAGTCATTCCACGAGGTTGTGGGCAAGACTGCCCATACCGAGGCCCCCGCCACCGCAACAGACGAGAAACTTGCGGTAGGCGGCAGTAAGACCATTGACTTAGACGGCAATAAGTTTACGATTATGCGCAAGAGCGAGACATCCATAAGTGTCAAGCTTGAGCCGGACGGCATTGGCAAGCTTGACATAAGCGTCAATGTTAATAAAGGTGTGCTTAACGCCAATATCAGCGCCGCAGACGCTACGGCAAAGGGAATCATCGAGAAAAACCTGCACGAAATAGTCAACGCCCTTGCAAAAGAGGGTCTTACAGTTGGAGGTTTTACGGTGTCTCTCAAAGATAGAGGCGGCAATTTTAATGACGGAAAAAACGAAAACGGCGATAGTAGTGGTAAGACTCCAAAAGAACAGAGACAAATTCAACCGGCTGCGGTTACAGGTTATGCTAAGCCCGGATATAGTATAAACGACGGAATAAGTATTTTTGCATAAAAAGATGCAATAAGCAAGGAGGATAATATGAGCGTATCATCGGTAGTCGGCACGGCAAGTACAATGGGCAGTTATTATTCGGCAAACAAGAGCGCAAATGCCTCTTCAAGCTCGACCACATCAACCACGGGCAGCAGCTCGTCAAATACAGGTTCCACTTCTACCTCCGGTACCTCCACCTCCGGCACTACATCTTCCAGTTCAGGTACCTCTTCCAGTTCAAGCACCAGCTCCACCGGCTTTGGGACGATGACAGATTTTCTGTCTCTTCTGACCACGCAGTTGAAATATCAGGACCCAATGAACCCAATGAACTCGACTGATTTCTCAGCCCAGCTTGCCCAGTTTAGCTCGCTGCAGCAGTTGAGCAATCTTAATACCAACATCAAGGCATTAACCGCATATTCAAACTCGATGGACAACATTGCGGCAACAGGTCTTATAGGCAAGGGTGTTGTTATGAATGACGGTACTACCGGCACTGTAACCGGCGTTAAGTTTGACAGCGGCGTTACTTACCTTACACTCAGTAACGGAAGCAACGTGCAGATGATTAACGTTAAACAAATCACGTCGGCCAGCACGTCTTCAACCAGCACGTCATCCGGCGGCACATCCACCAGTGGCACGTCCACTACCGATACTACAACGACCAGCGGCACGACTTCTACTACTGATACGTCTTCAAGCGGATCATCAACAACATCATAGAGCAAATAATTAAGGAGGTATTAAATATATGATATCATCATTATGGAGCGCTGTAAGCGGAATGAACAGCACCAGCAGTGCCCTGGACGTAGTCAGCGATAACATCGCTAACATGAACACAACTGGTTTTAAAGGAAGCAGGACTAGCTTTGGAGATGTTCTCAGCCAGTATATCGGGTCTGCCGGACAGGTTGGCAGCGGTGCCTCGCTATCCAAAATAGCCACGTCTATGACGCAGGGTTCTCTGGTAACTACGGGCAATACGTATGATATGGCGATAGACGGTACGGGATTTTTTGTAGTTAAAAATACCTCAACCGGTGCAACCGATTACACGAGGGCCGGGAATTTCAGCGTTGACAAAAATGGTTATCTTGTTACGGCGTCAGGACTGAGAGTTCAGGGATATATGGGCACAGATGTTAACGCTACGGCCTCTAACACTAATAATGGCGTTCTGACAGATATTAAGATACAGACCACTGTATCGGCTGCAAAGGCTACTAACAACGTAGTTACCGGAGTCAATCTTAATTCTCAGGCCTCGGTTATCTCCGCCGCGTTCACTCTGGACGGTAACGGCGACGGCGTCAATAATGACCCTATGAATTATAACTACTCACAGACAACAACGGTATATGATTCCCAGGGCGCCTCCCATCAGGTTACTGCGTATTTTACTAAAGTTGGTGACAATTCATGGCAGGTGCACTATGCCTATCCAGCCTCAAGCAGCCAAGCATCGTCCTCAAGTCCTAGTCTCATTATGGCCTCCGGCGATGTGCAGACCCTCACGTTTAATACAAGCGGCGCGCTTGTAAGCGACGGCTCATCGTCTTCGAAAACTACTTCGCCGACTCAATACTTTGATTTTAGCGGGTCAGCGGCGCAATCACAAGGCATCTCATTTGATTTTGGACAGTCAATAAGCCAGGGCGGCACAGGGCTTAGCGGCACCGTTCAGCTTGCCGAGGGCAACCAGGCCTTGAGTTCGTCGCAAAACGGTTACTCGGCTGGTTCAGTAAAAACTGTTACTATCGCTGACGATGGAACTATTACCGCCACGATGTCAAACGGACAGATAAGTACGCTTGGCCAGATAGTCCTTGCGCGCTTCAATAACCCTGGCGCGCTGACCAAGGTGAGCGATAACATATGGATGGCTTCAAAGGACTCCGGCACTGCCCTTATTAACGTAGCCAAGTCTGACGGGCTTGGACGCGTAGTCTCAGGTTCGCTTGAGTCAAGCAATGTTGACCTCAGCGCCGAGTTTGTCAACATGATAACTTACCAAAGGGCATACGAGGCAAGCTCCAAGGGCGTTCAGACAGTAAACGAAATGCTTCAGACGCTCAATGCCCTAAAACAAGGCTAATAGCGATATATTAGGAATGCTGTGACGGGGGGCCAAGCGCCCCCCTTTGTGTTTTATATGAGGTCTTTGTGCTATAATGAAGTAATTATATGGCATACAAAGACCTTAGTGATTTTATAAAGACGCTGCAACGGAAGGGCCTCATCAAGAGCGTAACGGCGGATGTTGACCCTGACCTTGAGATACCGGAGATTAATGACCGCATTGTGAAGCGTGGCGGCCCGGCCCTCCTGTTTGAACGCTGTAAGGGGTCTGATTTTTCGTGTGCGGTAAATCTGTTTGGTTCATATGAGAGGATGTGCCTTGCCCTTGGGGTTGATTCAATTGATTCTATTGGAAAGGAGATAATCGAGTTTTTAGAGCCTGAAATCCCAACGAATTTCATAGACAAGCTGAGGGCGCTGCCAATGCTGAAGCGCCTTGCCGATTTCTTCCCGTCATACGTCAAACACGGGCAGTGTAAGGATGTGATAATCAGAAATAACCCGTCGCTCTCTGCCCTGCCGATATTAAAGACATGGCCAAAAGACGGCGGCAGGTTTATTACCCTTCCAATGGTATTCACTAAGGACCCTGAGACGGGGGAGAGAAATTGCGGCATGTACAGGATGCAGGTCTATGACGATATAACAACGGGGATGCACTGGCACATGCACAAAGATGGCGCACGGCACTATAAAAAGGCGGAGAAACTGGGAAAGCGCCTCGATGTGGCGGTCGTACTGGGCTCTGACCCGGCAACGCTTTACACAGCAACGGCGCCGCTTCCTGAAGGGATTGACGAGATGCTCTTTGCGGGGTTTTTGAGAAAGTCCCCTGTGGAGCTTATAAAGTGCGAGACCGTGGCGCTTGAAGTCCCGGCAAATGCCGAGTTCGTTTTGGAGGGCTATGTCGAGCCGTTTGAACGCAGGACAGAGGGGCCGTTTGGCGACCATACGGGCTATTATTCCTTAGAGGATGAGTTTCCAGTGTTTCACCTTACGTGCATAACCCATAGAAAAAATGCCATATACCCTGCCACCATTGTAGGAAAGCCGCCAATGGAGGACTGCTTCATAGCAAAGGCTACGGAGAGGATCTTTCTGCCTCTGCTGAGAAAACAGCTGCCCGAAATCGTTGATATGAATCTGCCGCTTGAGGGCGTCTTTCATAACATTGCCCTTATCTCAATAGATAAACGCTACCCCGGACATGCCAGAAAGGTGATGTATGCCCTGTGGGGAATGGGGCAGATGAGTTTCACTAAGATGATTGTAATTGTGGATAAGTGGGTGGACGTTCAAAACCCGTCTGAGGTCGTCTGGAGGATAGGAAACAATGTTGACCCTAAGCGAGATACCGTTGTGGTGGAAGGGCCGCTTGACGTGCTTGAACACGCCTCGGCAATACCTGCCTACGGCGGCAAGATCGGCATAGACGCGACAAAGAAACTTGCCTCAGAGGGTTTTACCAGGAACTGGCCTGACGATATTTCTATGTCGCCCGACATCATCGCCCTTGTTGACAGACGCTGGAACGAATACGGTTTATGAAACCCATAATAGGGATTGCCGCTATTTTGGCATTCCTTGCATGTTTATATTTTTTCCTCAGACACGTTTCTCACACATCCACTGAGTTATCATATCTGACCATTATTGCCATAATTATTCTGTCAATGGCTATTATATTAGGCGGATGTGAGATGTTTGCAAACGGGGTGGAGAACTTGGGGCGGCATATGAATTTATCCCACGCGGCTGTGGGCGGGATTTTGGCCGCTGTGGGGACAGCCCTTCCTGAGACGCTGGTGCCGGTCTTTGCCATACTGTTTGGCAGCAGAGAAAGTGGCGAGGGCATAGCGGTTGGAGCGATTCTGGGGGCACCGTTTATGCTGACTACGTTAGCGATGTTTTTCCTCGGCGTCACAATATTTATTTTATGGCTTAAAAAGAAGAGAGAAAGACCTGCGTTTAATGCAAATATTAAGGCGCTAAGGACTGACCTATTGTTTTTTATTCCTACAATGGCTTGTGTACTATGCGTAAGCCTCTGGGCAGGGTCTGCGTTGAAATATATCGGGGCTGTCGTGCTGATAATCACTTACGCGGCATTTTGTAAGGTAACGCTAAGCCATGCCTCAGAAGCTGGCGAGGAGTATGAACAGATGCTGTATTTTAACCGCTTCCTCGGCTGCAAAAAAAATGCGGCAGACATAGTAGTTCAAATCATCGTAGGCTTGTTGTTCATCGTAGTCGGCGCGCATATCTTTATTGATTACATAACTATATTGTCGGTTAAGTCCGGCATCAGCGCCCTAATTCTTTCGTTAATCATTGCCCCGGTTGCAACAGAGCTTCCGGAGAAATACAACTCAATCACATGGACAATAAAGGGCCAGGACACGCTTGCAATGGCAAATATAACGGGGGCAATGATCTTTCAGTCCACGATACCTGTTTCAATCGGCCTGCTTTTTACGCACTGGACGCTGGGACATACAGAGCTGCTCAACATCGTGGCAGCCATAACAATGGCCGCCGTGATATTAATTACGATAAGCATAAAGAAGCGGCTTCCCGGCTGGACACTGCTGATAGGCGGCATATTTTACGCCGCTTACATTGCGCGAATCCTTAGTTAAACCGGCTTGCATGGAATTATCACCTGAAACTCGCTTCCAACGCCGACAGTGCTGGATGTGACGCTTATATCTCCGAAATAGTATCTGATTATCTTTCTTATTATGCTCAGGGACATGCGCCGCCTCGATTCACCGACCATGCCCTGTTCAAATATTGTCTGCCATAGTTGGGATGGAATGCCCACGCCTGTGTCTTTGACAAGTATGACGATGGCGTCCTGTTTTAGAACCTTGCCTGTGTCTCTGTCAAGGGCTGATATGGCGTCATGTTTGACCAGTAGTTCAACTCTGATTTGGCCGGCGTTTGGCTGCGTATTTTTCTCTATAGACTCGGCGGCGTTTTTTATGACATGGGAGACTATCGTATAGATATCTGTCTTGTCCATCATAACAGAGGGGGCCTTCGGCAGAGATGCTGTTATGTCTATGCCGCGTTCTTTTATCTCTTCATACATGTCGTCAATTATCTCCCTTATCATGGCCGGTATATCTATAGGCTCAATATGTTTTTCCATGCTTGAGATTTGCTGAAGGTTGGAAATTGTAGTAATGACTGCGGCAATTGTGTCATTAATAAAGTTTAAATCGCCGTTTCTTTCCTCTTGTTCCATAAGAAGGATATTCGCTATCCTTACAATGGCGGCGATAGAGCGCTGATATGTCTCAACATCAGCAGCAGAGGTTTTTTCGGCGCCTTGAATAAACGAGTTTAATGATTCTATCTCGCCAAGTAATTTTTTCAGCAGCGTGGAGGTTTGTACGATACGTCCTATACCCTTTTGAGTTCGTATAGCAACAGAATTTATAGGATTAAACATCTCATGCGCCATGATGCCTGATATATGTCCAATGGAGGCAAATCGCTCTGCCTTGAGCAGGTCTTCCTGCATCTTTTTGGCCCTTCTTAATGTGACGGCCAGCTCCATAACGGCTTCATTCAGCTCTGTTGTACGCGTCATCACATTTGACGACAGGCTCTGAAAGCGTTGCTCAAGGATATAGATGGCATCACCCTTTTTCAGACCTACGGCCTTCTTTCCCAGCGACCGCCTCGAAAACTCCTCAACGCGATATCTCAGTCTTCTGATACGCCGCGTTAACCACAGCATTATCAACATAACCGCCAGTATTATGGAAACTGCTGTAACCGCCCTGTAATAACGCTCTTTTGATAATATATCGTTAGTCATCTGCCGATAGTCTTTCTTTGATATCAGAGAGATAAGGCCAAATTTATCAATTGCGGCATTATCGAGAAACTTCTTTCCGATGATAACAAAATCCTTTTCTAATGACTTATAGGTCGTCCCGGCAGGGACGAGGCCGGGATTGTTGCTTGTGATAATCTGCGGCTCTTTTAGTCCTGATGAGTTTCCCGTCAGGGCCGCTATACTATCCTCATTATTAAACTTAACGTAGGACAATAAGTCAGAATTAAGCTCTGCCGCCACCATTAATATGCCGGTTATCTTGCCGTTCTGACTCTCAAACCTCAGTGAGGCAAAGACGTACTGTTTATTTTCGATAGTCATTATAATATTCTGCATAGTGCTTGAGTCTATTTGCAGCGGCATCATTTTAAGCAATCCTTTAGGTGCAGGTTCTCCAGGGGCCTGATAGACCTCCTTAACATCATATCTAAAGTCAAATATCAGTGCATACTGCACGTAGGAAAACATGCGCAGCAAAGAGTTCTCAAGGAACCAGTCCGGTGCGTCATCATAATACTTAACCTCGGCGGGGTATTCCCTGAGATTATTTATATAACGCTGAAAGTTGCTGCCCTTGACAGATAACTTAGCCAGTTGGGAATAATGGTCCATGTAATCTTCAAATGCCTCATAGTCTTCCTTTGCCTGACGGGAAAGCGTTTTATCCAATTGCTTATTAACAATCAGCCTGATATTGTCTGAGAGAATGAAGTCAGAGGCAGCCCATACCGCCGCACCCACAAAGACTGTTATTATGAGCATCTTTGAAGTCAACGAGACACGGTTGATATACCCCTGCATGGCCGGTCATCCCTTATTTTCAGGTTCGGGGTGTAAGGTCAGCCTAAACTCTGTCCCAATTTCAGGAGTACTGGCAATCACAGTACAGTCGCCTCCATACTGGCGCACCAGTGTCCTGACAAGGGCCAGCCCAACGCCGGTGCCGGCGGCGCCCTTGTCTGTAAATCCAAATTCAAATATTGATTCCCATCGCTCTTTTGCAATGCCCACGCCGTTGTCTTTAAAGCGTATTTCAATGAGGCCGTCCTCTGCTTTGGTAACGGTGATGGCAGCAGTATTGCCCTCATCTCTTGTAATATTGTGAAACGCCTCGCAGGAGTTTTTTATCAGATTAAAAAAAATAGAATATAGCTCCATTAAGTCGGCCTTCATATATAGGCCATCAGGGCAGTCAAGAACGACCTGCACTTTGTGCCGCGCTATGGAGCCGGCTGAGTCATCTATAATCTCAGCGATAAGCCTTTTTATGTCAATATTCTCAAAAGACCTTTTAGTCTTAGACATACTACGCAGACTGTCAATTATTTTTATAACCCTTTGTATCTGCTTATGGACAAAGGAGAGGTCTTCTGTCCTGTCTTTCTGGTCTTTTGACAGCACATCTGCTATGCTGCCTATTAAGGTCAGTTTAGTTTCGTGCGCTGGGTTAAGGACATCGCCGATGTCTGCCCTCAGTCCGCTTAATATACCCTCTATTTTGCCTAGGGCGGCGGCTGTCTGTTCGCACTTTTTCAGGTCTGCTTCTATTCGAATCGGCACCGAGTTAAGCAGGTTTAACACTTCATGCGTATTTGCGGCTGCCATTTGTCCAAGCAGCACCAGCTTATCTGTGGCGTCAGGCACTTCTACTCTAAATGCAATGCGGAGGAGATGGTTAATTTAACAGTGGTACCATGTCCCACTTCGCTTGAGATTTTAACAGTGCCTCCATGCCGGGCTATAACCGCCTCGGCTATGGATAGGCCCAGGCCTGTCCCTTTGCCGATGGGTTTTGTGGTGAAAAATGGGTTGAACGCACGTCTCAGCGTATCAGGCGGCATGCCAGGCCCGTTGTCTGATACGACTATAGTAATCAGGGCGGCCTCTATGTCGTACGATGTGGAGATTGTTATACGGCCATTATTGTCCATGGCGTCTGCCGCATTTGAAATCACATTGAACAGGGCCTGATTAATGTCCTGAGGGCAGCACTCAACGTTTGGCAGGACGCCAAATTGTTTGACAAATTCGACCTCTGGCGTGGCGATAAGTTCGATTGCCTCTTCTATGTTTTGATTGACGTTAACGTCTGCGACAAACGGCATGTCAACCCTTGAGTAATGTTTCAGATTATTCACTATGGTGACAATCCTTTCTGTACCGCGATGAATTCGATCAAATTTCTTATTAAGCTCCCCTGCAATACTCTCTATATTGAGCTGTTGCAGATACTCACGGTATTTCTGAACTGTAAACGAGTCCTCGTCCCAGAATCTTATACCATCAAGAACCTTGGACATGGTTTTCTGTAGGGATGACATTGTGCTGCGGACAAAGCTGAGGGGGTTATTTATCTCGTGGGCTATGCCGGAGGCAAGCGTCTGAACGCTTACGACGCGGTCAATCTCGATTAATTGCAGGTCCTTTTGCCTAAGCTCGTTTGTCCTCTCTTGTACAAGAGTCTCAAGTTCTTTAATTTTCAGCGCGTCTGTAAGTCTCTCCCTCTGGTGATGTTCTACCATAGCAATATAGCTTCTTAATACCTCGGTAGATGTATCGGCAAGCAGCTTAAACAGTCTAAGCCTTTCTGGTGATATTTCGTTTGTTGTGGCCAGGACAATCAGGACGCAATTTTCAGGCGATTCTCTAAGGGGGATGACCATGCACCCCTTTATGTAACATATGTCGTCCGGACATATAGGGCTTTTCTTAATTTCTCTGATTGTGAGTTCGACTTTGTCAGTGCCGGTATCACAGAGTGACAGCTCTAACTGCAGCTTGCCCTCTGCCCTGCGAATAATTGAACCGTCCCTTATATCTGAAAAGAACATCATCTCTTTTAAAATGGCAAGCAGAAGCGCCCGCAGCGTAGTAGTATTTATGGTCTTTAAACGGCGCACAGACTCAACAAGCATTTCAAGGAAATACGCGTGTCTTTCGATCTTTTTCTCGATATCCCATTTCCTTGTCAGATTCATTGCCAATTGTCTTATCTCATCAGAGTCAAAGGGCTTTTTCACGTAGAGAAGCCTTTCGGGCATTCCAATGGTTTCAACAATCTTACCGCGCCGCGTCTCCGAGTATGCCGTTACGATGACAATCTCTATATGCGTGTCAACGCCGCGTATCATCTTTGCCGTAACCAGGCCGTCCCAGCCCATTGGCATCTTCATATCAATAAAGGCAACGGCAAACGGCGTCCCTTGTTCCTGCGCCTCTTTTATCTTATTAAAGCCGTCCTCGCCGCTTGTGGTAAGATATGTATCGTAGATGTCTTCAGCAGACGCATCAGATGGCTGCCCCCCGGATGTCCCGCCCAGTTCCTGCTCAAGAAGAAGGGTCAACGGGTCTTTCTCTGGAGAGAGTATCAGCTTATAGTCATTTAATATAGCCTCTTCGTCATCTATAACGATAACTCGCTTGTTCAAGACATCCCTCCCGACAGGCATGTATAATCGTTATAACATTATCAGGCTGTATTTGTCAATAGGCGCGATTACATACTGTGAGACAGGCTGCCCCCATCTTTATAAAATCTTAACGCTGCTGTAATCTTTCTTAACACCTATTTTATGAACTTGTCTGCTACGCTATAAGCAGATGACGCAGCAGTGCGAACAGGACTAAACTTTGAGGAGGCAGCTATGGAGAATTTCTACTGGATAGGGGGAGTTATCAGTGTAGTATTGCTTATATATCTGGCAGTGGCGCTTCTAAAGCCGGAGGTGTTTTAGAGTATGACAGAAAATGGATTGCTTCAAATCGGGTTGTATTTTGTCACGCTGGTACTGTTAATTAAGCCCTTGGGCAGCTACATGGCAGATGTCTATGACGACGCGCCTCATATATTCAGACCGGCGCTAAAACCAGTTGAGAGGCTGTTGTACCGCATATTTGGCGTCAAAGATGACGACGATATGTCATGGAAGCAATATACGGCATCGGTTTTAGTGTTCACACTTTTTGGAGGGATACTATTATATCTGCAACAACGGTTTCAGAACCATCTGCCGCTAAATCCACAGGGATTTCCGGCGGTATCGTGGGACTCATCCATAAACACCGCGGTAAGTTTTTTGACCAACACCAACTGGCAGGGTTACGGCGGGGAGTCAACAATGAGTTATCTTACGCAGATGGCCGGACTTGCCGTTCATAATTTCCTGTCAGCGGCAACGGGCATGGCCGTGCTGGCTGCGCTTATAAGGGGATTTACACGGCGAAGCGCTCAAACCATCGGCAATTTTTGGGTTGACCTTACGCGCTCAACTCTGTACATACTCCTGCCGCTTTCAATAGTCTTCACGCTTGTCCTTGTTTCCCAAGGGGTTGTTCAAAATTTTAAACCCTACAAAACCGTACCTCTTATGCAAAAAGTAACGTACGACAAACCGGTTGTGGACTCACAGGGAAATCCTGTTAAGGACGCCTCGGGAAAAGATAAAACAGAACCGGCAGCGCTGACAGAACAATCGCTTCCCGGCGGCCCTGCTGCCTCACAGATAGCCATTAAACAGCTTGGCACCAATGGAGGAGGATTTTTCAACGTCAACTCTGCCCATCCTTATGAAAACCCTACGCCTCTTTCCAATTTTTTGGAGGCCCTTGCCATACTATTAATACCGGCTGCGCTTTGCTATACCTTTGGCAAGATGATAGGCGATACGCGGCAGGGCTGGGCGGTCTTGATTACGATGTTTGTGATTCTCATACCGCTTCTGATTTTCTGCTATTATGCCGAGACGGCAGACGCCCCGTATGTCAAGGGACTTGGGGCGGCCATAAGCTCTGGCGGCAATATGGAGGGTAAGGAGGTCAGAATTGGAGCGGCAAACTCGGCCCTGTGGGCGGCGGTTACAACTGCCGCGTCAAACGGTTCGGTCAATGCCATGCACGATTCCTTCAGCCCGCTTGGCGGGCTTGTGCCGATGTTTCTGATTCAGTTGGGCGAGATAATCTTTGGAGGCGTGGGTTCGGGACTTTACGGCATGATAATATTTGTCGTGATAGCCGTCTTTGTTGCAGGGCTTATGGTGGGGCGAACGCCCGAGTATCTTGGAAAGAAGATAGAGGCTTTCGAGATGAAAATGGCGGCGCTGGTGATATTGATTCCCGCCGTCTGTGTACTGTTGGGTACGGGTGCGGCAGTTGTCTTAAAAGACGGGATAGCGGGTATTGCCAATCCCGGACCGCACGGGTTTTCAGAGATTCTTTACGCATTCTCATCGTGCGCCAATAACAACGGCAGCGCCTTTGCCGGCCTTTCGGTAAACACCCCTTTCTATAACATTCTGCTTGCGATTGTTATGATAGCGGGAAGGTTTGGCGTAATTGTCCCTGTACTGGCCGTAGCGGGGTCACTGGCGCAAAAGAAATATGTGCCGGTTGGAAGCGGCACTTTGCCTACCCACACGCCGCTGTTTATAGTGTTTCTGATTGGGATAATTATCATAGTCGGCGCTTTGACATTTCTGCCAGCGATTTCGTTAGGCCCTGTGGCTGAACACGTAATTGCGGCAAAATAAAGGAACTGGAGGGATATATTATGGCAGTAAAACATAATCTTTTCGATTGGCGGCTCATTGGCAAGGCGTCTGCAGAGTCTGTTATTAAGTTAAACCCATTATATCAGGTACGCAAACCCGTCATGTTTATCGTAGAGATAGGGAGCATTCTGACGACAGTGCTTTTCGTCTATTCTCTATATAAACCCTCCGGCGACCCGCCGTTGTTTATATTGGCCGTTTCGTTGTGGCTCTGGTTTACGGTGATATTTGCTAATTTTGCCGAGTCAATGGCAGAGGGAAGGGGGAAGGCCCAGGCCGAAAACCTAAGAAACAGCAGACGCGATATTTCGGCAAAGCTGCTGGCAGCCCCAACTCATGACGCGGCGGTAACTGTGGTGGCATCGCCAAAACTGAGAAAGGGCGACTGCGTGCTGGTTGGGGCAGGCGACATCATTCCAAGCGACGGTGACGTAATCGAGGGCGTTGCCTCGGTAAACGAAAGCGCCATTACAGGGGAGTCCGCCCCTGTGATAAGAGAAAGCGGCGGCGACAGAAGCGCCGTTACCGGAGGCACTCTGGTTGTCTCCGACTGGCTGGTTATCAGGATAAGCGCCAACCCCGGCGAGACCTTTATTGACAGGATGATTTCGATGGTTGAGGGGGCAAAGAGGCAAAAGACGCCTAATGAAATAGCCCTCGATATCCTGCTTGCCGGGCTTACCATCATCTTTCTGATAGCCACGGTTACGATAGTGCCGTTTTCTATCTTCAGCGTCAAGGCCGCTGGAGCAGGCAGCCCCGTTTCGGTAACGACTATAACCGCCCTGCTCGTCTGCCTGATACCGACAACCATAGGCGGGCTTCTCTCGGCTATAGGTATTGCAGGGATGGACAGGATGATTCAGGCCAACGTAATAGCAATGTCGGGGCGGGCGGTTGAGGCCGCCGGGGATGTTGACGTATTGCTGCTCGATAAGACCGGCACTATAACGCTTGGCAACCGGTACGCAACAGAATTCATACCCGCTAAAGGGGTAGAGATACAGCAGCTTGCCGAGGCGGCTCAACTGTCATCGCTTGCCGATGAGACCCCTGAGGGGCGAAGCATTGTCGTCCTTGCTGAAAATGAATATGGAATCAGAGAACGCGACATACATGCCCTTCATGCCGAGTTCGTGCCATTTACTGCGCATACGCGCATGAGCGGCGTAAACATGGACGGCGTAGAGATACGCAAAGGCGCTTCTGACGCCGTTGCCGAGTACGTGAAGAAGCAGGGAGGGGCATTTCCCGCAGATGTTATAAACATTGTTGAGGGGATTGCGCGCGACGGTGCCACACCGTTAGTGGTGGCAAAGGGCAAGAGCGTCCTGGGCGTTATACGTCTGAAAGACATCGTGAAAGGGGGTATAAAGGAACGCTTTCACGAACTTAGGGCAATGGGCATTAAGACCATTATGATTACTGGCGATAATCCCCTTACTGCCGCCGCGGTTGCATCCGACGCTGGAGTAGACGATTTTTTAGCCGAGGCAACCCCAGAGGCTAAGCTGAAACTCATTCGCCAGTATCAGGCAGGCGGCAAATTAGTCGCAATGACAGGTGACGGCACAAACGACGCCCCGGCCCTTGCCCAGGCCGATGTCGCGGTGGCGATGAACAGCGGCACTCAGGCCGCTAAAGAGGCCGGCAATATGGTTGATTTGGACTCTAATCCAACAAAACTCATTGAAATTGTGGAGATAGGCAAGCAGCTCCTCATAACGCGCGGTACGCTTACCACATTCAGCATTGCTAATGATGTGGCAAAGTATTTTGCGATACTTCCGGCGGCGTTTCTTAGCATTTATCCAGAGCTTGGCGCCCTCAATATCATGAGACTGGCAAACCCGCATACGGCGATTTTGTCTGCGGTAATATTCAATGCCATTATCATCGTGATACTGATACCGCTTGCCCTGAAGGGCGTGAAATATCGCCCGCTTGGCGCACAGGCCCTGCTAAGGAACAATCTCCTGATCTATGGGCTTGGCGGCGTAGCGGTGCCGTTTGTCGGGATTAAGCTAATTGATATGCTAATCAGCGCTCTGAATATATTTACAAAATAAAACAAAGGGGGTTCATTATGGCAGTTATAAAGACTTCAATAGTATCGCTGGCAGTCTTTACGATTCTCTTAGGGGTAGTATATCCTCTGGCTATGACAGGGGTTTCTCAGTTAATTTTCCCATCCAGGGCTAATGGAAGCATTATCGAAAGAAACGGCAAGGCCGTCGGGTCGGCTCTGATAGGACAGCCGTTTAGCGCTCCCAATTATTTCTGGGGCAGGCCCTCGGCCACTACGCCTTATCCATATAACGCAGGCTCATCCTCAGGCTCAAATCTGGGCCAGAATAATCCAGAGCTTCATAAGGCGCTGGCCGACAGGATTGCAACGTTAAAGGCGGCTGACCCTGAAAACGCTGCCCCAATTCCTGTTGATTTAATCACCGCCTCCGGCAGCGGCCTTGACCCTCACATCAGCCCTGAGGCTGCCCTGTATCAGGTACGCCGCATTGCCAGACACAGGGGGCTTAGCGAGGCTGCCGTGGCATCTCTTGTCGATAACCACAAAGAGCCGCAGCAGTGGGGAATATTTGGCGAGCCGGTGGTTAACGTGCTCAGACTAAATCTGGCGCTTGATGAGCTGGGAGTTAAATGAACCCGTTGACATGGTGGATGTGATATTGAAATATATCTTTGATTATGGTATAGTAACGGCATGAGCGTGATAGCGATACCCAGGTCATTACGAGAGAAATTAGGCGTCATTACGAGAGAAGTTGGCGATGACGGCGTTGACGATTTGATCACCATTATCTAAATGAAGTGGCGGATGGGGTCGCTTTTGAACATGGCAGCTAAGGACGATATTGGAGAAATAAAAGATGAGATTAAGGAAGTAATAGACGATGTGTCCAGACTTGAAGTCAAAATGGAATCAATCAAGGAATTAATCAAGAAATCCAAAGTAGATTCCATCAAATGGATGTTTGCCTTATGGGCAAGTCAAATCGGCATAATGACAGCCGCTCTGAAGTTCTTTATAAAGTAATTAATCTATAAACATTTAATTAACTCGTAGTGATGACATCGTACAAGGTGCGTGGACAACATGGAAGAACAGAGGCCATCGCCTGATGAGCTGCTCGCAGAGCTTAAAGCGGAAGAGGCGCGAAAGCGGCAGGGCAATCTGAAGCTATTTTTCGGGGCAGCCCCCGGCGTGGGAAAGACCTATGCCATGCTTGAAGCCGCAAGACAAAAGAAATCTGAGGGGCTGGATGTCGTAGTTGGAATTGTCGAGACCCATGGCCGTAAGGAGACAGAGATGCTTCTCGATGGCCTGGAGATACTTGACCGCAGGCGGGACGATTATCACGGAGCTGTTTTGTATGAGTTTGATATTGACCTTGCCCTCAGACGCGCCCCGGCCCTTATACTGGTTGATGAGCTTGCCCACACCAATGCCCCGGCAAGCCGGCATAAAAAGAGGTGGCAGGATGTCTTTGAGCTTCTTGCAGCCGGTATGGATGTTTATTCAACGCTAAATGTTCAACACGTAGAGAGCCTCTGCGATGTCGTTACACAGATTACCGGCATAACAATCAGAGAGACCCTGCCTGATCTTGTGATTGAACGCGCCGATGAGATTTCCCTTGTTGACCTCACGCCTGATGAGCTTTTACAGAGACTGAAAGACGGCAAGGTATATATCCCGGAGCTTGCAGTACAGGCAACCGGGAATTTTTTCAGAAAAGGAAACCTGCTTGCCCTGCGTGAACTGGCCCTTCGCATAACGGCAGGGCGCGTTGACGAGCAGATGCAGACTTACCGGCAAGGCAAGTCAGTCAAGGAAATATGGCCGGCCTCGGAGCGAATTCTGGTAAGCATAAGCTCAAATCCACGCTCTATACGGCTAATTCGGGCGGCAAAGCGAATGGCCACAAGCCTGAAAGCTGAATGGATTGCGGTCAACGTGGATGCCCCGTCAAAGGTGAAACCGACAAAGGCCGACATGGCGAAACTGGCCGAACATATTCGTCTGGCCGAGCTGCTTGGAGCTGAAACGGTAACGCTGTCTGCCCAAAAGGCAAGCGATGAGATACTGCGCTACGCCAGAAGCCGCAATGTTACTAAAATCATTATCGGCAAACCTGCCCACCCGCGCTGGAAGGATGTCATCTTTGGCTCAATGCTCGATGAGATAGTGCGCGGAAGCGGCGATATAGACATATACGTTATTAGCGGCGACAGCGGACAAGCTGTGGCAGTGCCGGTTATAAAATCAAAAAAACAGAGGTCGGCGGCAAGAGACATCGCTCTTAGTGCCGCCACGGTTGCCATATGCACTGCCGTTGCACAGACGATGGACAGATATACATCATTGACAGACATAGCGATGGTTTATCTGCTTGGCGTGGTGTTTGCTGCCTCTCGTGCTGAGAAAATGCCGTCGTTCATTACCGCATTGCTTGGCATATTGGCGTTTGACTTTTTTTTCGTCCCACCGCGCTACAGCTTCGAGGTAAGCTCCTCAGGGTATCTGATTACATTTGCCATGATGTTTTCCATTGCGTTAATAATCAGCAAACTTACATCGAGGGTTAAGGCGCAGGCAGACTCTGCCAGGGAGCGCCAGCAAACGACCGCCTCACTCTACGGCCTTAGCCGCAAGCTTGTCAACAAGCTGGAC
The DNA here is from genome assembly GCA_022321325.1 of Candidatus Magnetominusculus sp. LBB02. Classification (GTDB taxonomy): domain Bacteria; phylum Nitrospirota; class Thermodesulfovibrionia; order Thermodesulfovibrionales; family Magnetobacteriaceae; genus Magnetominusculus; species Magnetominusculus linsii. The sequence continues at coordinate 36,723 of JAKOEO010000002.1, read as the reverse complement.
ATTGCGCGCCTCTGCACGCTCGTCACAAACCATGTTAATGAGGTTATGTCATGCTCTGCCGTCCTGCTGCTGCCCGATGGGCA
>JAKOEO010000002.1:30619-36630 GCA_022321325.1 Candidatus Magnetominusculus sp. LBB02 | reverse complement strand
ACCATGTTAATGAGGTTATGTCATGCTCTGCCGTCCTGCTGCTGCCCGATGGGCAGGGGAAGTTGGAGGCCAAATCGCCGATGCCGGACAAGTTCGATTTTGACCAGAAAGAATACGGCGTTGCCCTGTGGTGTTTTGACCATAAACAACGGGCAGGGTTTTCTACCGATACGCTTGCCGGGGCCAAGGCGATGTATCTGCCTATTGTTGCCGGTACTAAGGCCGTAGGGGTATTAGGGGTGGCGATTGAATCTGAGAATGATTTTTTTGATCTAGGGCAAATTCATCTGCTCGAGAGTATAGCCAACCAGACTGCCGTGGCCATTGAGCGCATCACCTTGTCAATGGAGGCCCAACAGGCGCTCTTAAAGGCCGAGACTGAAACCCTGCGCAACACGCTTCTAAGCTCCATATCCCATGACCTGCGCACCCCCCTTGCAGCCATCACAGGGTCGGCCACAACACTGCTTGAAAAAGACCTCGCATTGAACTCAGATGAAAAACATGAACTCCTTCTGACCATATACGAAGAGGCCGAACACCTTAACCAGATAATCAGAAACATTCTCAACATGACGCGCATAGAGGCCGACGGTATAACAGTAAAGAAACAGTGGCAGTACATTGATGAGATCGTAGGGGCTGCCCTTAACCGTCTCTCGGAAAGGCTTGGGGATAGACCTGTAGAGATGAGTTTCCCTGAGGCATTGCCGATGCTTTCTTTTGACCCGTTGTTGATTGAACAGGTGCTTATGAATCTTCTGGATAACGCGATTAAATATACGCCGCATGACAGTCCTATATCGCTCACGGCAGCGGTCAAAGACGGCTATGTTGTTGTCGGGGTAAAGGACAGAGGGCCGGGTCTGGCAGACGGCGAGGAGCTGCGTATATTTGATAAATTTGTCCGAAGCACTTCAAAAGGGGGCGGCATTGGGCTTGGGCTTACGATATGCCGGGCCATAGTAACGGCGCATGGGGGGCAGATATGGGCGGAAAACAGGCAGGGCGGCGGCGCTGCGTTTAGTTTTACGCTTCCCGCCCTTGAACAGTCCAACGGCGAAGTTCAGCCGGTCGGAGAGCAATAAGTTGGATAACGGCCTGATTCTTCTCATAGAGGATGAGCCGCAGATGCTGCGCTTTTTGCGTATTACGATTAAGGGGCATCACTACAGGCTTATCGAAGCCGAAACCGCAAAGGATGGGCTTGTTCAGGCCGCGATGCGAAATCCTGACGTTATCCTTTTGGATTTGGGACTGCCAGATATGGACGGCATCGAGGTGATCAGACAGCTTCGCAGCTGGTGCGACACGGCGGTCATAGTCATCTCGGCACGGGAACAGGATGAGGACAAGATAAGGGCGCTGGATATGGGGGCAGACGATTACCTTACAAAACCGTTCAGCGCCGGGGAGCTGCTTGCCCGCATACGCGTGGCTATGAGGCGAAAGACGCCCATGCAGCAGGCAGATCACATCTTTACAGTATGCGATATGAAGGTTAATCTCGCCACAAGGCAGGTATTTATCAATGATGTCGAGACGCACTTAACCCCGATAGAGTACAGCCTCTTAACGGTATTGATTAAAAATGCAGGTAAGGTAGTCACCCATTCGCAGCTTCTTAAGGAGGTCTGGGGGGCTAACTATGCCAACCAGACGCAGTACCTGAGAGTGTACATGGCTCAGCTTCGCCGCAAGCTTGAGTCAACCCCTGCCCGCCCAAAATTTCTGATAAATGAACCGGCAATTGGTTACAGGCTGAAGTTGTAGCTATTGCAATTAATCTGATGACCGGACTCGTGTCTTTACCCCTGCCCAAGGGCTTGGCTGGTTATGACACACTCTGGAAAGCAGGAATCCAGAGGGAGAGATTTCGATTGAGATTGCATTTGCGCTGCGCTGCCGTAAATGGTCATCAGCGCTCCTTATAGGTTTTGAAATATGGGATGTCATGTTTCTGAAGGTCGTTATTATAGTCATCTATCGCCTTCTTGACCTTGTTACATCCCATTTCATCTTTACTGCGATAATAGAACACGTTATCAAATAATTCTGATATGATTTCCTTGTAATCTACCATTTCTCTATTAACTATACAATAGATTGTCTCATCCTTTATGTTATAAATGAAGGGCAAATCGGCAGGTAAGACCTGTGGCTTTTTCCCATCATTTGTCGGATGTCGCTCGACTACTGTATTCAGCATTTTTATCAGATCATCCCTGAACTCTCGCAACTCCTCTCCAAACTCAGAGATCAATGCAAGGTTTGGCCTTATCGTCGTTATCATACTGGAAGTACCGAGCAGACCGAGGTGATTTTTATTAAACCGCTCTTTATAGGTGGTTTCCTGTATTACCTCTTCTTTTTTTATTGTCCCAATATGGGCCACTAACAGATTTACATTTTGTTTGATTGAATTTCCGTATAGTGCATGTATTGCAGGTTTACTTATATCTATTTCTTTATTATCTTTTGGGAAAAGCGATGTGTCGGACGTTAGAAGGATGTTTCTCTTGATTTCATTGCCTGTGGCATCTTTGCCAAAATCAAATGACAAGTGCAGTCCCACGCCATATTTCTTTGTTATCACCTCATCATGATATGTTGGTAATGCCGTCATAGTAAACCCATCGTCAATGTCATAGGTTTTGCCTGCCGATATTGAAATCATATCCTTTATGTAGTCAAATTCTCTCAAATTAATCAGTCCTGAGAATTTAATAAAACTTCCGAGATTCATGTACAAGGTTATGGCTTTATGGCCAGCTTGCCCTTCTTTAAAATTATGTTTGCCATTATACTTAAACAGCAGCGTCAGGATTGACTCAAAGTCAATTGTATGGTCATTATGGGCGTGGGTAATGATGATATTGTCAATGTCAAATACCCTGCCGCCGGCTTTGTATAAATTCTCGATAAAATTATATCCGGGATCAATCACTGTCCCTTTATTGTTATAATAAATAAAATAACCGCCGCCTATGCTTCTCTCATCGCCGTCTGATGGGATAATAGGTGTATATGAGTTCCACTTTCTTAGGGTTAAAAGCAGGGGAAAATCAGGATTAAATCCTGACACAGGAGCAAAATACTCATCTTTCTTTTCTTCGACCTTTGCCATTTGTTTATGAAAGACATCTATATCGCGTTCAAACACAGAAATTGCAGCGTCAACAGTTAAGCTCACTGACGCATTGACATCTTTTAGATTATCCTCGGCAACCCTACCGCCTGTCGGTTTATGTTCATCGGCCGCACCAGTATCTGTCTTGCTTTGTTGAATATCTTTTACTACGTCATCAAAATTAAGTTTCAGTACTGTACAAATATTTTTTAATACTTGGGTTATAAAACGATTATCAGGGGCTATAGAGTATGCCTTTTTAATTGTCTCCAATGCCTCTTTGTATTTGCCCATATTTGACAGGGATATTCCCTTGTTCCCAAGGGCTGCGTAATAATCAGGCTTAATAGCGATAGCCTTATCGTAGCAAACTATAGCCTCATCGTATTTGCCCAGCTTTGACAGGGAAGTACCCTTGTTATTGTAGGCCATGTAATAATCAGGCTTAATAGCGATAGCCTCATCGAAGCAAACTATAGCCTCATCGTCTTTGCCCAGCTTTGACAGGGAAGCACCCTTGTTGTTGTAGGCCGTGTAATAATCAGGCTTAATAGCGATAGCCTTATCGTAGCATTCTATAGACTCATCGTATTTGCCCAGAAATGATAAGGCCACCCCCAAACCTCTGATTAGAAAATAATCTTCCGGTCTTATTTCTATGGCCTTTCTAATAAGCTCTTCTTGTAACTTATAATCTGTATTGTACCTGGCTCTTTGCCCTTCAAAGAATAAACGATATGCCTCGACATCCTTTGAACGCACAATTGCATCTTCTATTAACGCAGCGCCTTCTTTTTCCTTTCCCGTATAATAGAGGTCAAAAAGCTGCTCCCACAACTGGCGAAGTTCTTCGATAAGTTTCTCTTCAGGTGCCATCTATACCTCCATTCACGGCGCGCTGCCTATATTTCATATCGCATAGCTCACAACTTCAATTAGCAGCGTACGCTAAATTGTACGATTTTATTTATTCTTTGTCAACAGGTAATATTATGATTTAGAAACGTTACATAAAGGTAACGTAAATATGACTGAATAGGCTCACGCGCTGGCTGTAAGAGTGTTTTTCAACGGTTTGTGCCGATATGCGGCGTCTATTTGATGAAGGACTTAAACATGGCGAATATGGCAAATAACTGCCCAGCCCAGAAGAGAAATATCCACTTTAGCGTCTCCGCTTTGGATGTCGCTATCTCTGTTTTAGTTGATTCTATTTTGGCGTCAAGGTCAGCTCTAATTGATTCTATTTTTAGTTCAAGGTCAGCCTTTATTTCAGTCTTAGCCAAGTCAATGTCAGCTTTTAGTGCAGACTTAGTGACCTCAATGTCCCTTTTAGTTGCCAGACGTTCTTCAATAAATTCACGAAAGACCTCGGCTATCTCTTTGGCAGCCCTGTCGCTTAGCTCTGCATCTCTCAAGCGCTCGTATATCTTCAGCGTATCAATTGCTGTTACCATACGTTCATTATATCATATCTGCCGATATTTCCACAAACTATCATTCGGGCAGCTTCGATTCTGGCCGGTCTCACCGCCTGTTGATATTGCCGCCGTGTTTATTTAATAATATACCATGTCTGATATACCTGACGGCAGAGTTGAGACGGACAGCATGGGGGAGGTTACTGTCCCCGCTGACCGCTACTGGGGCGCTCAAACGCAGCGCTCTCTCATTCATTTCTCCATAGGCAGCGACCTCATGCCCATCGAGGTTATTCACGCCTTCGGTATATTGAAAAAGGCCGCCGCTATGGCAAACTATGACCTTGGCCTGCTTGCCGCCGATAAGGCAGATTTGATTATTCAGGCCGCCGAGGAGATTATCGCGGGGAAACTTAACTCACACTTCCCGCTCATGGTCTGGCAGACAGGCAGCGGTACACAGACCAACATGAACGTCAACGAGGTCATCTCTAACCGCGCAGCCGACATTGCGGGCGGGAAGATGGGAAGTAAGACCCCCATTCATCCCAATGACCACGCCAATCAGTCTCAATCGTCAAACGATACGTTCCCTACCGCTATGCACATCGCCGCAGCCGCCGCCATTAATGATAAACTCATTCCGGCTGTTGAAACACTTCGCGGCGCGCTCGATATGAAGGCCGCCGAATTCGCGGGCATCGTAAAAATTGGCCGCACACACCTGCAGGACGCCGTCCCGCTGACCGTAGGGCAGCAGTTCTCAGGATATGTGGCGCAGCTTGGCTTTTGCCTTACCGGTTTGAAAAATATACTTGCCGGCCTGCATGAACTTGCCCTTGGCGGCACGGCGGTAGGCACCGGCCTAAATGCTCATCCAAAGTTTGCCGCGGCTGCAGCCGCCCATATCGCCGCCATCACGGGGCTTCCCTTTGTTACGGCGCCAAATAAATTCGCGGCCCTTGCCTCCCATGACGCCATTGTAGCGGCAAGCGGGGCAGTGCGAACGCTGGCCACATCGCTTATGAAAGTCGCCAACGACATTCGCTGGCTTGGAAGCGGCCCGCGCTGCGGCCTGGGCGAGCTGATCCTTCCCGAAAACGAACCGGGTTCCTCGATTATGCCCGGAAAGGTCAACCCCACTCAGTGCGAGGCGATGACTATGGCCTGCGTCCAGGCGATGGGCAATGACGCCGCGGTAGGCATAGCAGGCTCACAGGGGAATTTCGAGTTGAACGTCTTTAAGCCCGTTATGATATTTAATCTCCTTCATAGCGTGAATATTATCGCGGGGGCGTGTCTTAGTTTTGAGGAATTTCTTGTCAGAGGATTGCAGGTTGATAAGGCACGCGTGAAATCCCACGTTGAGCGTTCGCTTATGCTTGTTACGGCGTTAAGTCCGGTAATTGGCTACGACAGGTGCGCGATACTTGCCCACGAGGCCGCCCAGAACAATATGA
>JAKOEO010000002.1:26962-30609 GCA_022321325.1 Candidatus Magnetominusculus sp. LBB02 | reverse complement strand
ATTGGCTACGACAGGTGCGCGATACTTGCCCACGAGGCCGCCCAGAACAATATGACGCTGCGTGAGGCGTGCCTGAGCCTTGGGTATCTCACAGCAGATGAGTTTGACCGGCATGTGCGGCCAGAGGCGATGACTGACCCTCATAATCAGCAATAGTGGTGTGGCAGCCCTTGTTTTGACGCTGCTGGTTTATAATAAATATTTTGACGCTGTTATTCGGCTGTCATTTATTGCATGACCTCCATGGATGCAGCATAACGTCCCACTGCAATACACTTTCAAGACGGGGCGGCGGTTTTGGATCTTTGTTTTTAAATATTAATAGATATGGATCGTCATAATATATTAATTCGCTCTTATCTTTTTCTATTAACGCTAAAAGCCTTTTTTTAACTCCTGCATTTACCCTTACTGATGAGTTAATTCCGGATATAATAAAATACTCAACGCTGTCCGGAAAGCCATCATCTATTTGCCATGCGTTTTTTCTATTGGCTAAATAATTCCCTATCCCAATATTTTCCAGATATGCAATTGAGGCGTTATCTGCAACTATTTCATTTATTTTATTAAGGATTGCCCTTGCTCTTTCTGTAGCGGGAAGCTGCGTTAAAACCTCGCGAATATTTTTGCTTTCATTATATGGATCGTGAAGCTTATAATAGTCCAGATCTACTCTGAGGAAACTATTCAGCCCAACCCATGGATACCTGAGCGTAGTCCAAAGCGTCATTGATACAATGCCTGCAAATATAACCATCCTTGCAATTTTATAAAATTGCGGCTTTTCAGTATTTGCCTGCTCATGGTCACTCGTGCAAACCATAAACGCAGCCAAATATAGCGGAATTACCCAGCCGGCGGTTCGATGGCTATACCAACCGGTTAAACGAAATGAGTTGACAAAGGCATCGCCAAAAGATATGAGAAATAGTCCTATTGCCTGATTTTTCCATTTTCCTCTGAGGGCATATAATGGTAAAAAAGCTACCGTGATTAATATTAAATAAATATATACCGTTTGATCAAGAAACCCTACTTTATAATATGAATCCGGTTGAGTTACAAAGTTAACTGCCTTTTCCTTAAAAATACTCATATCTGGATTTGAAGCAATGCCGCAAATAGACTGTTTAATCACAGCGCTTGTATAAATATTAGCCAACGCTCCTATTAATACAGTTATACCGCCTGCAATAGGCGCTCTAAAAAACATCGCCGCAGCTATCCCAATTATTATGGTCACATACGTGTATGGATAACCTATAAATGCAATGATAAAAACTGATAGGTAAAACCATTTCCATTTTCTTGCAAAGAGTGCGGCAAATAAATATGGGATAAAGGCATAACTTATCTCCTCAGGATATCCAAAATGAAAAATTGTATGTTCCATTTGCGGCAATATGCAATATCCAATTGCTCCAATAAGCGATAGCGCTTTGCTTCCCTTCAGTTGTCTGACTGCCAGATACATTCCAGGAGCTCCTATAGTAAACACTACTATTACGATGACATATATATGCATGGGCGGATATGGGTATAACAAATATAATAAAGGCAGAATTAATATTGATATAAAATAAGGCCCCATAGAGAAAATAGAGGCGTAATAATATGGATTGTCATGGATAAAATCTCCGCTTTTAAAGAAAATAGATGTTTCAGGCCCATTGCCATGGCTCAGGTTGTAATATATCTGCGTATGAAATGCAGAATCCCCTCCGGGGTTTATCGTTAATCTGAATGGATTTATAAACAAATAGCAATACGACCAGATTAGCATTAATATTATGTATATAAATAATATCGGCACTGCGTATTTGTTTAGAACCATCAGGGTTTTATTTATGGCTGACTGAACATTCCCGTACTTATTCTTAATTATATATAACAGGTATGAAGAAAATACGATAATACTGAACGTTATAATAAAGCCATAATATTCTTGTATATTAAAAAAACTTCTGCACATAATATTTTCACAGATATAATTGTGATGTAAATATTTAACAAAGGATATAAAGCTGAGGCAATGTTCTCGTCCATAACAGAACATTTCATAGCGGGAGTACAAAAAAAGCAGTCCAAACAGTAAATATAATAAGAGAAAATAAGAATAATATTTAATTAATTTATTTTTCATTGTGTGTTCAGTAATGGCTTAGCTAATAAAACAAACTGCCCGCTGTATCGTCATTAAAGCGAGTTGCTAATCAGGTCGGCGCTGACTGACAAAGACATCCGCCAGTGCGCCCTAATCGGCACCCTTGTCTTAATCGGCAGCCTTGTCTTAATCGGCACCCTTGTTAATTCATGGCCAGACTTATCGCCAGCTAATCCCTAAGCCTATCCATGAGTTATTGTACCAGGTGTACATATTGCCGTCTGTCCATGCCACAAGCGCCGCTCCATTTGTAAACCATTGCGTATAATATGTGCCGCTTGACGCCGTTGCCGTTAGTACGCCTCCTGAGGGACTGCCAAACCACGACGAATACTGATTATAAATAGCAGTAAGCCACGCAGAGGCGTCGCTTGCTATATTTGTCCAGCTTGTCTTGAAATCGTACCATGAACCGTTGTAATAACCATAGATATTGCCGTCTGTCCAAGCCGTAAGGGCCGCCCCGTTGCTGTACCACTGGACGTAGTATATGCCGCTTGACGACGTAATCGTCAACATGTTGCCCGACATAGCTCCGTACCACGATACATATTGATTATATATAGAGTTTAACGCGCCGGTTGCCGCAACATAGAGGTTATTGGTACTCTGCCAGCTTATCCCGAGGCTGTACCAGCTGCCGTTGTAGTAGGTGTACATATTGCCGTCTGTCCAGGCCACAAGGGCAGCGCCGTTTGTATACCACTGGACGTAGTACGTGCCGCTTGCCGCAGTTGCCGTCGTAACGCTGCCTGAGGGGCTGCCAAACCACGATGAGTACTGGTTATAGAGCGCCTTAATCCACGCAGAGGCGTTGTCATTGGACAACGTCAACGTCAGGGCAGCCGAGACTGTTCTATCCGATGACACCGAAACGTAGCATGTGGAACCGCTTGATGAATCACAGCCGCTCCAGCTTGTAAAGCTGCTGTTATTGTCCGGCCACGCATCAAGTGTTACCGTGGTGCCTGCCGAGTATGTCTTAGAACACGTTGAACCGCAGGTTATGCCGCCGGGGCTGGACGTTATCGTCGCATTTCCGCTTCCACTCTTGCCTGCTGTCAGGGTATATGAAGACGCAGTCTGCGTGGTAAACGCTGCCCAAACCGTCTTATTTGTTGACATCGTAAAAGAACAGGTAGAACCGGTTGCTGAGTCGCACCCAGACCAGCTTGAAAACGCACTGCCGCTGTCAGGAACTGCCGTCAGCGTTAAGAATGTCCCCGATGTGAATGTATTTGAACATGTCGTGCCGCAGCTTATGCCCGTTGGCGAGCTTGTTACCGTGCCTGAGCCTGCGCCGGTTTTAGTTAGCGTCAGGACATATTGAGACGTCAAGCCTTGCGAGAATGTCGCCGTTACCGTCTTGTTGCCGGAGACAGAAAGCGTACATTGGGCGCCGCTTGTGGTATCGCAGCCGCTCCAGCCCGAAAAACTATTGCCGCTGTCAGGCGTTGCCGTCAAGATTACAGTTGCGCCG
>JAKOEO010000002.1:24954-26952 GCA_022321325.1 Candidatus Magnetominusculus sp. LBB02 | reverse complement strand
GCCCGAAAAACTATTGCCGCTGTCAGGCGTTGCCGTCAAGATTACAGTTGCGCCGGTTGCGTATGTGCTGGTACATGTCGTACCGCAGCTTATGCCTGATGGGGAACTTGAAACCGTGCCCGTGCCTGTGCCAGACTTTGTCACACTCAGAGTTGACGACCCAGACTGAAATATTGCCGAGACCGTTCTGTTGGATAACAGCGTAACTGTACATAGAGAGCCGCTTGACCAATCGCACCCAGTCCAGCTCTTAATGGCGCTGCTGTTGTCTGCCGAGGCGGTTAGAGTTACCGTATAATTGTCAGGAAACGTAGAGCTGCATGATGTGCCGTTTGTTCCGCAAATTATTCCCGTTGGAGAGCTTGTCACAGTGCCCGTGCCGGTTCCCGATGTGCTCACAATCATCTTATGGTCGGTTGCGGAGAGGCCGAATACGGCCTGTACAGACCGTGGTCTTACCAGCCTCACGGTACACTTTGCGCCGCTTGTGTTGTCGCATCCTACCCAGCCGTCAAAGGTGCTGCTTAAATCAGTAGGCTCCGCTGTCAGGGTTGCGTAGTCGGGGCAGGGGAAAAAAACATCTGTCGAGCCGTTGTCCCCTGTCCACGTTATATTGCTTGACGAAGCATATATTATGCCTTTACCAGTACCTGTGCCTTTATTGACGGCTACCTGATAGGTGGGATGTTTTTGCGTGCGCGTCCAGATATACCCGCCATACTCGGCTGCGGCTATTTGCATTCCGAGGCTGCCGTTGCTGTTGCTTACCACAACCGACGACCACATGCGCGGCGTTGTGGTGGCTGCCGTTCCCGTAGCATTGTCGGTATCTTCTATATTCCAGCTGCCAAAGCTGACGCCGGATGTGCCGGTTGAACATGATGACGTATAAAGATAACCGCCTGTTCCACCGGCGCCAAAATCAGTAACTGCGACAAAATCATTCGTAGTGCCCGTATCGTCATAAAAGTTATCGTATGATACAGACGTTATGTTCTTGCCGCTGAGGGCAGTGCTTATTTGCGAGCCGACAACGTTAAAAGTTAAGGCTATGACATTGCCGCCGTCGCCGTCAACTGCAAATATATCCCCGTTACCTCTCGATGTTCCCGTGGATATGCCCCACCAGTAGCGATATCCAAGATCTCCAAATGCACTGGTTGATTGGTTGGAAGCAGTAAAGGTCGTGCCATTGTCAAACGAATAATGAAACCACCCGTTTACCGTCCCTGCGTATACGTTTGTCCCATTTGAAGTTGTCGCCAATGAGTAATTATGTACACCGGCAGAATGGCTGGTCCAATGGCCGGCTGACGAGTAAACATTCCCTGAGTAATCAGCCGCATATACTTGCCCGCCATCGGCAGACATCGCCACAGACATATAGTAATTGTTAGTGGCGGCATGTGTGCTTGACCAGCTCCATGCGCCGCCTGTAAATGTCCCCTGCCAAATTCCTCCATCTGTCAGATTGTCATTTTCAACTGCGGCAATTTTAGTGCCGTCGCTTGAGGACGCGATGGAAACCCATCCCCTCTGCCCGGGCACTATCTGCTGTGTCCATGTAGTGCCATTGTCGCCCGATGTATAGATATATCCATTATATTCTATCGCCGCCAGTTTAGTGCCGTCAATGGAGGACGCTATCCCCCACCAGTATTTCTTGCCGGAATTAATCATCTTATTCCACGTATGGCCGCAAATATCATTGTAATACCCATATGCCCCCGACGCCTCTTTGGATATTGTAAGCAATGCGCAGGCAAGAAATACCGCTGCTAAAATTAATGCCACCCTATTTATTCTTTGCTGAAGCATTGCTAAACCGCTAATAACCTTCCTCATTCGGCCTCCCTCTATCTCATATGATAGGCATTCCTATTGAATGATTGTCTATAGTAGCACATTTCTCTATAAAAACTAAATCTGTCCATTCAGAAATACACGGTAAATTTATTCTCCATCGTAAATAAGCGGTAGTTGCTTAGTTTTTTGCCA
>JAKOEO010000002.1:5834-24630 GCA_022321325.1 Candidatus Magnetominusculus sp. LBB02 | reverse complement strand
ATCACTGCAAATTCCTATGAAAACTTGTTTTATCAGTCAGAACAAATTTACCGTGTTCAGAAATAATACCTGAAGGCCGTCTTAATTTTGCCCATGCCTTTGGCCGAGCCAAATTCGCTTGACCTGCCGCCCTGGTTTAACTGCAGAGTAAGGCTTAGCACGGCAGCCCCGCCGATGTGATACTCGGCCGTATTCTGAATGAAATAGCTCCAGTCATAGAGATTGACGGCTGTCATGGACGTCAGGTCAAGCGCCCTTGTGATGACCTTCTGCCACGCAGCCCTGTAAAACAGGTAATGTCTGCAAAGCGGCTCCTGTTCGGCAAGCGCCCACTGGCGAAGCGTCCACAGCTCCCCCAACATGCCGTTACCTGCTTCATGAGTGGCTGGACTGCCCATCAGCGTCTGTGCGTAGGCTGCTGAGTTACTCCACTGTGTCCACTGCCCCCTGGTCAGTCCGCTGCCGTTATAGTGATACTCTATCCATGTGTTGACATCTTTAATTGGGCTTATCGAAACCCCCGGCGCAAGCTGATTTCTCAGCCTGTTGCCGCTGTCTGAACCACTCAGAGACAGCGGCATACCGGTACTTTTCGCGGCTTCTGCAAGCAGATTTGGGGCAAATCTGCCGTTATACTCAACATAGACGATGACTGACTCACTGGCGGCTGCCGAGAGGTTAAGCCCGGCGCTGGCAGCTCCGGCCTCGTTATAGAACAGGATTTCAGGGTTGATGTTTTTAAGAAATGTCATGGCTAAGGAGGCGAAAAGGCGTGAGCGCGAGTTGGTTCGCCCAAGATTGGCAAAGGAGTTTTCCTGCGCCGTCCACACAGCCCCCTGTGGATTGGCAAGCGGCGGGGCATAGGCCAGCGTGAGGCTGCCTTTTTCAAACAGCGCCTGTGCTCTTAGCACAACTGTGCCAAGCCGGTTGTCCATCAGCACAGATGGGTCGTCAGAGATGCGGTTATTGGCGGCAAAGACTTTGAAGTAATCAGTGGGATTATAGCCGACGGCTGTGCCGTTTCTGATGTTAATCCGCCCGGCGTCCAGATACACGCCGTCGGAAATCTTATACGCGGCATAAAACTCCTTGTAATCATTCAGAAGCGACGTGTTTATCCCGCTGTTAAGCAGATTTATCCTGTTTGATATATTGATAGATAATTCGGGAGATACGGCAAGGTCTGCCCTCAGGTCAAGGCTCAGGCGGTTAAGCCACTTATAAATGTCCCCGTCGGGGATGCGCGTATCTCTTACGAGGCCGTACTGAAGCTCATCCTCGATGAATGTCTTTAGGTGATATGGTCTGTCGGTGCTTTGTACAGGAGCGGACTGCGGTGAGGTCTCAGGTATCAGATTTAATAAGTCTTCGTCATCTGCGAAGGCAACAGACCGGGTTGCCAGCAGTGCGGCCAGGATGAGGATAGCCAGCAGTCTGGCCATACTATTCAGGCTTGAAATGCGGCAGGTAGTCCTTCTGAAGCCACATTCGGGGGAAGTCCCTGTACTTATAATCGCTGAATATCATCTTCGTAACATAGTCCTTGTTCAGGCCGTCAATGATGATAACCTCGGTCGGGCGCTCAACTGCCAGCTCCTGCCTGTACCCTCTGTAAAAGGCAATCTTCAGAAGCCTGCCGCTCTGTGCGTAGAATTTCCCTTTGACCGGCCTCATCGTCTGCTTTGCAACCCAGTAGTCAATTTTATCATAGGTCGCCGAGTCGTCTTTTGCCTTCATAGTAAGTCTATAGCACTCTGTCATGCGCTTATCGCCATCGGCAACCGTCTCGATACCATCGAGGTGCGCTTCGTAGTCGTTATGGAAATCCACGGTGACGACATCGCCGTTTGAGACCTGCCCCATCATGCGCTGCTCAGGGGAGATGCGCACCGACGCCTTTGAGGCAGGGTCGTAAAACCAGAGAATATTGCCGTCTTTGAGCATCAGCTTGCCGTCGTCTCTGACAGGTTTTATGAAACGCACGAGGCTGCTGTATCTGCCGCTCTTTTGCGATTCCTTTGCCGCATAGACGAGCAGCTCCATCTCATCGTCCTTAACGCCGCCCTTGTATTCAATCAACTGGACATTGAGGCTGAAGGGGCGCTCCTGCGGGTTTCGTATCGCGTCTGAGGCGGTGACAATCTCCACGGCGGTATAGGTCTTCTCCGCTGCATATGAGGCTGGAAGAGACAGCATGACGATTAATAATATGATAACGGCTCTCATATCACACATGCCTCAGGGCGTCAACCACCGCCATGCGCGAGGCCCGGCGCGCGGGAAAAAACGACGATACTATGGACAATGTCGTAAGAGACCCCCAGGTCAACGGGACAAACCACGGCTCCTGAAATATCAGTATAGTGATATACACAGGCTCCACATTAAAAGGCGGCATCCACGTAAGCCCCGCTATGTTAATGATATAGCCGGCAGCCACTGCGGCAATAACGCCGACTGTCGCCCCTGTGGCGCCAAGCAGTGCGCCCTCGGTTATGAATAGCCTGACGATGCCGCTTCTTCTGACCCCAAGCGCCCGTGTCGTCCCAATCTCGTTTACCCGTTCCATTATGCTCATAGTTATTGTATTAACCACGGTAAAGAGCACAATTATACACATTACAACCGCTATAAATGAAAATATCGTGTTAAACATAGAGATGGCCTGCCCAAAGGCCGGCACAAGCTGCTCGAAATCCTCTGTCTCAAGGTCAAGGCCTTCCGCTTTGAAACGCCCCCTAAGCCTCTCCACCACAAAGGGAATATCCCGCGTGTGCTTTAACTGGAGGATTATGCCGGTAACCCGCCCTTTGTCCTTGCCAAAGACAAGCCTCTTTGCCAAATCTATGTGCATCTCGACATAATTTTCGTCAGTCATCTTATCGCCCTGGTTGACGGCCTTTCTGATAAACAGGCTGACTACGTTTGGAGCGCCCTTGGAGGATGCCCCAAGCAGGTCGAGCCGGGGATACTGTCCCTTCGGCTCGAGGGCGGTGGATGGTTCCTCTAACGCGCTAAAATCCTCTTTGGCCGCATTATCTGATTTCACTACGGCAGCAGGCTGTACTTCACAGTCCTTAACCGCCAGCTCATCGCACAACCGAAGCATCCGGGCAAGTCCCTGCCCAATGATACCGCCTTCTGTGTCGTTATCGGTTATTTCTGTCCTGTTCACCCTGTATAGCCTTATGCCATAGTCGTTCCATTTGTTAATGGCGGCCTTGTCAGACGGGACAATGCCTCTGCCAAAGAATGTCTTAGAGGCGTCTTTGGCGTAATTGCCCGCTATCCCGAATAACGAGATAACAGGCGTGGTCACGGTGAGCTTATCCCTCAGTTGCGGGTCGCCGGTTATGCTGTCAATAAGCCCCTGATAGTTGTCTATGCTGTAGTGTGACGGATTACCAGCGCCGTAGCTGAAAAAACCCCTCCTGTATATGTGCAGGTGTCCTATGATTTGGACGATATTGGTTTCAAATCCATATTTCATAGACTGCTTGTAGCCGCCAAAGAGGATGATAGAGGCCGCCCCAACGGCAATGGCAAGGACGGTGGTAATTGAGCGGCGCTTGTTTCTGGCCGCGTTTCTTATAGCCAGTGACACGGTTTTATTCATGTTGTTACCTTGCGTTCAATAAGCAGGCCGTCTTTCATAATGAACAGTTCCTCGGCATATTCAAACACCTGCCGGTCGTGGCTGCAAAAGATAAACGTGGCGTGGTGGTCTCTCTGCATCCTAAGCATTAAGTCAATGATGGCGCTGCCGGTCTTTGAGTCGAGATTGGCCGTCGGCTCATCGGCAAGAACAATGTCCGGGCGCTTTGAAAGCGCGCGCGCTATAGCGACGCGCTGCCTCTGCCCGCCGCTTAGCTCATTGGGGCGGTGGCGGCTGAAATCCGCTATACCCACTGCCTCAAGCATTTCCATTGTACGTTGTTTTCGCTCCTGTACAGGCATTTTGGCAAGCAGGAGCGGGTACTCCACGTTTTCATAGGCGCTTAGCACGGGGATAAGATTAAACGTCTGAAACACGAAGGAGACCTTGCGCGCCCTGAAATCTGACAGCGCATCGTCGTTGAGTCTTAAAACGTCAGTGCCGCAGACTTCCACCGTGCCGCCTGTTGGGCTGTCTATAAGCCCCATAATGTTTAACAGCGTGGTCTTGCCGCTTCCTGAGGGCCCGGCAATGACGCTAAACCTTCCAGCCGCAATCTCCATCGTTACGCCCCTGAGGGCCTCGACCTTCACCTTTCCCATCTCGTAAGAACGGGTAACATCCTTCAGTCTTACTGCGCTGTCCATCTTACCGGCAATCTCCATGCACTTCAAACAAGCTCGTAAATTGAAACGCGTCTGAATCAAAAAGCCCCTTGTCGCTGAGCTTTAAATGGGGAATGACCAGAAGGGCCATAAATGACAGCGTCATAAACGGGGCGCTAAGCGATGAGCCAAGGGCTGCGGCCATGCCGTTAAGCCGTGCATATTGTAGAGCAACCTCATAACCGCTAAGGCTGCTCATTAGTCCGGCAATCGGAAGAGGCAAAATCATATTCTCATTTTCGGTTACGGCGCATATCCCCCCGCCATGCTCAATAATCAGATTCACCGCGGCGTTAATAGCGTCATCGGTAACGCCGACGGCCACAATGTTGTGAGAATCATGGGCGACCGATGAGGCTATTGCGCCTTTTATCAGCCCGAAATTATGAATAAACCCAACAGCGGGCGGCGCGTCCACCTCATAACGGTTGACAACCGCAACTTTCAGTATGTCATTCTCTGTGTCAGACACCATATTCCCATCCAATACCCTCGCCCGTCCATGCAGCTTTTCAGTGATGAGCACTCCATCAACTGCGCCTATAACGTTTAACGCGCCGCCAGAGTCAGCAATAAAGAAATCGGCAGGGTTTTTGGGGGCAGCCTTGAAATTATTCACAACTCTACAGGGCGTGTGCGCAATCAGGGGAAGTCCATTTTCAGCAACACACCGTCCATTGACATATGTCCTTATCACGTTGAAGCTCTCTATGTCGTCAATTATAATAAAATCAGCCGGGTCACCCACCCGCAAAAGACCGACATCAAGGCCGTAGTGAAACACAGGATTAACAGAGGCGCACTGCATCACCTTCATTATGTCATGCCCGTCCATAAGCGCCCGTCTGACCATGAGATTAATATGCCCTGCCGCGAGGGTGTCGGGGTGGATGTCGTCAGAACAAAACATTGCATGGGCGCTGTGGTCTTTAATAAGCGGCGAAAGGGTATCGAAATTCCTTGCCGCAGAGCCTTCACGTATCAGTACTTTCATGCCATATGATATCTTCTCAAGCGCCTCGTCAAGGCTCAGGCATTCGTGGTCTGTCGTAATCCCCGCCTTTACGTATTTCTCGCATGGAGCGCCTCTGAGGCCCGGTGCGTGGCCGTCAATTGGTTTGCCGTACTTTAAGGCCGCCCTGATTTTGGCCATAACAGCGGGGTCGCCGTTAATAACGCCGGGGTAGTTCATGACCTCGCTCAGGTATTTAATGCCGCGGCGTTTTAACAGTGCCTCAACCGCTTCAGTATCAACAGAGGCCCCGGCAGCTTCGAAGACAGTTGCGGGGACGCACGAAGACGCCCCAAAGTAAAATTTAATGGCTGAGTCCGCCGCGTTTTCTATCATATAGTCAATGCCTTCTATCCCAAGCACATTGGCAATCTCATGTGGGTCGCTGACTACCGCCACCGTGCCGTGCACAGAGGCAAGCCGGGCAAACTCAGAAGGTACCAGCATAGAACTCTCCACATGGACATGGGAGTCAATCAACCCCGGCATTATGAATTGGCCGCATCGTGTATATTTCTTTGCAATTGAGATGATCCTACCTTCTGAGACCTCAATCAGAGCGGGGTATATGGTGGAGTTTATGACGTCTAAGCATCTGCCCGCAACTGCAAAGTCAGGCGGCATGTCTTTCGTCTCTGATGACGACAGTGTTTTTGCCAATCCACTTGGCCTCGTAGAGGGCGCTGTCAGCCTTAGCGACCAGCTCCTGGGATGAGATGTTGCCGTCCTGTTTATAATCCGCAAGCCCCACGCTGACTGTCATCTGTATTGACAGTCCGTCCTGTTCGAATGGCAGCTCCTCTATGTTTTTCCTAATCCTGTCTGCCACCATGCACCCATTTGCAACGCCGGTTACGGGCAGGATAACGGCGAACTTCTCGCCGCCGTATCTGAAGGCGCTGTCATGTTCCCGAATGGAGTCCTTTATGCGCTGTGCCACGCTCTCAAGCACAAAGTCCCCGACCTCTTGTCCATAACCGTCGTTTACAGTTTTGAAATCATCGAGGTCAATCATCAGAAGGGTAAGGCCATTGCCTGACTTGTCGGCGTTTATCAGTTCCTTCTCGATGGTGTAGCTGAAATGGCGCTTCGTATATAAACGGGTAAGGTCGTCCGTAATGGCCATAGCATAGAGATACGCATTCTCAAACGCAACGGCTATGTGGCTGGACAGCGCTCGCAACAGGTCAATCTTTCTTGGTTCAAACGCTGCCGCGGTGGCGTTAATCAACGCAAGAGGTTCGCCGGGCTTGGAGATATTTAAGCATATATCTTTTCTGTCACGCGATATGACCAAATTGTTTAACCTTCCATCCATCCATAGATTTATCTTTCCTATGAGCGGGTCCTCTGCCTCAATCCTCCTTCGGACAATACCGCCGCCTGCCGATGTCTTAGTAAACACGCTATATTTGCCGCTTCTTTTGGGCATGACCACAGATACATGGTCGGCATTTATGGCATTGTTGAAAATATCCACGACTATTTTTTTCAGTTCCTCGATATTAATGGTCTTGCTTATCTTTTCAATCAATGAATAGAGCAGGGCGGCCTCCTCTTTTTGGGCAATTATCTCATCTGCGTATTTATTAATCTTTGCGGAAAGAAGCGGAATAAGCAGTAAAACACAGGACAGGCCGACAATAACTATTAGCGCATCAATTTTCAGTGTACCGGTCTTAGAGCGTTGCAGCGTCTGGTCCACTACCAGCTTGCCATTAATTCGCGCCGCGCCGTGGCAGCCATAACACTGCTGTTCATTAGGGATAACGGAGACATTTCTAAGGACAGTCAAGCCGTTTTTGTCCTTCACAACCATGCTGTATTGTTGTAAATGTCTGTCATTAGCACTGTGGCAGCCAATGCAAAAGGCGGCCTTTTCCTTATCATAAACTACTCTGCCTACGTCGCGCCCGTCAGTTGAATAGACGGCCTCACCCTTTGTGTTTAATATGATGATGGATGAGATGGTATCTTTGTTGTTTTTTGCTACATGTTCCGCGATTTGCCCTATTGCCTGTCCTATCGAAGGAGACCGTGTCATCATCAAATGTTTCAGGCTTGATTGGATAACAGAAGAGAGTTCCTGAACTAAACCGACAGAATCGTTCAAACGGGCGTTATTCACTATAACAATGGCGGCAGCCGTCAACACCACGACACAAACGCCGACTATTGCCATGAACCTGAAAAGTATCTTCTTTTTCAGGTTGTATGCCCATTGCGCCCCTATATTATTATGTGATTCTTCCAATTATCTCAAGCGGCCCTGGCGTCCCCGCTTTTTGGCGTCCCCGCTTTTTGGCGTCCCCGCTTTTTGGCGTCCCTGCTGCCCCGGCTGACCCGCTGCCCCGGCTGACCCGCTGCCCCGGCTGACCCGCGCGGCAAGAGCGGCGGCAGATTTAAGTAGCGGCGGTTTCAGTGGAAAACCCGCTCATCAATCCTGCTACCCGTGAAGTATTGAAAGCAAGCGAGGCAACGGCGTTGTCAGGGCTTTGCAGGATAGACTTCTTAGCGAAAGCGGCAAAACTAACCGCCTCAGTCTCATCTTTTATCGTTGTAGAAGTACTCTGTACGGGCGTTTTAGCGTTATTTATCTCTAACGTGTATGCCTCTGTGCCGATGCTCTCGGTGTCTGTTTGTCTTTTGGGAGTTTTATCAGGGACATCTTTTGCGGCTCTGGCGCTTAACTCCTTGTCAGCGGCGCTAACCGTTATGCCCGCAGGCACCTGCCCTATTGTCATACCAAACACCCCCTCTTTTTAGACTCACCGCTCTTACATGTAAATATAGCACATTATCAAAAAATAATCAACCCGATGTCAGTCCTCTGTAAATATCTTGTCGTACTTATAACCGGTGGCAAAGGCGAGGAACTCATCCACAAGGTATGATGAGTTGTTTTTCTTGCTATAGACTATCGAGATGTCCTGGGTTATCCTGTTTTTCTTTATTCGCAGCGCGTTTAACTGCCCGCTTAGAATCTCTTTCTTTACTGACAGGCGAGACAAAAACGCCACGCCTAAGCCCTCGAGCACCGCGTTTTTTATGGCCTCGATGCTCTCTGACACCATGAAAATCTTCAGGTGTTGAATATTAATATTGCATTTACAGAAAAACTCCTCGATTAATTTCCCCGACCCTGAGACATCCTCCCTGATGATGAAGGTCTCCCGCAGAGCCTTTTCAATGGAAATGTCTTCATATTTTGCCAGCGCATGCCCTGTCGGCACTATCAGAAACAGCTCGTCTGACCAGAGCTTCATAACGTTTATTTTATGCCCTTTTATGCCGCCCTCGACAAAGCCTACGTCAATTGCGCCTGAGCTCATCATCTCCACTATCCTTTTCGAGTTGCCAAGACGCAAGGATATCTTCAGTTTCGGGCTTATCTTCTGATAATCGGCAAACATTGCCGCAAGCACATGATGCCCTATCAATGATGTTGCGCCGATTTTAATTGACCCTTTTACCAGCCCCGTAAGTTTGCAGATGGTCTTCTCGGCGTCTGTGTATAATGACAATATCTTCTTTGCATACTCGTAGAGAATCTCCCCCGACGCCGTGAGGATGACGCTGCTTGTGGTGCGCTCAAAGAGTTTCGTGTTGTAAAATTCTTCTAAGACCTGTATCTGCGAACTGACTGCCGGCTGCGTAAGATGAATTACCTCAGAGGCCTTAGAAAAACTCTTCAACTCGGCAACCGTACAAAACACCTTTAACTTATCATCCAACCCGTGCCCCCTCAAAACGCCGCAAGGACAAGGCTCTCCGGCGTTCGGCTCCAAATATATAGCGATGATTTAAGTCACGCATGACGTATATTACCACAAAAAATATTAATAAGTTAATAAAATAAATTAATAAATAAAGAGGTTGGAAGTGAAAAATAGCCCTTGACAACAGACCTGTCTCTGTTGTAAGATAAAACCGGTTGGGGCAGGTTCAAAATCTATGAAATAGCCGGTGTGAAAATCTGTCGGCGGGTGCATAGGTTTAAGATTTCAAGAAGGGTTTTCTGATGGGGATAGCCCAAAGAGTGGTTTCGCATTCGCGGTGAAATCTGCCTGAAAGTTTAAGTGACTCGTGTTTTTTCGGGTGTCTGCCTTAGTATTTACGGCCAGTAGTTGCAGCTCAGTTAAGTGCTCAGCTAAGGAGAAAAATGTAAACGCCGGAGGTTTTTATGACACAAGCTAAGTCTATTCGCAGCATTTTGCCTTATCTTTTAATGGTATCATTGATAGTACCGCTTATTCTTAACTCTGCCCCTTCAGAGGCCGCCTCTACTAAATATGCCGCGGCTTCATGGTTTGGGCCGGAGTATCACGGCAAGAAAACTGCATCAGGGGTTATCTATGATATGAATTCAAATCAGGCGGCTCACAAGACTCTGCCATTTGGCACTAACCTCAGGGTGACAAACCCAAGAAACGGCAAATCTACCATAGTCAGGATTACAGACCGCGGGCCTTTTACAAAGTCGAGGGAGATTGACCTGTCCCGCAAGTGCGCGATGGACATCGGCATTGCAAACAAGGGCGTTGCATGCGTAAAAATTGATTATATTTTCAAAGACGCCGGCCAGACAAAGTATGTTGACATCACTGATATGAATACCCTGCCGGAGAGGTTCACCACAGCGATTGCCTTTGTGGATTACAAAAACGCTGCTATTATGAAAAATCTTCTCACACGCTCTCATGCAAAACACATCTACGTAGAGAAATCAACAGACAGCGGCCAAACTCTCTATCTCGTATCCACTGCGCCGGTCTCTGTAGTGAGGCACAACGCCCCAAAGAATATCACACTGTTAAGCGCGAAAAAAGGCCGGCAGAGCGCTGGCCTCTCTGCCCTGAAACGCAAGATTGACAGAGAACGGGCGGCAACTATGGTGGCCCTGATGTCCTACGGCAGCGCGCCCACAGCCGATATTGGCGCACGTACCTATCTGGCCAGTGCAGCCCACGAAAGCCTAACGCGCCGCATGCTTGGCTAACCCTGAGCTGCGGCAGGATTAGCAAGCTGTGAGGGATTATCGCTTATATGGACAGTATCTGCGCCACCTTCATCATAAACGGCTCGATAGATTTTTTCTTAGTGACGGCATCCTCAATAGGCGTCGTGACGCATTGGTTGTTTATCTCTCCGACCATGACGTTGTCAGCGCCCTCGATGAGTTTCTCAACTGCAAACAGGCCTAGTTTGCTTGCCAGCAGCCTGTCAAAATACACCGGCGTGCCACCGCGCTGAATATGCCCTATTACCACCGCCCGGCAGTCAAGGCCGTCAGAGCCTATCTGCACCGATAAGTCAAGCTGCTTGGTCTTTTCAAGCACCTGATATGCCCCGCCCTCAGAACATCCCTCGGCAACCACGATGAGGCTGCTGGTCTTGCCTTTACGCCAGCCGCTGATGAGGTGGGTAATAGTGCTTAATAAACTTGTATCTACCTCTGGGATGAGTATCTCCTCAGCCCCGCCGCATATTCCCACATGCATTGCGACATGCCCTGAATGCGCCCCCATAACTTCTACGATAAAGACCCTCTCGTGCGAGGCTGCCGTGTCCTTTATTTTATCTATAACATCGAGTGCTGTCTGGACTGCCGTGTGGAACCCGATTGTATTGTCAGTGCCGTAGAGGTCGTTATCTATCGTGCCGGGCATGGCTATAATCTTGCCTTTGTAGAACTTGCGAAACCCCAGCAAACCAGTCAGCGTGCCGTTTCCGCCTATGGCAATGAGGCCGTCAATCTCCTCTTTGTGAAGGAAGTCCGCCGCCTTTTGCATGCCTGCATCGGTCATAAATTCCTTACTGCGGGAGGTTTTCAGAATTGTGCCCCCGTGTTTGAGCAGGTTTGACACGATGCGAAGCTCCATTTTCTTGTACTCCCCGGCCATCATTCCCTGATAGCCGCGCATTATGCCTATTACCTCAAATCCATAATGGATTCCGGTTCGCACAACTGCCCTTACCGCTGAGTTCATCCCCGGTGCGTCGCCCCCGCTTGTAAAAACGGCTATCTTTTTCACAGTTCGCTCCTTTACAAAGTAATATACGTCCCGATTAAACTACCTGATTTCATAAAACTATGTCAACTTCAACATAATAATGGGCAGTTTCACCCCCTCTTGACTTTTAATTATATGTATTTATATCATGTCGCATTGACCCAACGTAATCGCAGACAGCAAAGCGAACGAGAGGCAGCCAGAGGCGGCGATGGGCGGCGAGGAGCTTAGGTGGTTTATAATTTAACGATACGAAAGAAGTACGCCATAAGTATTTGCGTGATTTCTATTTGTCTTGTCGCGGCAGTGATTTTTATCGCAGACCACATAGGGTATAAAAACACCATAATCCTTAGAAATAACCTGAAAGATCAATTTATAAGCCAGTATGAACAAGACCGTCAGAACAAGCTCAAGCGCGTTGCGGCAAATCTGCCGCCTCTCTTTGCCGGGGCACTTGACCGGCGCGACATAGAGGGAATGAACCTGTTAACTAAGCAGCTAAAATCTGTTATGAACATCTCATCATTACAAATAGTTGACCTGACAGGGAAAGTCATAGCAGACGGCGGGGACGCCGCGCCGTCATCAAATGTTGACGTCTCAAAGCTCAATCCCCCTAATGGACATAGCCCTATAATCTCAAATACCGATTCAGAAACCGTCCTCTTATTCCCGGCAGAAATAAACAATAACAGGATAGGCTATATACAGGCGGCGTTTTCTAACCAGCGTATGGCAGATTTTCTAAGGCAATATGAGGCGGCGCATAACAGGGAATTCAAAGAGTTGGACATGAAGATGTCACGCGTTGTAATGACTCTCATTCTTGTCATTATAGCTGCCTCCATTGCGCTTAGCATTGTTCTATCTAAATGGCTCTCAGGCCCGTTGGTAGAGCTTAAAGACGCGGCGTGGGCGGTTTATAATGGAGAGAACCCGCAGCCCGTCCATATAAAAGGCAGTAATGAGCTGGCCGAATTCGCGGGGATATTTAATAAGATGGCGGCTAAGATAGCCAATTACACAGATGAGCTGCAAAACAGCGTGGCGTCGCGCACAAAGGAACTTGACGATACCCTCCAGACGCAGCGCGTAACTAACTCCATTTTAAGAATTGCCATAGAAAACGATACGCTTCAGAGGAAGCTCCAGACCATACTGGACTTACTATTTACGATAGGCTGGATAGGCATACAACATAAGGGAAGTATCTTTTTAGTAGATGACAGCTCGCAATATCTGATAATGGCCGCTGAGCGCAATCTTAACCCCTCGTCATCCGGCAACTGCTCAACCTTACCGTTTGGTATGTGCCTGTGTGGACGGGCGGCGGCCACCGGGGAGGTTGTCTTTGCCGACTGCCTCAATGAGTTACATGACATCGGTTTTGACGGAATGCAGGAACACGGCCACTATTGCATTCCCATTAAGTCGGGCAGCAAGATACATGGAGTGCTGAATCTGTACGTTGAACACGGCCACAAGAGAAACCCCGTTGAGGAGGAGTTCTTAACGGCGGTGGCAAACTCTTTGTTAGGAATTATCGAAAACGGTCTTGCCATTGACGCGGTAAACCAATCAAACCAGTTTGTTCATACCGTCCTTAACAGCATGAACGACGCGTTGGTTGTGATAAATGTCGGGAACTATAAGATAGCGGAGGCAAACGCCGTGTTTTATAAAGAATATGGCCTGCGCCAGGGCGATGTGACAGGCAATACGTGCCACAGCGTTATTCACAACGACAAGAAACCGTGCAAGCAACACAGGTGTCCTATCGCCGAGACCGCAGAGACAGGCGAATTTGCCAGCGCGGAGCACATTCACTATGACGCGGAGGGTAGGGAGATTTATGTCAATTGCAGCTCATCGCCAATAAGAAATGCCCGTGGCACGGTAATGCAGTGCGTATATATGCTTAAAAATATCACTGAGAGAAAGCTGCTTCAGAGGCAGCTTGAACAGATGGCCCACTACGACGCGCTGACAAGGCTGCCCAATAGAACCCTGTTCATGGACCGCCTTGCAAGCGCCCTTGAGATGGCTAAGCGCGAAGGCCATAAGGCCGCGCTGTTATTTATTGACCTTGACGGCTTTAAACAGGTAAACGATACGTTTGGTCACGACAGCGGCGATATGCTCTTGAAAGAGGTTGCCGCGAGGCTTTTGGCAAGTGTGCGAAAGACTGACACCGTGTCGCGCCTGGGCGGCGATGAGTTTACGGTAATCCTGTCAAAGGTAAAAGACCGCGACTCCATTGTGACAATAGCGGAGAAGATTATAACGGCGCTTAGTGAACCGTTTCAGATAAAAGGCGGCGTCTGCTCTATAGGGGCAAGCATAGGCATAGAGACGTATCCTTTAAGCGGCATTATTGAGGACGATAAGAAGATAGAGACCATGCTTAAACACACCGACATCGCCATGTATGAAGTGAAAAAGGAACTGAAAAACAACTACCGATTTTATGACGAGATGACCGCCCCGCAAAATTAATCGCTTCTACCATAGCCATGGCAAATTTTTTCTCCATCATAAATAAGCGGTAGTTGATTAGTTTGTTGTCATCCTTGTCCCTTGCCGTCATTCCGGCTTGTCCGGAATCGGGTTGTTTCATGATGATTTTGCATATTCTGAGATATGAGGACAGATTCCGGACAAGCCGGAATGACAAAATATGACTGGAATGACGGACTAAGAAAAGGATAGTTCAGTAACCATTGCAACTTTCAAATGAAAACTTGTTTTATTCGACAGAACAAAATCATCGCTGCCAAGACTTGAAAGCCGGTTGACAATAGGTTTCTGATATGGAGATTGAGGGTCGTCTAAGTATGAAATGATATTTGTATCGAGCAGATATTTTCTCATAAGCTGAAATTATCTCTAAACTCTCTGACAAATTTATTGATCTCTTCAGATTTTCCCATTAAATTGCCTTGGGAGCTGATCTCTTCAGCCACCTGTGCCCATGTGGATTGATTTCCCACTTTCCGGGCCGTCTCAAAAGTAACCGTTAGTTCAGCGCCCTCCGGGATTTCTGATTTTTCCAGAAGTTCAATATGACCGCCCATAAATGTGGCCCGAATAGTTTTTGCCATACTTCACCCCCCTCTGTTCACGTCAATATTAAACCCTTAGCTTTAGATTAATTCATTAGGCTGGATGTGTCAAGAAAAATATTTAAAGCGGCGTTATTCGCCCATTGCGCTCTGCTGCTTCACAGGTCAGTTGTTGATTTTCAGCCGCATAGTTTATAATCGGCAATGCTTGATATGGACTTTTCTGAAATAACTGGCAATCTGACCCTGCTCTATGTCGAGGATGAGGAGCCGGTGAGGCTGACTGCCAAGCTGCGCAAGATTTTTAAGAATGTCATCGTTGCAGATAACGGCCTAAGCGGCCTAACTATGTTCAATGAAAATCAGATAGATCTTGTCATGACCGACTACCTGATGCCGGAGGCTAACGGCATAGAGCTTGTCAAGCACATCAGGGCGAAGGACTCCAGAGTGCCCATTATTATGATAACCGGTTATGTGGATACTGATTTTCTTATTCAGGCGATTAACTTAGGCGTTAACCAATTTATTACAAAACCCATACTGTTAAAAAACCTGATGAATGCCGTCAGAATTGCCATTCAGGGCTTTGTGTTGGACAACCTGGCCGAGAAGAGCCGCCGCCAGGAACTTCAGCTCCTGCGCTATAAAGAGAAATACCACTCGACGCAGCAGGAACTGGCCTTTCTCAAAGAGCTGAAGATTATCAGAAACGACCTCAACCATATTAAACTTGAGACCAACGCGGGCAAGACCATATGGCACGCCGAGATATGCTACGTCCCACTGGACATACTAAGCGGCGACAGCTACTCAATCAGAGAGATTGAAAGCGGCAAGGTAATATTTTTCATATCTGACGCAATGGGCAAGGGCCTTTCGGCCTCGGTTACTTCGATTCTTACCACATCGTTTGTCAACCATCTGATAGACGAGGCTATTGGCAGGGGGGATTTTGACTTCAGGAGATTCCTTAAATCCTACACAGGGTTTATAAAAAAGGAACTGCTTGCCGAGGAGATAATCTGTGCCGCGTTTGTCTATATTGACTTTCACGCTGAAAGGCTGGATGCGGCCATTTTTTCTATGCCTCCCATTCTTGTGTTGAAATCCGACGGAGAGCTTCGGAAGATAAAAAGCAATAACCTGCCTATTATGAAATACATTGACAGCGCCGCCATAGATTCTTATGACATGTCCGGTTTTGGGAAGATTCTGATATACAGCGACGGGTTAAATGAAAGCCCTTTAGAGTTGTCAGAAGGCGGCCTATATCATGACCGAATTGAAGAGGATTTCAGGCGGGCCTCGTTCAAAAACGCCCTCTATCAGAGTTTTACCAGACAGGCGGCAACACCGGAAGACGACGTAACATTCATATTCATCCAACGCTTAGAGACAGACTGGCAGCCGCTTATGAAGTTGACGACAGGCGGGAGCCTCGCTGAGGTTAACGCCGCCACCGTAGATTTACAAAACATGCTTGAGGGCATGGGATTGGACGACGGCTTTATCGCCAATTTCATAAGCTCATTGACAGAGCTGCTTGTAAACGCCTACGAACACGGGGTGTTGGGCGTCGGCTCTGAATTGAAACAGGCGCTTGCCTCTAAGGGCGCCTACGACGATTATCTGATTCAAAGGCAGGCTCACGCGGGCAAGGCAATAAGTGTTTTTCTTAGCAAATTCACAAAGGACGGCAAACAGCTAATCGCAGCCGCGGTAAAAGACGGCGGAGACGGCTTTAATGCCGCAAAGATAAGCGGGCTGAACAGCGATGAGAGCAGATTCACAGGCAGAGGAATTAAAATTGCAAAAACACTTTCAGATTGTCTATTATACAACAGACAGGGAAACGAGGTTATGATGATTAAGGAAATCCCTGATAAAATATTCTAATACTTAGGCGGTAAGAAATGGAAATTGAAAAGACTTCTGACACAGAGGCCGTCATAAGAGGCCACGTAAAGACCATTGAAGACTATACGAAGATCAAGCAGACAATAAACCCGATGGTTAGCGGCGAGGGCTGCGCCATTACGGTGAGGATCTCGGATTCGATTTCTATTACATCCTCTGTTATCGGGTATCTGTTAAAACTGGTTTTTGAAAATAAGGTTGACCTGAGGCTTATTGTCAAGGAGGATAAGCTATATAATCTGCTTGAGGTGCTGAATCTCATAACCGTGTTTAAGGTTGTAAAGCAGTAATTTGAAGCCGCCATTGATACGGCTCTATGGTCTCTGCGAAATATTTATAGGCCGATGTGGGGCGCATTAAGAAATATTGTTGCAAAATATTGAACCTTTATGTTACTTTCCATTACAAAATCACACGCTATGTGGCCGAACATGGCGGCTTTAGCATAGGTCCCCGAGGCGGCAAGCCGACTTTGCGGCAGAGCCGGAGTTGGGGCGCTAAGGTCATAGCGGAGGAAAAAAAACCGGCAGGAGGTTTCACGCGCATGGTTGTATCAATGAAGGAGCTGCTTGAGGCAGGAGTCCATTTTGGACATCAGGTAAAGAGATGGAATCCGAAGATGAAGAAGTATATCTTCGGCGAGAGAAACGGCATATACATTATTGACCTGCAAAAGACGGTAAAAGGCATAGAAGAGGCGTATAATTTCGTCAGAGACATGTCGGCAGCCGGTGAGACCGTGATGTTTGTCGGTACGAAGAAGCAGGCACAGGACGCCATAGCCGAGGAGGCCGAGCGCGTCGGGGCATATTATGTCAACCAGAGATGGTTAGGCGGAATGCTCACAAACTTTTTCACAATCAAAAAGAGCATTGAAAAGCTGAAAAAGATAGAGACCATGAAAAGCGACGGCATATTCGACGTGTTGACCAAAAAAGAGGTGCTGGCCTACGAGAAAGAGCGCACAAAGCTGCAGAAATACCTTGGCGGCATAAAGGAAATGAAGAAATACCCGGGCGTATTGTTTGTCATAGACCCAAGAAGGGAAAATATCGCGGTGATGGAGGCAAAAAAGTTGTCCCTGCCTATAGTCGCCATTGTTGACACTAACTGCGACCCTGATAAGATTGACTATGTCATCCCCGGAAACGACGACGCCATAAGGGCTGTGAAACTGGTAACGGGCAAGATGGCCGACGCAATCATGGAAGGCAAAAATATGCTTAATAGAGAAAAGGAACAGAAAATTCAGGACGCCCAGATAGAAGAGAAAATCAAACAGGAAGAACTTGAGGAGGTAAAAGCGTGATATCCGCAAACATGGTCATGGAGTTAAGGGAAAAGACGGGCGTTGGCATGATGGACTGCAAGAAGGCCCTGACAGAGACCGGCGGCGATTTTGAGAAGGCCCTTGACTATCTGAGAAAGAAAGGTCTTGCCACGGCGGCAAAGAAATCCGGCAGAAAGGCCTCAGAGGGTCTTATCTGTTCTTATATTCATATGGACAAAATAGGCGTTATGTTAGAGCTGAACTGCGAGACAGATTTCGTGGCAAAGACAGACGAGTATAAGGCGCTTGCAAAGGACATCGCCATGCACATTGCGGCGGCAAACCCTGATTACGTAGAACCGTCGGAAATCCCCGCAGATGTTATAGAGAGGGAAAAGGAGATATATAAGGACCAGGTCAAAGGCAAGCCGGCCAATGTGGTGGATAAGATAATAGAGGGCAAGCTGGAGAAGTTCTACTCCGAGAAGTGTCTGCTAAAGCAGGCGTTTGTAAAAAACCCCGACCAGACCATCAATGACGTTGTCGTGGAAAAGATAGCGAAACTCGGCGAAAACATACTTGTCCGGCGGTTTGTGCGGTATCAGCTTGGCGAAAAACAGGACGAGGCATAGAGAGGGCGGTTATCAGGCAATGGAAAAGACAAAGTATAAACGCCTGCTCTTAAAGCTAAGCGGCGAGGCGCTGATAGGCGACGGCAGCTACGGGATTTCTCAGGATATGGTTGTCTATGCGGCGCATGAGATAAAGGCCGCCTATGAGACGGGCGCGCAGATAGCGGTTGTCATAGGCGGCGGCAACATTTACAGGGGCGTTGAGGCCTCCGTAAATGGGATAGACAGGGCCACGGCAGACTACATGGGTATGCTGGCAACCGTCATAAACGCCCTTGCGCTTCATAATTCCCTCGAAAAAATAGACATCCCTACGCGTGTGCAGTCCGCCATAGAAATGCAAGAGCTGGCAGAGCCATATATCAGAAGGAAGGCGATGAGACATCTTGAGAAAAACAGGGTGGTTATCTTTGCCGCCGGCACAGGCAATCCATACTTTACAACAGACACTGCGGCAGCCCTTAGGGCGATGGAGATAGACGCCGACATCATATTTAAGGCCACAAAGGTTGACGGCGTGTATACTAAAGACCCTGTTAAACATCCCGATGCGGAAATGATTG
>JAKOEO010000002.1:0-5824 GCA_022321325.1 Candidatus Magnetominusculus sp. LBB02 | reverse complement strand
GTTGACGGCGTGTATACTAAAGACCCTGTTAAACATCCCGATGCGGAAATGATTGAGCAAATCACTCATGCCGATGTCCTCAAGCGAGGCATCAGAGTGATGGACTCAACGGCCATTACCCTGTGTATGGACAATAACCTGCCGATTCTCGTGTTTGATCTGAAAAACAAGGGCGCTATCAAACGAGCCTTGCTCGGTGAAAAAGTCGGTTCTTTTGTAGGGGGCTGATTATGGACAAAGACATAGAGAAGAGACTTAACGCCAAGATGAGTACGGTCATAGAACACCTTAAAAAAGAATATGGTTCAATACGGACGGGAAGGGCCTCCCTTTCGTTGCTGGATAATATCATGGTTGACTACTACGGCACTGCCACGCCTGTTAACCAGGTGGCGGCGCTGGGCTGCCCTGACCCTCAGACTATAAGCATCTCGCCATGGGAGCAAAAAATGGTGGCGCTTATTGAAAAGGCCATAAGGAAGTCAGACCTTGACCTTACGCCAAATAACGACGGCAAAGTGATAAGGATAACAATACCGCCGTTGTCCGAGGAAAGGAGAAAGCAGCTGGTCAAGGTGGTCAAGAAAAAGGCCGAGGACTCAAAGGTGGCGGTCAGAAACATCAGAAGGGATTTTAACGAGGAGCTTAAGAAACTCGAAAAAGACAAGCATATAAGCGAAGACGAGACAAAAAAGGCACAGGAAGATGTTCAAAAGGTTACCGATTCGTTTATTAAACATGTTGACGAAGTGCTTGCCCACAAGGAAAAAGAGATAATGGAGGTCTGATTATGCTAAGCAATTTTATGTTGAAAGTAGAGGATTCAAAACTGCCTGACGTTCAGAAGGCCCTGAAGTCAGCCGGCATTAAGGTAAGAAGCATCGTGGAGTTGTACAAAGAAGGGGCAGCAGAAGATAAATCGGAAGACAAGGCCGAGGCATAGTACGGCATACGGCGGCAAGGATAGGACACAATGGATAATGAAGAGATTTTAAGCGAAAGGGCAAAGAGCATAAGGAAAACACTGCTTCAGGAAAGGCAGGTAATTCTTAAAGAGGCAAAGACCGAGATAGGGAATTTCGTCAAAGGAGATGAGAAACAGCTTGTCGAGGCGGCTATTGACGACGGGGATTGGTCTGTTGTTGACGTAAATGAAGATATAATACTTCAAAAACTACATCATCATAAACTCAAACTCAACAAAATAGACGAGGCATTGAGGAAGCTCAATGACGGCTCATACGGGATTTGTGACGACTGCGGCGTTGAGATAAGCGAAGGGCGCCTGAAAGTGCTGCCCTATGCCGTCCACTGTGTGGAGTGTAAGGAAAAAAGAGAAAAGATTGAGCAGGTAGAAAAAGAGCAGTCCTTTCAGTAGTACACCTTCTCAAGAAACAGGCCGCGCCCGGGGGCAGTCACACCGGCCATTTTTCTGTCTGCGGCCTTTAGTATCTCTCTGATATCCCCGGCCTTGCCCCTTCCAATATCAACCAGCGTCCCTGCGATATTTCTGACCATATGGCGCAGAAAACCATCGGCCTCTATCGTAATTTTTATGAAATTCCCTTTTATCTCAGCACCCATAAAGGGCAGGGTGCGCATTGGCTCAACTTCAATATGAAAGACCTCTCTGACGGTGTTTTGCACATCGGTATCTGCGGCACAGAATGATTTAAAGTCATGACGGCCGGCCAACGCTGCGGCAGACTGCTTCATGGCCTCGATATTCAGGGCATATTTTACGTTCCACACGTAACGGCAGACAAAAGGCGATACAGGGGAATCGTTTAAGACGACATAGAAATATCGCTTGCGCCATGCCGAGAAGCGGCAGTGAAAATCATCAGCGACATAGTCAGCCCCAACAACCCTGATGTCATGTGGCAGCAAGGCATTAACAGCCCTTAAAAATACATCGGGGAGGAGCTGGCTCTCTGTAAAAAATGAGGCGGCCTGCCCAAGGGCGTGCACGCCGGCGTCAGTCCTTCCCGCACCTGTGAGGACTGTTGCGCGGCCTGTAATCTTAGAGAGCGCCTCTTCAATGCTCCCCTGTATTGTAACCGCGTTTGGCTGGCGCTGCCAGCCGCTATAGTTTGCGCCGTCGTATTGGAGCAGCAGCAGTATGTGTTTCACGGCGGGGCTTCTTACAGTAGTTTCTTAAAGTAGGCTATAGTCTTATTTAGTCCCTCATCAAGCGGCACAGAGGGCTGCCAGCCAAGCATATCTTTGGCAAGTGTTATATCCGGCTGCCTGCGCGTGGGGTCGTCTGCGGGAAGCGGCATAAATTTAATCTTTGACTTTGAGCCTGTCATATCAATAATCTTACGCGCCAACTCAAGAATGGTAAACTCGCCCGGATTGCCGAGGTTGACAGGGCCTGTGAAATCATCGCGGGAGTTCATAAGTTTAATCAGGCCGTCGCAGAGGTCGTCCACATAGCAGAAGCTCCTGGTCTGCGCACCGTCTCCATAGATTGTGATGTCGTTATCTTTCAGAGCCTGCACTATGAAATTGCTGACAACGCGGCCATCATTTTGGAGCATCCGCGGGCCATAGGTGTTAAAGATACGGGCAACCTTAATGTTGAGGCCATGCTGTCTGTGATAATCGAAAAACAGGGTCTCAGCGCAGCGTTTGCCCTCATCGTAACACGCCCTCGGCCCTATTGTGTTGACGTTGCCCCAGTATGTCTCCACCTGAGGGTGAACGGCAGGGTCGCCATAGACCTCGCTTGTCGAGGCCTGAAGGATCTTTATTTTAAGGCGTTTGGCCAAACCAAGCATATTAATGGCGCCATGCACTGATGTCTTTGTGGTCTGCACGGGGTCAAATTGATAGTGAATAGGCGACGCCGGGCAGGCAAGATTATATATCTCATCCACCTCGACAAAGAGCGGGAAACATACGTCGTGCCGCATCACCTCAAAGTAGTGGTTGTCTATCAGGTCAATTACATTGCTCTTCCTGCCTGTGTAGAAGTTATCGAGGCAAATCACCTCATTGCCTTCGTTAAGCAGCCTCTGACACAGATGAGAGCCTAAAAACCCCGCCCCCCCGGTAATAAGTATTCTCTTTCTGGTTTTCATATCGCTCCAATAATCAGCATAGTGATGTATCGTACACTATTGCCCCGATAACATTCAATACGTAAGATACTTGTAAGTCTGAATTGACTTTGCCGTTCATTTAACATATTATATCAGTATGATATTGAGCGTGTTTGAAACAATGCAGGGCAAGCGTCGCGCCCTTGCCGCCGGCTGGCTTGTGCTTGGCATTGCCTCGCTGCTTACTGCCGGGCTTTTGGCAGTTCTTCTGGTGCTTTCCAGAACGCCTAAGATTCAGGATGTGTTTCCGCTGATTGATTTTTTTAAAGTCGCGTTGGTTGTGCATGTGGATTTGTCTGTAACGATATGGTTTTTGTCGTTTGCCGGGGTGTTATGGACGCTAAACGGCAGGGAGTCTTTTATGGGGCTTGGATGGGCGGCGCTCAGTGTATCTGCCGTTGGGGCCTTGATAATTGCGATGTCGCCGTTTCTTGGCGCCTCGCATCCGCTTATGAACAACTATGTGCCGGTATTGGACGACAAGATATTCCTCTATGGAGTGGCGATATTTTTCTCTGGATTTACGCTCTTATTACTGCGCGCCCTATTGAGCATACCGATTGGCGGGGCGGCAAAGACAGAGGACGCTGCGCAGCGTTACGGCCTCTATGTGGGCGCGATAATTGGCCTGATGGCAATGTGCACGCTCTTATGGACATATCTTTCAATGCCTAAAGACCTCACACCGCTCAAATATTTCGAGATATTGTTCTGGGGCGGCGGACATCTGCTTCAGATGGTTGACACTACAATAATGCTTACCGCGTGGGTGTGGCTGGCAGGGGCTGCCGGGCTGCATCTGAAACTCTCGTCTAAGACAGCAGTCATACTGTTTTCTATAATGCTTATCTCCGCGCTCTATGCGCCGATTATAACTGTCACGCAAGAGACTGGCTCAGAGGAGTACATAGAGCAGTTTACGGAGTTGATGGAATGGGGGATAGGCGCACCTGTCATAGTGATTGCCCTATTGGCCATGACATCGCTTGTGAAGACGAAAGTCATCGAGGCTGATAAGAAGCACCTGAGTACGGCTCTGATATGCTCGATGTCATTATTCGGTGCGGGCGGGGCGATAGGATATATAATAAACGGTGTGAATGTGACAATACCGGCGCACTATCACGGGGTAATTGTAGGGGTAACGCTGTCTTTTATGGGGTTGGCGTATTATCTGCTGCCGCGTTTTGGGTTTGGAGAGCCCTCGGTGAAGCTGGCAAAGATACAGACGCTGGTATATGCGGGGGGGCAGTTACTGCACATAACGGGGCTGGCCTGGGGCGGAGGCTACGGCATACAGAGAAAGGTTACGGGGGCTGCCCAGTCGCTTGATACATTTAAGAAACAGGCCAGCATGGGGCTTATGGGACTAGGCGGGGCAATTGCAATAATGGGCGGGTTTCTGTTTCTGGTAGTGGTGTTTAAGGCGATACGATCAAGAAAGACGGGTGCTTTGACTTAACCCTAAAGGACTTACTAAAAGACATACAGGCTAAGTTTCTTTAAGATCATTACCGGCGAGGTATTTTATTGAGATATGTTAGAATTTGACCGTATAACCTTTGACCCGGCGATAATGGGCGGCAGGGCGTGTATTCGCGGGATGCGCATTCCTGTATCAGTGCTAATCGGGCAGATTGCCAATGGCGCAGCCCCTGAGGAGGTACTTGCCGACTATCCCGACATCGAACCTGAAGACCTGCGCCAAGCCCTTCTGTACGCAGCATGGCTCACACAGGAAGAAATACATACTGTGAAATGCGATTTTTAGCGGACATGGGTGTTTCGTGGAGGGTTGTAGCGTGGCTAAGAGAGAAAGGGCATGACGCTCTACACCTGCGTGATGAGGGGTTACAGAGATTGCCGAACGGTAAAATATTTGAAAAGGCTTCTTCTGAGAAACGAATAGTTTTAACCTTTGACCTTGACTTTGGTGAGATAATGGCTCTTTCCAACAACAGGCCTATGACTGTGATTATTTTCCGGCTTCATAATACACGCTCAGCGCACGTAATAGATCGTCTAAACAGGGTTTTAGAAGACTCCGGCGATGCAATTGTACACGGGGCAATAATTGTCGTTGAAGAACTACGCCACAGGGTCAGGCGTCTGCCTTTTAATTAGGAACGATACGGTAAAATGTCTATCTATTTATTTCTTAATATGTTTCCGCTCAGTTTGATAAAAGGCATCTTTGGTTATTTTATCTTTGCATGAACCATCCTTATAACAAAAATCGTAGCAGTCATTTTTTGTGCAAGGATGCATAAGGGAACAATAATGTATGAAGACAGACATATGAAGATCATTTATCTTCTTAAAAAAAGCCTCAATCGTGGCATCATCGGTTGTATTATCTGGGATAATGTAGAATATTGATTTCGATTGGCCGTTCAGTATAGCATCGCCTTCTTCGAATGACGTGGTATGTATTTTACAACCTTCAAACGAATATTTATGTTTTTTGCATGCGTCGGTGAAGTCAGAAAATTGCTCAGACCTAAGTTGAGCGAATGAAATAGACTTGTTGTCTGCATAGACTTCAAATGATCTTATGATGGCTGGTCCGGCTCCGTTGTTCTCGATTTTAATGCCTATCTCATTATCCTTATGATCGAATTTACTAATGACGCCAGTCACAAGTGGAAGCAGTGACAGCCTGTCACTCACCTTCGACAGTCGTAATTAAACAAGGCTAAAATCCGTTGTAAAAACAA
>JAKOEO010000029.1 GCA_022321325.1 Candidatus Magnetominusculus sp. LBB02 | reverse complement strand
CTACTATACTAACCGATTTTGGGAAATGTCCACTTCCGTCTGACCTAAAACAAAACCGGCAGACCGCCGCGGAGGATAATGGGATGAAAGACTGCAATGTTATTGCTGACAGGATAAGAGACTTAGGCAGAGAGCTTCCGGATGTAACAGGAGGTTTTAGCCTGTGCAGTAAGTTCAACGGCTGTCCTGATGAGATTAAGTGCGAGTGTCCTGCTATGCTTACAAAAGTGGAAAGGTGGTGTTGGCTGGCCTCAGGAATCCAGGTCGGGCTGAAAGTCCCGCCTATAGCGTCGGTAGTTCCATATACCCAGTGTGACATCTACAAGGCTGTCAGACACAGTATGGGTGATGAGGCATGAATACTGACACCAGTTTCGGATAAATGCCTTCAACGAAAGGGCCAGGAAATTATATGACGTTATGGTGACTGAGAAAAGTCTTAACGACTTTAAGAAGGAGGCGTCGGCCATAACCTCAGAATTTGTAGGAAAGGTCAGGGACATCGTTGATGTGCCGGAGATTAAGTGGGTTGTAGAGGAGATAAAGAGTAAACCAGCGGAATTGAGAAAGGAGTTAGCATCCTTTTATAAAGACATAACCGGCTCAGTGAAAAAGACATATTTCTCGTTGGTTTGGTTATATGCAAACTATCCTAACGTTGAGTTAAAGGTAAATCCCGACGATGGTGGAAATGGCGATGGTAATGCAGGCAGCACTCATCAGAAGCGCTGAACGAATGGTAAAGTAAAGACAAGTCCGTGAGGCTTGGGCAACGCGCAGGCCGTAAAATCAGTAGTAAGACTTAAACTGTCTTGGTTCAGCGTGAATTGGACAAATCCGATTCACAATTAAGATACTATGAGAGCAGTTATGCTCTGAAGTATCCAGCCTGAGTTTTTAAGGCATAAGGAATCTTTCATCCGGTTAAGGTTTTTGTAGGGCGTAAACTTTTGCCCACGCCCTGCTAACCGTCTGATTAGTCCCAACACGCTATCCCTCGACAGGTTGCTCTCCAGCAGAGCCTGTCTCCGTTTCGCCTGCTAATCTCAGTTTACCATCTCAGAAATTACTTTGTCAAAAATTTTATGACGGCGGCGTATTTCACGAGCCGCTTCCAACTTCTGATTGCGTAACATAAAAATCTCCATTTCTCGCCCCTCCAGCCTATCCTTTGGAG
Organism: Candidatus Magnetominusculus sp. LBB02; assembly: GCA_022321325.1. Classification (GTDB taxonomy): domain Bacteria; phylum Nitrospirota; class Thermodesulfovibrionia; order Thermodesulfovibrionales; family Magnetobacteriaceae; genus Magnetominusculus; species Magnetominusculus linsii. The sequence continues at coordinate 42,591 of JAKOEO010000029.1, read as the reverse complement.
TTACATATCCAAGGGCACTGTGAAGGCGCACATTGTTGTAATACTCAACGTATCCAGTTACTAACCGGCGGGCATCATCCAACGACAGAGGTGTGCCAGGTCGAATGCACTCACCCTTTAGCGACTGGTGCCACCGCTCAAGTTTCCCATTGCTCTGTGGGTAATATGGCGATGTTCTTACGTGCGTCATCCCGCAGACCCTTATGAACTCCTTGAAGTCCTTAGCAATGAATTGTGGCCCGTTGTCAGAAATTATCCGTGGCTTGGCGTCAGGATATTTCTCCTGTGCCCTACAGATTATTATCTCTACATCAACCTCTGTCATCTTCTCACGAATATCCCAGTTCACAATATATCGGCTGCATCCGTCTAACTGGCTGCAAAGATAGTAAAATGTCCCACAAATATTGATGTATGATATATCCACATGCCAGTGTTCATGCGGTTACATATGTGCACTAAGATTGTTTCCTGTAATTATTCTCCAAGCTTCTTTCAATTGGGGGAGTTCTGTGAATCGGGAACTGAGAGTTTCCATAAATGTCCTTTCTTTAGATTCGGACAAAGATATACCGGCTATCCCGTATCAAGTGAAATAAGTAGAAAATGATGTAACCTGTGAAAGTTTTACACTTTCACGAAATTCCACTAATCAGGAGGATATACCATGATGAAAGATGATATAAATAACAATGTGTCAGGTGATTTCGTTAGAGAAATGCCAAAACAAACAAGAGGCACTGTAACCCAGATCGAGCGTAAGCCTATGGAAATGACTGAATATGTCCAGTTTCGGATAAATGCCTTCAACGAAAGGGCCAGGAAATTATATGACGTTATGGTGACTGAGAAAAGTCTTAACGACTTTAAGAAGGAGGCGTCGGCCATAACCTCAGAATTTGTAGGAAAGGTCAGGGACATCGTTGATGTGCCGGAGATTAAGTGGGTTGTAGAGGAGATAAAGAGTAAACCAGCGGAATTGAGAAAGGAGTTAGCATCCTTTTATAAAGACATAACCGGCTCAGTGAAAAAGACATATTTCTCGTTGGTTTGGTTATATGCAAACTATCCTAACGTTGAGTTAAAGGTAAATCCCGACGATGGTGGAAATGGCGATGGTAATGCAGGCAGCACTCATCAGAAGCGCTGAACGAATGGTAAAGTAAAGACAAGTCCGTGAGGCTTGGGCAACGCGCAGGCCGTAAAATCAGTAGTAAGACTTAAACTGTCTTGGTTCAGCGTGAATTGGACAAATCCGATTCACAATTAAGATACTATGAGAGCAGTTATGCTCTGAAGTATCCAGCCTGAGTTTTTAAGGCATAAGGAATCTTTCATCCGGTTAAGGTTTTTGTAGGGCGTAAACTTTTGCCCACGCCCTGCTAACCGTCTGATTAGTCCCAACACGCTATCCCTCGACAGGTTGCTCTCCAGCAGAGCCTGTCTCCGTTTCGCCTGCTAATCTCAGTTTACCATCTCAGAAATTACTTTGTCAAAAATTTTATGACGGCGGCGTATTTCACGAGCCGCTTCCAACTTCTGATTGCGTAACATAAAAATCTCCATTTCTCGCCCCTCCAGCCTATCCTTTGGAGTTACATATCCAAGGGCACTGTGAAGGCGCACATTGTTGTAATACTCAACGTATCCAGTTACTAACCGGCGGGCATCATCCAACGACAGAGGTGTGCCAGGTCGAATGCACTCACCCTTTAGCGACTGGTGCCACCGCTCAAGTTTCCCATTGCTCTGTGGGTAATATGGCGATGTTCTTACGTGCGTCATCCCGCAGACCCTTATGAACTCCTTGAAGTCCTTAGCAATGAATTGTGGCCCGTTGTCAGAAATTATCCGTGGCTTGGCGTCAGGATATTTCTCCTGTGCCCTACAGATTATTATCTCTACATCAACCTCTGTCATCTTCTCACGAATATCCCAGTTCACAATATATCGGCTGCATCCGTCTAACTGGCTGCAAAGATAGTAAAATGTCCCACAAATATTGATGTATGATATATCCACATGCCAGTGTTCATGCGGTTTTAACGGTTGTACAAATCCTGTGCCCTTCTGTGATGGCTTGCTATTCCAACGCCTCAATAGCCCTGCCGCAAAAAGCACACGATAAACGCTTGATGGACTTACCGCTACAATATCAGCATCCATCATCATGTACGTCAGCCGCCGGTAGCCATCATGTGGATGTTCCTTAAAATAGGCAATTATCGCCTCCTTTTCCCACTCCTCAAGCCAAAAGTCGCGAGGTATCCAAGCGTTGTGTTCGTTGACTTTCCCATACCTCCAGCACCACTGGTAGTATTTCCCCCGTCCTATACCTATCCATGCAACTAAACGATTGGCAGGAAAGGACGCCCTCTCTGACCAGTAATGCACATAGTCAACCACACTATCTCGTATGTCTGGTTCTGTCCACACCCCTGTCAAATCTCCCCAAGACTTTTTTTTAACGCCACATGCGACTCCATTATCTCCGCTATCACCCCATCCTTGTGCGAGAGCTTCGCCTTCAACGCCTCATTCTCCCTCTCCAACTTCTTACTTGGCTTGTCATTGCCACGATCAAATACCATCGCCCCATTCTCAAAAAACTCCTTCTGCCATCGGTAAAATAACGTCGGCTGAACTTCATGCTTGTCACATACGTCAGATACCGGTACTTTCTCTAACAAGTGCTCTCTCAATATCCTTATCTTCTCCTCAGACGAAAATCTCTTCCTTTGCTTGTCGACCATGACACTTCCTCCTTTCCTCTACTATACTAACCGATTTTGGGAAATGTCCACTTCCGTCTGACCTAAAACAAAACCGGCAGACCGCCGCGGAGGATAATGGGATGAAAGACTGCAATGTTATTGCTGACAGGATAAGAGACTTAGGCAGAGAGCTTCCGGATGTAACAGGAGGTTTTAGCCTGTGCAGTAAGTTCAACGGCTGTCCTGATGAGATTAAGTGCGAGTGTCCTGCTATGCTTACAAAAGTGGAAAGGTGGTGTTGGCTGGCCTCAGGAATCCAGGTCGGGCTGAAAGTCCCGCCTATAGCGTCGGTAGTTCCATATACCCAGTGTGACATCTACAAGGCTGTCAGACACAGTATGGGTGATGAGGCATGAATACTGACACCAGTTTCGGATAAATGCCTTCAACGAAAGGGCCAGGAAATTATATGACGTTATGGTGACTGAGAAAAGTCTTAACGACTTTAAGAAGGAGGCGTCGGCCATAACCTCAGAATTTGTAGGAAAGGTCAGGGACATCGTTGATGTGCCGGAGATTAAGTGGGTTGTAGAGGAGATAAAGAGTAAACCAGCGGAATTGAGAAAGGAGTTAGCATCCTTTTATAAAGACATAACCGGCTCAGTGAAAAAGACATATTTCTCGTTGGTTTGGTTATATGCAAACTATCCTAACGTTGAGTTAAAGGTAAATCCCGACGATGGTGGAAATGGCGATGGTAATGCAGGCAGCACTCATCAGAAGCGCTGAACGAATGGTAAAGTAAAGACAAGTCCGTGAGGCTTGGGCAACGCGCAGGCCGTAAAATCAGTAGTAAGACTTAAACTGTCTTGGTTCAGCGTGAATTGGACAAATCCGATTCACAATTAAGATACTATGAGAGCAGTTATGCTCTGAAGTATCCAGCCTGAGTTTTTAAGGCATAAGGAATCTTTCATCCGGTTAAGGTTTTTGTAGGGCGTAAACTTTTGCCCACGCCCTGCTAACCGTCTGATTAGTCCCAACACGCTATCCCTCGACAGGTTGCTCTCCAGCAGAGCCTGTCTCCGTTTCGCCTGCTAATCTCAGTTTACCATCTCAGAAATTACTTTGTCAAAAATTTTATGACGGCGGCGTATTTCACGAGCCGCTTCCAACTTCTGATTGCGTAACATAAAAATCTCCATTTCTCGCCCCTCCAGAGAGGAGATAAAGAGTAAACCAGCGGAATTGAGAAAGGAGTTAGCATCCTTTTATAAAGACATAACCGGCTCAGTGAAAAAGACATATTTCTCGTTGGTTTGGTTATATGCAAACTATCCTAACGTTGAGTTAAAGGTAAATCCCGACGATGGTGGAAATGGCGATGGTAATGCAGGCAGCACTCATCAGAAGCGCTGAACGAATGGTAAAGTAAAGACAAGTCCGTGAGGCTTGGGCAACGCGCAGGCCGTAAAATCAGTAGTAAGACTTAAACTGTCTTGGTTCAGCGTGAATTGGACAAATCCGATTCACAATTAAGATACTATGAGAGCAGTTATGCTCTGAAGTATCCAGCCTGAGTTTTTAAGGCATAAGGAATCTTTCATCCGGTTAAGGTTTTTGTAGGGCGTAAACTTTTGCCCACGCCCTGCTAACCGTCTGATTAGTCCCAACACGCTATCCCTCGACAGGTTGCTCTCCAGCAGAGCCTGTCTCCGTTTCGCCTGCTAATCTCAGTTTACCATCTCAGAAATTACTTTGTCAAAAATTTTATGACGGCGGCGTATTTCACGAGCCGCTTCCAACTTCTGATTGCGTAACATAAAAATCTCCATTTCTCGCCCCTCCAGCCTATCCTTTGGAGTTACATATCCAAGGGCACTGTGAAGGCGCACATTGTTGTAATACTCAACGTATCCAGTTACTAACCGGCGGGCATCATCCAACGACAGAGGTGTGCCAGGTCGAATGCACTCACCCTTTAGCGACTGGTGCCACCGCTCAAGTTTCCCATTGCTCTGTGGGTAATATGGCGATGTTCTTACGTGCGTCATCCCGCAGACCCTTATGAACTCCTTGAAGTCCTTAGCAATGAATTGTGGCCCGTTGTCAGAAATTATCCGTGGCTTGGCGTCAGGATATTTCTCCTGTGCCCTACAGATTATTATCTCTACATCAACCTCTGTCATCTTCTCACGAATATCCCAGTTCACAATATATCGGCTGCATCCGTCTAACTGGCTGCAAAGATAGTAAAATGTCCCACAAATATTGATGTATGATATATCCACATGCCAGTGTTCATGCGGTTTTAACGGTTGTACAAATCCTGTGCCCTTCTGTGATGGCTTGCTATTCCAACGCCTCAATAGCCCTGCCGCAAAAAGCACACGATAAACGCTTGATGGACTTACCGCTACAATATCAGCATCCATCATCATGTACGTCAGCCGCCGGTAGCCATCATGTGGATGTTCCTTAAAATAGGCAATTATCGCCTCCTTTTCCCACTCCTCAAGCCAAAAGTCGCGAGGTATCCAAGCGTTGTGTTCGTTGACTTTCCCATACCTCCAGCACCACTGGTAGTATTTCCCCCGTCCTATACCTATCCATGCAACTAAACGATTGGCAGGAAAGGACGCCCTCTCTGACCAGTAATGCACATAGTCAACCACACTATCTCGTATGTCTGGTTCTGTCCACACCCCTGTCAAATCTCCCCAAGACTTTTTTTTAACGCCACATGCGACTCCATTATCTCCGCTATCACCCCATCCTTGTGCGAGAGCTTCGCCTTCAACGCCTCATTCTCCCTCTCCAACTTCTTACTTGGCTTGTCATTGCCACGATCAAATACCATCGCCCCATTCTCAAAAAACTCCTTCTGCCATCGGTAAAATAACGTCGGCTGAACTTCATGCTTGTCACATACGTCAGATACCGGTACTTTCTCTAACAAGTGCTCTCTCAATATCCTTATCTTCTCCTCAGACGAAAATCTCTTCCTTTGCTTGTCGACCATGACACTTCCTCCTTTCCTCTACTATACTAACCGATTTTGGGAAATGTCCACTTCCGTCTGACCTAAAACAAAACCGGCAGACCGCCGCGGAGGATAATGGGATGAAAGACTGCAATGTTATTGCTGACAGGATAAGAGACTTAGGCAGAGAGCTTCCGGATGTAACAGGAGGTTTTAGCCTGTGCAGTAAGTTCAACGGCTGTCCTGATGAGATTAAGTGCGAGTGTCCTGCTATGCTTACAAAAGTGGAAAGGTGGTGTTGGCTGGCCTCAGGAATCCAGGTCGGGCTGAAAGTCCCGCCTATAGCGTCGGTAGTTCCATATACCCAGTGTGACATCTACAAGGCTGTCAGACACAGTATGGGTGATGAGGCATGAATACTGACACCTTGAGAATATTGTTCGTGACCGATGATTATGATGTTTTTCGGTCGTTCGATCTTGGGCTGAAATGCTGTGATGTTGCTTTGGCCGAAAATATAGCCGATGTTATGGCTATCCTGAGAATTGATAAATCCATCAATATGGTATTAATAGACCACGACATACTAGACGCAGATGCCGCCATCATGGTTGAGGAAATAAAAGATGAGTACAATATTCCTGTTGTCTTGCTTACGGCAGACAATATCACAGAGGCCGCATCAAAAGTTAGAGTTTCTGATTATATACCCAAGCCTGTCAGAGATTTTGCAGAGCTTCAGCGGTCATTACTTAATGTGCTGCAACGGCACAGCGCAAGTAGCAAAGCCGGCAAATCGGGTAATTTAGTCTGCAAAATTGATGAGAGGCACAATGAAAGGCAAAGCGATATAGTGATGGCTAAAAAGATACAACAGGAATATATGATGAATGTTGAGCAATGCCAAAAGGCCTTCGCCGACAGGGGAATGTCGTTTTCGGCATGCAGCCAGGCCCCGCTTGAGATTTCCGGCGATTTCTTTTATACAAAAAATAATAGCAAGGCGTGTTCTCTTTTACTTGGGGATACAAGCGGACACGGTCTATCAGCAGCGCTGCAATCCATAAGAGTACATAGCTTTCTGGAGAAATTATCCCCCCCAACACGCCATCCAAGCGAAGCAATGGATGCAGTAAACACTATAGCGGTTGATTCAATGGCGGTGAGCAATTCTGAGATATCCAACGCTATCGCGCTGATGATTGCCGTGTTTAATGGGGAAAAGGTATATATATCCAATGGCGCGCAGCCCTATCCATTGCTGTTGTCTGAAAAAAAGATTGAAGAAATACAAGTCCCGGGATTTCCTGTAGGCGTTAGCATGTTTAAACAATGGGAAGAGGTTGATTATGACTGGCTGCCGGGGAATATCTTTTTGGCTTATACCGACGGCTTAATTGATGCAATAAATAATAGGCAGGAGCTGTATGGAAGACAGCGGCTGTTTGACTGCGTAGATAAGAATATGGGCCAGACAGGTGCAGAGTTAATCGTAAGTATAATGAATGACGTTGATTTGTGGCGCGGTGAGGTGCCATTGCCTGATGATATAACCATTGTAGCGGTGGAAAACGGCAGTGCTTAAAGAAACAACAATTGCAAGCACACTTAAGTCAATGGATGACTTCTTTGCCTTTTGGCTTATTGACATTACACATGATATTCCTGCTTCCATGAAGGAAAAGATGTATAGAGCGATATTAGAAATGTTAATGAACGCAAAAGAACATGGCAACAGAAATCAAGACGGCATGGCTATTAAAATCTCTCTCGATATACAACAAGACTATATAGATATATCGGTTGAAGACGAAGGAGATGGGTTTAACTGTATGATTCCTGAGCAATGTCCCGATATTGCACAACCGCGCGGGCGTGGTTTATGGACGCTTAAAAGTTTGGAATTCAATCCTCGCTTTAACGACAAGGGAAACAGAATAACCATAACAGTTCCACAAAGGAGGACGTTATGACAAGATTTGATACTACTACAATCCGCTTTTCAGATTTAGCGGATACGATGAGAGTTTCAGAAGTAGAAGAGGTTATCGCCGAGATAAACAAGATCTTAGGCGAGCTTAAGGAAAAACCATCCTTAAGATTACCAAGGCTAATTATTGATTTCAACAATGTCACGATGATAAGTTCACGGCTCATGGGTAAAATTGGAGAGGCGTCACAGTCGCCGCGCATTGGAGGTGTGGACCTCGTGTCTGTCCAGGAAGACATCATAGATATTGCGAGGCGATATGGATTCACTGCGGACGATTCCAAGATTCGCATATTTCCAATGTTCAGAGAGATGGCTGTGGAAGTGCTTGAGTGACGGTTGAAACTTCGATGTTAAAATCAGGCGAAAAGGAGGAGATTATGACAAGATTTGATACTACTACAATCCGCTTTTCAGATTTAGCGGAGACTATGAGAGTTTCAGAATTAGAAGACGTTGTCGCCGAGATAAACGACATCTTAGGCGAGCTTAAAGACAAACCACCTGCAAGGTTAGCGAGGCTTATTATTGATTTTAACAAAGCCACGATGGTAAATTCGCGGCTCATGGGTAAAATTGCAGAGGCGTCACAGTCCAGAGGCATACGAGAAGTGGCTTTACTCTCTGTACAGGAAAACATACTATACGTTGCAAAGCGATACGGATTCACTGGAGAAAATTCCAAGATTCGCATAGTTCCGATGTACAGAACAGCGGATTTGGCAGTGTTTGAATGACAACCGATGGTAAAAACACATGGAGGAGGATATGGATTACACTATAGTAATAGGCGGTGAGGCAGGGCAGGGGCTGCAAACAATCGGAGGTGTGCTGGCACGGTTATTTTCCCGTATGGGCTTTCACGTGTTTTCACACCAGGACTACATGTCGCGCATACGTGGCGGGCATAATTTTTATCAGTTGCGCTTTGGAGATAAAGAAATATCGTCATCACGGGAAAAGGCACATATTATCGTAGCCCTTGATCTGGCCACAATAGAGCTTCACAAAGAAAGTCTGGAAGAAAACGGCATTATCCTCTACGACGCCGAGTACATCAAGAATACATTTATCGGCCCTACATACCTAAATGTACCTTTTGACAAGATAGCGGTAGAGCACGGCGGGGATAAGATAATGTCAAACGCCGCGGCTGTAGGCGCTGTGCTTGGAATGCTGAGGCTTGAGATGACATTGCTCGAGGAAATTATCCACGGCAATCTAAAGAAAAAAGGCGGCGACATAATAAAGAAAAATATACTGACCGCGCAGGCCGGATATAATTACGCTGTCAACGCCTGCACCCAATGCACCTTTTCCCCACAGATACAGGACAGAAGCGGCAATATGCTTATTGATACCTCGCAGGCGATAGGGGTTGGGGCCACGATGAGCGGCTGTAAGTTTTACTGTGGATATCCTATGACGCCCTCTACGGCTGTGATGAACTACATGGCGTCAAATGCCTATGAGCATTCCATCATGGTGGAACAGACGGAGGACGAGATAAGCTCTATCAATATGGCCCTGGGTGCGTCTTATGCGGGTGTGAGGGCTATGACGGGAAGTTCGGGCGGCGGGGTTGCCCTGATGTCTGAGGGGATATCTTTAGCCGGCATGGCAGAGCTGCCGGTTGTAATTACAGTGGCGCAGCGCCCTGGGCCTGCCACTGGACTGCCAACGCGCACAGAACAGGGAGACCTGTTATTTGTTCTTAACTCCGGACATGGCGAATTTCCACGGGTGGTATTTGCCCCGGGAAATCCCGACCAAGGCATTCATCTTACAAATAAGGCATTCGACCTTGCCGAAAAATATCAGATTCCGGCCTTCATTATCACTGACCAATATATAGCAGACGCTCAGTGGACTTATGACTCTATTGATACCGATGGCCTGGTCTATAATGATTACAGATTGAGAGCTGAAGAAGGGGCGGAGGACGCCTATAAACGCTATGACTACGCAGGGTCTCCTGTGTCCCCTCTGGCGGTTCCAGGCACCTCAAACCGTCTTGTCGTAGTGGACAGCGACGAACACGACGAGTATGGACATATGATAGAGGATGCGGATACGCGCGTGAAAATGGTGCAAAAGAGGGTTCTGCAAAAACTCCCCTTAATTCAAAAAGAAATAGACCCGCCCCTTTTCTATGGCAATGAGAATCCGGATATTATTATAACCGGCTGGGGCTCAACCTATGGGGTCATAAAAGACGCCGTTTCGTTACTTAATAAGACTCATAAGTTAGCGATGCTTCATTTCTCGCAGATTTACCCGTTTCCTTTGACCGAAAGGTTTGACTACCTGAAGATGCTCTCATCCTCAAGGGCCTCAATCTGTGTGGAAAATAACGCAACAGGCCAGTTCGCATATCTTATGCACGCCGAGACAGGCTATAAGTTCACCCACAATATTAACCATTTTGACGGCAGGCCGTTTTTGCTGGATGGTCTTGTAGGAGAGATAAATGAACTCGTTAGAGGTTTATAAGGGCTTGGAGCCAGCATGGTGTACGGGCTGCGGCAATTACTCGATATTAGGGACGTTAAAAGCCGCCCTTGCCGAGTTGCAGCTGAGGCCGAGTGACATTGTAATAGTCTCAGGCATAGGACAGGCGGCCAAGCTGCCGCATTATCTGAAATGCAATACGTTTAACGGCCTCCACGGGCGCGCCCTTCCACCGGCAACGGGCATAAGGCTTGCCAATCATGAAATGCCCGTAATAGTGATATCCGGCGACGGCGACTGCTATGGCGAGGGAGGGAATCACCTTATTCACACGATAAGAAGAAACATGAATATTACGCTTCTGGTGCATGACAACCAAGTGTATGGGCTTACAAAAGGACAGGCCTCACCAACCACCACACAGGGCGTTGTAACGAAGACTCAGCCGTTTGGCGCTAACGCCTCGCAGCTCAATCCGATTGCTATGGCCATCGGACTGGATTGCAGCTTTGTGGCGCGTGGGTATGCTGCTGATAATGATTTTCTCAAATCCATAATAAAAGAGGCAATCAGCCACAAAGGATTCGCGCTTGTGGATATTTTTCAGCCGTGCGTTACGTTTAACAAGCTAAACACCTACGCATGGTATAAGGAAAGGGTTTACAGGCTTGACAACTCACATAATCCACGAGACTGCGTGGCGGCGTTTAAACTGGCGGTAAAATCTGAAGGCAAAATTCCAACCGGGATTATCTACAGACATAACAAGCCGACATTTGAAGAGCGCATACCGATACTCAAAGAAGTACCGCTTGTGAAACAGGGTTTTTCCATGGAAGGCACGCTAAAAGAACTGAAGAAGTTCTATTAGTAAAAGTCTAAACGGCACAGCATGTGTCTGTGTCAGGTAAAATAATTGTTATAACAAAAGGAGGAAACAATGAAGGGTTACGAAAAAACTATCGGTCTGTTAAACGCATTGCTTGCCGATGAGCTTACGGCGATAAACCAGTACATAGTTCACGCAGAGATGTGCAGCAACTGGGACTACAAACGCCTGCACAAGACTGTGGAAAAACGTGCCATTGACGAGATGAAACATGCCGAGAAGCTGATTGCCAGGATCCTATTTCTTGAGGGTATCCCCATAGTAAGCAGCTTAAACAAAATCCACATAGGCGCCGATGTGGAAAGACAGCTTGTTAACGACCACGACGCCGAGGAAAGGGCTATTAATGGCTATCGCGCTGCAATTAAGGATTGCTTCGACCTCGGCGACCACGGCACGAGGGAAATCCTTGAAGATATCCTTGAGGACGAGGAAGACCATATAGACCGTATCGAGGCCCAGATAGACCAGGTATCCCACATGGGCATGGGCATATTCTTGTCTGAACAGATAGACAAGGAATCTTAAATGTTTACGAAAAAAGGAGATAATTATGAGACAACGTAAAGTAGTAATGGCGCTGCTTATGGCCATTATAATTTGTACTGCTGCGGCGCAACCGGCATTTGCAGACAGCACAGGCAGTACGCTATTTACATCGTATTGCATATCATGCCACAACACAGTACCCACAACAGACCCGCGCACTGTCGGCGCCTCGGCGGCAAAGATAACCAACGCCATAGCGACGATTTCACAAATGAAGGCCGCCTCATGGCTTCAAAGCCTGACCTCGACACAGATTCAGTCTATCTCCGACTACATAGTAGGCACAGGCCAGTCCTCGAACTGGACGATAGTTGGGGTTGGCGATTTCAATGCCGACGGCAACATGGATATATTGTGGCGGGATACGATAAACGGCTATAACTACGTGTGGCTTATGAACGGTACAACATTTAAGGCTGGACTATCGCTTCCAACCCTCACAGGAAACACATGGATTGTCGAGGGCGTTGGGGATTTTAATCAGGACGGCTATGCCGACATTCTCTGGAGAAACGTCTCAACCGGCGAAAACGTGGTATGGCTTATGAATGGCGCTATGGTGTCAAGTTACGTATCGCTTCCTGTGATAAGTGACAGGAACTGGATCGTTGCCGCTGTAGCGGATTTTAACGGCGACGGCAAGCCCGACATCCTGTGGAGACATCTTGTATACGGTTATAACGCAATATGGTACTTAAACGGCACAAGCTACTCAAGCTACGACATCCTCCCACAGTTGTCTGACGAGAGCTGGGTAGTGGGCGGTGCCTCCGACATGGACCACGACGGGCATACTGACGTTGTGTGGAGAAATAAGACCAGCGGCTATACTGTTTATTGGGATATGGTAGGGACCACTGTCGGCAACTACTATCAGCTGCCCCAGGTAACGGCCACAGGCTGGTCAATAGTCGGAGTAACAAAACCTGATTCTAACGGTTACGTCAATATATTTTGGAGAAATCAACTAGCCGGCGGCACCGCAATCTGGACAATGAGCGGGTCGTCTATGGTGAATTCCGTTTCTCTCTCAACATTTGGGCCATAGTTATTTGGGGCCTGCCCCGTAGTGGGGCAGGTCTTTTTTCCATATCTCTCCGCCGATAGAGCGGAGACAATTTAAGGCTGTGTGGGGGCATAAAATGAAAAGGGTGCTTATTCTAAACATATTGTTTGTGTTTATGTTGTCGGGGGTGTCCTTTGGCGCGTTAATAACTGGAGAAGTCTGGCAGATAGACAAGGCAAAGGGCATGTTATCAGTAAAAAACCAAAAAATCGAGGTCGGCTTTAGCTGTGATGGTTCCATGATGAAGGGAATTGACAAAGGGGACTACGTAAAGGTGGAGTACTCTGTGAAAGATGGAAGCTCAAAGGCTGCCTCTATTGTGAAAATGGGTAATAGAGATCTAAGGGAAATCTCAGGGATAGTTAATGTCCTCGATACCGCAACGGGCTACATGGTTGTTCAGGATAAAGAGGTTGAGATTGGATTAAGTTGCTCGGGCATGCAATTTCCAAATGTCAAAGCAGGCGACACGGTAACCGTGCAATATGTTGTTGACGGCAATGGCAAAGGAATCGTTAAGGACATAAAGAAATAGCCCCGATGCCGTGGGAAGATACATTAGCTGCTTGTGAGGGCTTAAAGGTGGGGAATAGGTAATTTCCCTACCTTCAGTCCCTAACCACCTACAAGCGAACCTGCCATCCACCGATTGTTATTCACATTGATTCGTGCGATAATAAACTAAGGTAGAAGAAGACCAAACTCTCCTTTTAGAGAAGAGAATTAATAATAGTCAAAACCTAACAGGAGGTGTCAAATGAAATGCAAAGTGAAAAGGGCGCTGGCTTTAAGTGCAATCGCGCTGCTTATGTTGGCGGGGGTGTCTTATAGTGCATCATTGCCGGGGTCGTCAGCCTTCTCCCCAGCGGATGACATTAACACGCCGACTTATGCAGCGGGAGTAGGACATATCCAATCCGGTTCTTTGGTGGGATTGTCCTTCTCCCCTATACATGACGTTGATACGCCGGCTTTGCCGACTGGAGTGGGGCATATCCAATCAACGGAGATAAAAGTATTATTCTTCTCGCCAAGGTAAAGAGGCAGGACGCCTACACTGACGGCAGATGAGTTAGCCACAAGCGACGAGACTCTCTCCTTGTCAAAAGGGAGGGAGTTTTGTTGTAATTAATTATGATAAAATAGAGGATGATTACAAAGGGTGATAAATTAGTAATGAAACTACGACTACAATGGAGTGCCGTAGTATTGACAGCCGCCGCACTGGCAGCGCTGGTGTACTATATAGCCGTCAAGAGAATAGACGCCGGGAACTTTGAAGCCTTCAAGCGCGCGGTTGATGAGCAGGCAGAATATATCGAAAGAGACCTCCGTTTTGAATTTGATCAGGTGTATGATTTATCCAAAATTTTCAATACAAAAGAAGATGTGACTGAACAAGACCTATACGCCTATATGACTCAAAAGGATTTTGACGAACATCCATCATTCTACAACTTTGGCTGGGTGGCCCGCGTGCCATATTCTCAAAAAACAGAATTTGAACTCACTGCCCGAAGGCAGGGAATACTGCCTGATTTCTTCATATTTGAAAAGTCAGGAGGGAAAGATGTTGCCGTTGCGCCAAGAGAGGAGTACTTTCCCTTTTATTATAGAAAGCAGGAGAACGAGGGCAATATCAGGATTAAAGGTTTCGATATCGCATCTGATCCAACAAGACGAAAGACTCTCGAAAAGGCGCGCGATACAGGAATGTTAGCCGCCACAGAAGCAATTGAACTAATAACCAACCCCGGACTTAGGGCAATCCAGATATATATGCCGGTTTACTACGGCAGCCCAAAGACATTGGAGGAAAGACGCGCTGATCTGAGGGGCTTTACATTTGCCACCTTTTGGCTCCATAAAATTTTTGAACATAGTTTTAACTCAATGGGCCGCTTAAATGAGTTAGCGGCATTCGATATACTGTCTCAGGGTATTACAGAGGATAAGGGCCTGCTTTACCGGCATACTCCTTCCGGCGGCGCTGCTATGTCGAAATTGGCTTATGTTAAGACAATCAAAGCGGCAGGACAAACCCTGCAGATTAAGGCCGTGCCGACTGTGGATTATTTAATGAAAATGCGCGGCTGGCAGCCAATTGCTGACGCTGCCGCAGTGCTCATCATCGTTTGGTTGGTTGGCGGATTTATTGCAAATACCAAAACTCACAACGCACGGCTGAAGGCCGAGGTGGCAGCAAAAACCGTGGATTTACGGGAAAGTGAAAAAAAATACCGCCGACTCGTAGAGCTTTCTCAGGAGGGCATATGGGCAGTGGATAATGATAACCTTACCGTGTTTGCCAATCAGGCGCTTGCCGATATGCTTGGCTTTACGGTTGAAGAGATGATGGGAACGCTTTTTTTAGACTATCTGGACGATGAGTCGAGGGCCAAAGCCTCAAACAGCATGAAATACCAAATTCAAACAGGAAAAACTGACCGTCTTGAAGTTGTACTTAAGCACAAGACCGGCAAGGCTGTCTCTGCGTCTGTCTCTGCCGTGTCCATCATTGATGAGCCAGGCAGATATGGCGGCGCTGTAGCCGTTGTGTCGGATATTACCAGACGCAAGGAATTAGATAATCAGTTGAGGAGATCGCTTGCGGAAAAGGAAGTGCTCCTGAAGGAAATCCACCATCGCGTCAAGAACAATCTGCAGATTGTCTCAGCGCTGATTGGAATGCAGATGGATAATGTATCAGATGAGCGTTATTATGCGATGTTTCAGGATAGTCAGCGCAGAATACAATCTATTGCCCTTATCCATGAGAGATTGTACCGGTCGGAAGGTTTCACTAATATTGATATGAGGCAATATGTTGCCGACCTGACTAAAGAGTACTTTAGAAATTTCACCATAAATAATAAAGAAGCGGTAATTAAAATAGAAGTAGATCAAATAGCCGTAGGGATAGATATAGCGGTTCCCTGTGGGCTTATAATTAATGAACTTATAACAAACATTGTGAAACACGCCTTCCCAGTCGGCTCTTCCTGCCTTGTGGACAAGACATGTGAAGTCCACATTGCCATCCGCTGCCGTGATGACGCCAATACGGAGGCGGCAGTTGTACTGGATGAGCTATGGGGGCAGCCTGGGTGGATGCCGCCTTATGCAGAGCAGTTGGAATTAACGGTAGCAGATAACGGCGTCGGTATTCCCGAAGGTATAGATCTTAAAAAGTCAAAAAGTTTAGGCATGACCATCGTCAATTTACTCGTAAGGCAACTTGGCGGCAGCATTGAGTTAGACAGGACAAACGGCAGTAAATTTACAGTTAAATTTAAAAATTTATAATAATAGGAGATATTTCTATGGCTAACAATAGGATTATGATCGTAGAGGATGAGGCGATAACCGCCGCTTATACAAAGCGGAGGCTGGAGAAATTTGGTTATATCGTTACGTCTACGCCGTCATCGTCGGAGGAGGCGATAGAAAATGCCGAAAAAGAAAGGCCTGACGTGATTCTCATGGATATAAAAATTAAGGGAGCAAAGGACGGTGTTGAAACCGCTTATGAAATCATGGACAGGTTTAACATCCCATCCATTTATCTCACCGCCCATTCAGACGTCAAGACATTAGAACATGCCAAAATCACCGAACCCTATGCCTATATCACAAAACCATTTGAACCTGAATTGCTTAATTTCAGTATTCAAATGGCATTGTATAAGCATGAAACACAGATGAAACTAAAAGAGCTTGTCCACTATGATTTCTTGACGAAACTTCCAAACAGGGCGCTCTTTTTCGACAGATTGGAACAGGCATTGAGGCATGCAAAACGCAATGGAACCATAGCTGCGCTGCTCATGATTGATATAGATGAGTTTAAGTGTATAAACGATAGGCTGGGGCATGAGGCAGGGGATTTTGTTCTGAAGGAAATAGCGGAAAGGATAAACAACCACACACGCAGCACTGATACTGCCGCCCGTTTAGGCGGCGACGAATTCGTGGTGCTGCTTACCAACCTTGACAAGCCAGGCGATGCGGAGACGGTTGCACTGAACATTATTGTATCTATCGGAAAACCTTTTCGTTTTGAAGTCACTCATTGCGCGTTGGGTGCCAGTATCGGGATAAGTTATTATCCGGCTGATGGTTATGATGCAGAGACGCTTATGAGAAAGGCTGACTCTGCGATGTATCATGCAAAGCAAAAGGGGAAAAACAACTATCAGCTATTCAATAGCCAAACTAAAACCACTAGTAAAATAACTAATTATGATATAAAGGAGCTGCTTGCCGCATTGATAAAATTTGTTATCTCACACAAAGGGCAGTGGAGCCACGGGCAGTGGCTTGATTTCATGATAGAACTCAAAAGAAATGGGGTAGTTATCGAGAGATATTTTGAGACACATGTCCGTTCGATGCTAGATACACTTCAAAAGTTCTACTTAGCGCAGTGCTTTAAAGTTAACGTAGAAGAGACCATGCCTGCCATTTGTGAAAAAGCAGCCGATTTTATCATAGAGACAAGAGGCGTATGGACGGCGCAGGACTGGAACATATTTGTGGATAGTCTTGAGTCAATTGGGCTTGGTAGATCAGAAGAATTAGTAGGATTATTATTTGACGTTGTCGAATCTATAAAATCTCTCCATAGCGCAGGCCGATGACAGGGATGACAATAAAAAGAGCAAGGAGGTTACAATGAGCGACCAAATGTCTTTTTGCGTATCAATAAACGACGATGACATTTATGAGGCAATGAAGTCAATGGAGGGTTATCTTGACATCACCCCGGATGACTTCAAACAGGTTTACATTGTGGCGTATAAACACGCCATGGGCAGGTTAACGCAATCTGTGGCGGTCAAAGAGCTTATGACAACTGATGTGGCCTCTGTTAAGGCAGATACGCCGCTTACCGATGTGGCTGATATACTTGCTGAAAGGTCAATCTCCGGCCTGCCGGTGGTTGATGACAGCGGCTATCCCGTAGGGGTTATATCGGAGAAGGATTTTCTTTCACACATGGGGGTAGACCATGCCATAGCGTTTATGGTGGTTGTCGCTCATTCTTTACATAGCAAGACCTGCGATATCATGAAGATTAAAGGACTTGCCGCCAAAGACATAATGACCTCACCGGCGGTGTGTATCAGTGAAGACGCCCCGGTACATGAGGCTGTCGCTCTTTTTACATCGGAGAAAATAAACAGAATAGCGGTGCTTTCGGCAGATGGAAAACTATCTGGAATACTTACGCGCGGCGACATCCTGCATTCCATGTTGTTTCAGATAAACATACAGCAATGAAAGGCGGCAACGGCGCTTTAGCCGGTTTGATATTGGCCGTATTGATGGTGCTGTCACCGATAGTGGTGTCGGCAACCCCTGAATACGCTGAAAAGACAGGTCTTCAATGCGCCTCTTGCCATGAAAATCCGGCAGGAGGCGGCAGCCTTACGAAAGAAGGCAATAAGTTCCTGCAAGCTAACGGCGGCATGTTCAGACAGCCGACAAGACCTCAGCGCGTAATAAGATTGATTGTCGGCTACCTGCACCTGATAACCGCTATAGCATGGTTTGGGACGATTATATACGTCCACCTCCTGTTAAAACCCGCTTATGCCGCCAAGGGCCTTCCACGCGGGGAATTAGCCCTCGGCTGGATTTCTATTACTGTCATTGCCTTAACCGGTACATTGCTTACAGTGGCGAGAATCTCATCTTTCAGCGCCTTTTATCAGAGCCGGTTTGGAGTTTTATTGGCCATTAAAATATTCCTCTTTGTTGTGATGGCGCTAACGGCCGCTATTGTTACGTTTGTAATCGGCCCCATGTTAAAAAAGAAAAAATCATCTGAGGCCCAGAGTAAGAAGCCAGAGATGACCTGCGAGGAGGTCTCGCGCATGGACGGCTCGGAAACAAGCCATGCTGCGTGTATCATATATAGGGATAATATCTATGACGTTACGCAAAGTAAACTCTGGAAAGGCGGCAAACACATGAATAAACATCTTGCCGGGGGCGACCTCACAGACGCCCTGAAATTAGCCCCGCATGGGGAAGATAAGGTTGTTGCCATGCCGTTTGTTGGAAAGCTGGTTCATAAGACAGACGCCACGGCTGCCGTAAGGCCGGTACATGAGAGGGTTTTCTATATATTTGCTTACATGAATCTAGTTCTGGTGTTTTTAATAACGGCCCTGGTTGCCCTGTGGCGCTGGTGGTAGCGCAGCCGGTATGGTATGGCCATCCAGTGCGTAAATAGTGACCTTATCGCTTTTACCCTTAACGGCTACATGTCCTAAAGGACGCGTCAGGTACTGCCCGCTGGATTTATCAAGCGTAGAGCTGCTTACAATAATTTTTGTATTAAACTCTGCCGTTTTTGTGAGGGTCTCAAGTCTTGAGGCTACATTGACGCCATCCCCTATGACAGTATAGTTAAGCCTGGACTTAGAGCCCATGTTGCCTGCCAACACAATGTCCGTGTTAATTCCGATACCTATATTAAGCGGCGCAAAACCCATTGGTTCAATTTCAATGTTTAGACCAGTCAGCGCTTCCACCATATCTAAGGCTGAGTTAAGCGCCCTGTCGGCGTCGTCAGGACTGCTGATAGGGGCGCCGTAAAGCGCCATTATGGCGTCTCCGATATACTTATCAATGACGCCTCCATATCTTTCTATTATAGCGCTCATCTTGGTTATATACATATTTAACAGGGTCAGAATTTGTTTTGGCGGACGGTTTTCGCTTATTGTCGTAAAATCTCTGATATCGGCAAAAAGAATAGTTACTTGCCGTTGCTCGCCGCCAAGCGCTACCCCCTTTTTCAGAAGCTCATGGGCAATAGGGGCCGAAATAACCTTACCAAGCAAGTCAGACACCAGTTCTTTTTCCTCAAGACCAATGCTCATGACATTAAATGCCTCGGCAAGTTCGCCTATCTCATCCTTCTGCGCTATCTCCACCCGGTGGTTATAGATACCTTTAGCAATTTCCCTTACACCCTCAACAAGGGTGCTTACAGGTCTGGTAACAGTTCTGGCCATACGAAACGATACAAGGATTGAAAGAAGCAGGGTAAGGATAAAAAAAGAGTAAAGAATCTTTCTTAACTTGTAAAATGGCTTGAGGACGTCATTCAAAGAGCGTTGAAGCACTGTAACTATTGTCTGCCCATCAGCCTTATACAAAGTGGTTTTTGCCGAAACGTATATCTCATTTTTGTAGTTGACTTCAAAGGTATCCGCCTCTTTTGCGTTGACTCCCAAAAGGGATTTAAGCAGGGTGTCAGAGGCATGCAGAGGCAAAGTAGACGCGACAATGGGCTTTCTGACTGTATTGCTCATATTAATAATTGTAACATCAGCTAAAATAAGTTTCTTTAACTCTGAGAGCAGTCTATTATCTACCTCAAATCCTGTACATAACCATGCGATAGGGTCTGGCGCAAGAAGTGGCACTATTGTAATCTGGTATGTCTTGCCGTCCATTGTGACAATTGCCGAGGCCTCGCCATGTCTTTCAGCCTCAGTCAACGCCGCAGCCATCTGAATCGTATCATTTATGCTCTCCGTGTGCATAGTATTTGCGGTTACAGAACGTTCTAACGATATGAGCATAACCACATGGGCATTTATGCGGTTTTTCAGATTTTCCAGCACGGAGATGATTGTCTCATGGTCAGAGGTTGCAATGGCATTTTTGAATGCGAAATCCATGGACAGGACATGGGTCATTTGAGCAAGCTGCCTGGCCCTTCGGCTCATCAATTCAACAAAGACATTACCCCCTACGGCGAGGTTTTCATAAATCTGGGCCTTAGCGTTATCAGTCATCACAGTATCTATGAAAACAACAGTTACAAGTTGAACAAGGCCCATCAGGGTTAAAAAGAAAAAAAGGAGCCTTGAGTTAAATCGTCGAAAAAAAAAGTCATATCAGCGGTAAAGTGCGTTGCCCTGAAATATGGGGGCGCGTCTTGAGCGCCACTGCTGTGTAAGGCGCAGTGTAAATTTAATATGGCCTTCGTTTTTATCGCCCACTGAGACCTTCATTGTTTGAGGCGGCGTTTTTGGGGCAAGGTTTGGATGCCAAACGGCTACGTCATATTGGCCATCCGGCAAATCATTTATCAGGATATTGCCTTTTGAGTCTGACGTCGCAAAATATGGCGTCTCCACAACATATATATATGCCTTCATCCAGTCGTGAATATTACAGCCGATGACCACCACGCCAGGTTTGTCAAAAAGCACTTTGTTATCGGCGTTAACACCGGGAGGATACAATGGGATTTCAAATTTCTTTACTTCAGAGAAAGAGTAAATGTGATGACGTATTTTATCGTTATTTGGAAACATCACGGTAGTGCCTGCCTGGATGGCAGTTACATAGGTGATAAATTCTTTGTCAACCTGGTCTATAATTACATCGGCTGGTTTCTTAGAATTTATTGTGGATGATGTTGCAGTGGCTGTTACAACCGCAAATTCGACAGGGGCGCCCTGGTCATCCGCAATGAATGCGTTGAGATTTGCTCCATAGCAATGGGATGCAAACATACATAAAATAGAAAACGTTATGACGGTTAACGTTATAAAGTAATTATTTTGTCTCATTCAAACCTCGTACAGTATTTTTTAATAGCTATACATGATAGCAAACCGTGTAATCTTCTCATTGTAAAACCAATTCTTTGCATATCCAAAAACATATGAATATCCGCTATTTAGCGATAAATGGCTGTTTATGGCATAACTGGCTGCCAATGAAAAATCGTGTGAGTGGCCGCTCATCTTGTATGTCCACATAGGCTCTCCATAATCCCTGTCGAGGGTGTTTGCCTTAGAGTATTCTTTGAGTATTTCGGTATAATCGCCACAGGCCGATGATACGAAATCCCCTGTATTGAAAGAATAACCTGGCGTTATAACTAAACGGGAAGCGGCGAGGAAGTTTGCAATTAGTGAAATCCTATGGCTGTTGAGGTCGTAGACGGCGCCAGAGGCGCCCGCATCGGCTGGTGTGAGGTTTTTGCCCCGTCTTGCCGTAAACAGATACCCTGCCTGCAGGTCTATCCTCTCATTTACATACCATCCTGCGCTTGTCCCAACTGTGTATATCATGCCGTCTCTGTTGCTGTCGCTTACGGCAAGATATGAAGCGGAGCCATTGACGGCAATCCACGGAATCTCGTGGCCTACGCCAAGTTTTTGCACAATGGCAAATGAAGTTCCGGCCATAACGCTGTCCAATTTATGGTATAAAGCATATATCTCGCCGGAAATATTGGCCGTAAGCCTTAATCTTGTATAATCTGCTATCTGATAATATCTGCCAAGGGATAGTGTTGGTGATGTAATAAAATCACCTCTTTTCTCCTCGGAAGCAAACATATAATTGACATTATCCTTGTACTCTGTGGACAGGCTGGTATCTAATATCCAGTCCGCCCATTCGGCATTTGTCTGGGGAGGACTCACGGCCATTGTTATGTAGAGCAATATACAAAGGCTCAAAATCCTCAAATTCTTAAAAGTACTCATCATTCACCCTCCCAAAGCGCTTCCTTACGGTTACGCCTAAGCTATGTTTACTTTCATAACGGCTGATCTGAAATCCTCAAGAAGTGTGGGGTCTAATTCGCCATGTAAGGCCGCCTCAGGGCGGCTTAATATGAATTTATTCATAACGGCTTCTTTGAACTCCACAAGTAGGTTGGGGTCGTATTGTTCATCTAAGGTCATCATAATGGAGAGGGCGTCTGCAGAGGTACTTGTTTCTTTATACACAGTTTTTGCCGTGAGGGCGCAATATATTTCAACAATGGCTGCCAATCTCCCCTCCATACTTATGCTATCTCCACTTATGCCCTCGTAACCGCTTCCATCCATTTTTTCGTGGTGGTGGCGGCAGATATTTTTTACCACCTGAGGCATGTCAGGCGTATTGTCCAGAATTTCTATGCCCAATTGGACGTGCGATTTGATCTCGGTGTATTCTTTGATGTCAAGCCTTCCCGGCTTAAATAGTATACTATTGGGAATCTTAGCCGAGCCGATGTCATGCAGAAGCCCCCCTACTGCCATATCTACGACATCGTCTTTATCATATTTCTTATATCTTGCAAACAGCATAATATAAATGCACATCATCAGAGAGTGCAGAAACATTGTAGAGTTATAGCCTTCAACAGCCTTTATGACGGCATCTGCGCCCTGATGTTCGATAGTGAGATACAACATTTCGCACGCGTTTCTGATTGGCTTGATAGACAATGGAGACGAATTCTTTGATTTATCGAAGGCCTCATCCATCAACACTTTCAGCAGCTGAAGCACACTGCTTTGCTCGCTCGAAAGTCCGCTCCACTGGTTTTCTATCTCAGTGTTTTGCCAGCCGACGATTTTGCCAAGCATCACGCCAATCTCAAAGGGCTTGACTACAAAGTCGTTGGCCCCTTTTAGAAATGAGTTTATGACGATTGACGTATCGGCGTTGTCTGATATCATTATTACTATAGTAGTCTTAAATTGGCTATAAGAGCGCAGAGACTTCAATATCTCAAAACCGTTTATTCCCGACATTTCAATACTGAGAAGAACCATATCCGGGATGATCTGAACCGCCTTGTTCATTGCCGAGGCACCGGTTGTTAGTGTTACTTCGTAGCCTATTTTCTTCAACTGGTTATATAGAAATCCCTTCTGCAGCTCATTGTCATCAACTACAAGTATTTTATACATAGCTGCCTCCTTCAACTGTAGATTATTTTAGCCAAGAATAACACACCATAAAAATTATCAATGGCTGATTATCACATAAATGAAATATTTAATCAATCGGTAGAAGGCTGTTTTTTATATAGGAATGTGGTAAATAGACATAGGGAAATTACCTATAAAGAACATGCTCATTCCGGCGGGGTGGATACAGGCCTTGCAACGGTCTGGTCGGAACCACGCCGGAAATAACTATAACCTTATAGGATGAAAGATGATTTATAGATAGTTATCAAGGGTGATTGTTACCCAATCGTCAGAGTAGCAGCCGTAGTGGCTTTTGATAACCCTGTTCTTTAGGTCAAGCACTGATACTGAACCCTCGATAATTACGTCGTCAAGATTCTTTTTCTCTGGGTTATAGTAATCAGGGAATTGCCCATACGGGGCGAGGAAGTCTATTATCTTTCCTGCCTCATTGAAATCCATAGATTTCTTGACATCGAGGGCGTTTTTCAGCAGGCCTACTAACACGTCATAGCGCCACTGACTGTCATCCCAGTGCCGCGCCGCGACAATGTTTACGCTGTTAGACATCGCGCATAGCCTCATCTCCGGCGTTATGAAGTGGTTTGTTGCCACGACAAGATTCCCGTGATTATATCTTATAGGGGCAAAATAATATGACATCGGACAGTTATTGTCATTCCATGTCTTGTCCAACATACCGTCATGGCCAAAGTCCTTATCGTCATAGGTATACTTGTACTGTTGAGTATAATAATACTTATATGGCGCGGACTTGAAATCCTCAATCATCGGCTTGTTGAACTTCTGGTATTCATCCGGGTAAGGATAATCTGTATCCCTGACCTGTAGGCCATAGAGTTGATCTATTGTGGTCAGAATCCTTGCTATTGACGATGAGACATCCTGCGGTATGACATTTTTGGGAATATAGTCATGAAAATAGGTGGTCTTCTTTGCCCCGGCTTCAACTATGCACGCCTTGTCCTCGCTGCCTGATGACAGGATATATATCCACGACACCCCCCGTTGGGCGTCTTCTATGAGGTCGAGGGCCTTTCGGAAGTTCTCGCCATACTGGACGACATGCCTGTTTAATAGCAGCGAATTAAAACCGGGCCGGTTGGAATCGCAATTATCAGAGGGCGCCATTTGAACGCCTATGCCAATCCCCTTTTCGTTCATTCCGGTGATTGAGCCTATTATGCCGGGGGCGGCTTGACTAACAAACATGAGGCCGTTGTCTGGTCTGCATATAACCATAGCGGCAGTCTCATGAAACGTATCCCCTGTTGCAAACATAAAATCTCTTCCCATATAGTGATACGGCTTTGGCGATGTCCCAAACGCCGAAAACCCGTTACACATCAACGGAATTCGCAGATTCTCCATTAATAGCCCCGGAAGCAGCCGAATCGGCGGGTTAAACGTGTATACAAAAGAAAGAATGGCGTCAAAGCCGACGGTCATCACCAGCAGGGCCTTTTCGTTTACCTGTGTGGTGGGGTTGGCTTCTTTGCAGCCGTCAAGCATCCCATCAAGCTCATCAAGGTATTCACCCGGTATATCCTGCTTAATAGATATGCTTAACACGTACATAACGTCGTCTAAAAAACCGCCTATCTCGTCTTTGCGCTCAGCGGGCATGTTCTCATCTATAAACGATAAAAGTACCCGCTTGATAAACACAGTGCACATCCTCGATATATCAGGCTCTGCCATCCAGCCCATCAAATATCCCATCTCATAAGGCGAACCCTCGATGTAATACGCCTTCTTAGTCACCTTAGATTTGCCCGTTGGCGGGGGAGTATACTCAGCCGTTATGCCAATTTTGCCGTTATAGCCAAAGACGCTGGTCTTAGTAAAACTATCCTTTTTAAATGCCTGAATTAATTTCTTGACTCTGTCACTTGCCATCAGCTTATCATCCTTATTCATACATGGATTAGAGTGTCTTATCAGACTGTAACATGTAGGACAATATATGTCAAGAAAAAATAATAAATATTAGTAAAATACCGCTATGTTACCTAAAGGTAACATAGCGGTATGCTGTGTGACGGAATTCTCTGTGATGGCGGAGGAAAAAAAGAGGGGCCGACACTGCGCTAACAGAGTCGGCCTCTTAGTGATTTATTTATGTTACTGCTATTTCCTCGCGCCCGGGCGTACTCTTACCGCTGTCAGCGGCGCACCGCCGCCTTCGTAGGCGTATGTTAGTTCGTTTAATCTCAGTGTTGCAAAATTAATCGGCGCAAATATCATCCCCTCTATAACCTCGTCAGACACTTCCACTTCCACTGTGGTTGCCCCGCGGCGCGATTCCACGCGCACCATGCTGCCGTTTGTTATTTTGAGACGGGCGGCGTCCTTGTCGTTCATCTGGACGAATGTCCTCGGAAACGCCTCTGTAAGTATCTTAGACATTACCGACAGACCGCCAGAGTGCTGCATCAGATTGCCCGTAACCATTGTAAACTGATATTGGCCGTCAGTAGGTTCGACCTCTTCATAGTGCACCGGTGCGTATTGCCATTTCTCCTGACCAGTATTAACCGGCATATCGGAAAGCAGGTCGCCAAGTAATGTAAAACTCTCGACGACGGGTATCTTGTTCATATATCTTGTAAGATTTCGGAAAATCTGCCAGCCGGCTACACAATCCCCTATCGGGGCCGATATCTTCTCCGTAGTTTGCGTTATTCCCGCCGCGTTTGTAAATGAGCCGTCTTTCTCCGCCCAGCTTGCCTCAGGCAATACAATATGGGCAAGGCGCGCCGTGTCCGAAAGCCGTATATCCTGTACTATGAGTAGCTCAAGGTTATGCAGCGCAGATTCGACCTTTTTAAGTTCCGGATAGGTACTGAGCGGGTCGTCGCCCATTATATAAAGGGCGTCAATGGCGTTTTCCTCATAGAGCATCTGATATAGCTTCTTACCCGGCTTCCCTTCTACTTTCTTATAGCCAGGCAAATAGTCCGGCGTTATTCCCATCTTCCACATGCCAAATGTGTTGTTATAGGAACCAGGCATCTGTAGGGCTGACGGGCCGTCTCCTGTGAGCATTAGCAGGTTCGCCGCCGATAGGGCTGTGTTCAGTCCTTTGTTATTCTCCGCAGAGCCAAGGGTCATAGCTACCATTCTGGTCTCCGCACTAAGAAATGCCTTTGCCATTTCTACAAACTCGTCTGTGTCAATGTCGGCGGTCTTAGCCACAATGTCTGGTGTGTAGGCCTTTACAAGCTCTTCCAGCCCTGAGAAGTTGGCGGCTGCCGTAGATAAACTATTTTTCAGGTGGTACCCGCTCTCTATGGCTATATGCATGATACCGTTTAACAGGGCGACAGATGTGCCCGGACGCACCCTCAGCCAGATGTTGCTGTGTTTTGAGAGTTTGGTCTCACGCGGCCCTAATACTATGACCTTAGCGCCCTTCCTTCCCGCCTCGAGGAACCTCAAGCCCCACACCGGATGTGTCGAGGTTATGTCGGACTCCACTACAAGTACTGCCCCTTTGCCTATCGGAGAGTCAAGTTTAATAGGCAGATTTGTCAGGCCAAATGTCTGCGATATGGCCTTCTGAACCTTAGAGAAACCGAAATGGGATAAGGAATCTATGTTTTTTGTGCCGATTACCTTGCGTGCAAACTCTTGCAGCATGAAGTTGCTCTCGTTTGAGAATTTGTGAGAGCCAATTACGCCGATTCTATCCGGCCCTTTTGTCTTTATGACCTCATTCAGGCGTTCGGTCAGGACATGCATAGCGTTTTCCCATGTGGTCTCAACCAGTTGCCCGTCTTTTCTGATCAGGGGTTTTGTCAGTCTGTTTTCGGCGTATATGAAATCCGTGCCGTAGCGGCCCTTGACACAGAGGTCTCCCTTGTTCACACCCTTTGAGGCAATGCCGCGCGTCCTGACAATCTTACCCTCGCGCGTATCCAAGGTAACAGTGCAGCCAACGCTGCAGTATGGACAAATGCTGTCGCTGCTTTCCATAAACCATGTGCTGCAACTGTGTTTAAATGGTTTGTTTCCCAACGCCCCGACAGGGCATACGTCAACGCACTGGCCGCAAAACTCACAGTCAAGGACTTCCTCGAAGGCTGGCGATATCTTTGTATTAAACCCCCTGCCAATGAAATTAATAGCCCCAACGCCCTGATGCCCCCAGCATATGGATACGCACTTGCCGCAGAGGATGCAGCGGTTGGGATTTCTCTCGATGAATGGATTTTGAGAGTGCCTTGCGGCGACAGTCTTCTCTTCCTGAATTCTGCTCTCAGAAGGGCCGTGGTGATGGGACAGGTCCTGAAGGCCGCACTGCCCAGCCTTGTCGCATGTCGGGCAGTCCAGAGGATGATGAATGAGCAGCAGCTCAACCATTGTCTTTCTTAATTTAGCAACCCTCGGCGTGTTTGTCTTGACTATCATACCGTTGTCGGCAGGATATGAACACGAGGCCAGGGGGCGGGGCTGTCCTTCTATTTCTACTAGACACATTCTGCAGCCGCCGTAGGGTTTGAGCCTCGGGTCCCAGCACATGTGCGGTATGTAGATATTGTTGGCAAGGGCGGCCTGAAGAATTGTCTGCCCCTTTTCTACCTGTACTTTTATGTCGTCAATTGTAAGTTCTATCATCGCGCGTACTCCTTCTCCTTCTGGCTAAACATGTCGGCAGGGCCTACCTTTACCGCCCCGAACTTGCAGGCGTTGTAACAAGACCTGCACCTTACACATTTTTCCTGAGTGATTGAGTGGGATTTTTTCTTCTCACCCACTACTGCCCCTACCTGACAAGCCCTTGCGCAGGCCGTACAGCCCGTGCATTTGCTCTCATCAACATAAAATGTCGAAAGATTTTTACACACACCGGCAAAACACCATTTGTCCTTTATGTGGGCCTCATATTCGTTTCTGAAATATTTTATTGTTGTCAGGACGGGGTTTGGGGCTGTCTGGCCAAGACCGCAGAGCGAGGCCGTCTTTATATCGTCTGCAAGGTCTTCAAGGAGTTCTATGTCGCCCTCTTGCCCTTTGCCGTCACATATATCAATCAGCCGGTTAAGCATTACCTTCGTGCCTACGCGGCATGGCGTACATTTGCCGCATGATTCGTGGGCGCTGAAATCTAAAAAGAATCTGGCGAGGTTTACCATGCAGTTATTGTTGTCCATGATAACCATACCGCCGCTGCCTACGATTGCGCCGGTCTTTACGATATCTTCATATGTGACAGGTATATCGAGCAGCTCAGCAGGAATACAGCCGCCGGATGGGCCTCCCAACTGGAGGGCCTTAAACGTCCGCCCGCGGTTCATCCCGCCGCCGATGTCTTCTAAGATCGTCCTAAGCGAAATGCCAAACGGTATCTCTATAAGTCCTGTGTTCATAGCGGCGCCGGTCAGGGCAAAGACCTTTGTCCCTGTGGATTTCTCTGTGCCGCGCGATTTAAACCAATCCGCTCCATTGCGAATGATTGACGGGATATTTGCAAATGTCTCAACATTGTTGAGGACTGTCGGCCTTTCCCACAAACCTTTCTGGGCAGGAAAGGGCGGCCTGGGGATTGGACAGCCGCGCTTGCCTTCAATTGAGCGCATAAGGGCTGTCTCCTCGCCGCAGACAAACGCGCCTGCGCCGGGGTAGATGTCAAGCTCAAGGTCAAAGCCGCTTCCCAGTATGTCCTTCCCTAAGAGGCCGTACTCGAGCGCCTGATTTATTGCCTTGCGAAGCCTTCTGACCGCCAGCGGATACTCGGCTCTGACGTATATGTAGCCATGATGGGCGCCAATGGCCTTGGCAGCTATGATCATCCCCTCAAGCACCACATGCGGGTCGGCCTCCATTATGCTCCTGTCCATGAAGGCCCCGGGGTCTCCTTCGTCGCCGTTACAGAGAATGTATTTATGTTGTCCCTGTGCCTGCGCACAAAGTTCCCATTTAAGGCCGGTTACAAAGCCTGCTCCTCCTCTTCCTCGCAGGACGGAGCCTCTGACCTCCTTTACAATTTCCTCAGGAGTCATCTCTCTGAGAGCCTTTGCAGCCCCAAAGTAGCCGTCAACGGCAATATATTCCTCAATATTTTCCGGGTCAATGATACCGCGGTTTTTTAGCGCTCCTAGCGCCTGCAGATTAAAAAATGGAATGTCGTGAATATTTTCTACAGATGCGCGCGTCTTTGTATCCTTATACAATAACCTGTCAAGACGCCTGCCAGCCACGATGTGCTCCTCTATAAACTCAGGGGCGTCCACGGGCTTCATCCTTTCATAAAATATCCCCTCCGGCTGCACAAGCAACAATGGTCCGTGGGCGCAGAACCCATTACAACCTGTCAGTATGACCTTGTACTTGTCACTGATGTTTTTCTCTTTCAGAGTTGCCTCAAGCGAATCCTTTATCTTTAGGCTTCCCCCCGCAATGCAGCCAGTGCCTCCGCAGACCATAAGCCTTCCTTCTGTCAGTCGGCTCCTGTAGTTTTCCTTAATCGTGTGCAGACCGTCTATTGTCAATTTCTCCATCGTCTTTCCCTCATCACTGATATTCTTTAAGGATTTCATTTGCCGTTGCCGGGTTGACACTGCCAAATGTGTCCTGTCCCACTAACACCACCGGGGCCAGTCCGCATGCGCCTATACAACGCACGGTCTCAAGCGAGAACATGCCGTCCTGAGTTATCTCTCCTTCATTGACACCCATAGTTTCCTGAAGTTTTTCCAGAATTTCGTCTGCCCTTTTTACGTAACAGGCCGTCCCCAGACAAACGCGCACGTTATACTTCCCCATAGGCTTCATCGTAAAGTATGAATAGAATGAAACTACGGCGTGAACCTCGCTAACAGGTATTTTCAAGGACTTGGCTATAACCTTCTGAACCGAGGCGGGCAGGTAGCCTATGAGTTCCTGTGTTTCCTGAAGCACTACGATAAGGGCGCCAGGGACCTTTCTGTATCTTTTCAAAATGGCCTGAAACTTCGCTTTGTCATAAGTCTCCGCTTCTTCCTTGTCACTTACGGCTGCCGGGGCCTTCAGAGGGGTGCTTATCGCCTTATTCACCGCTGCCGTAAGCGTATGAGGGAAGAAGGGTTTTGGCAGGAAGTCAATTATATCGAGGGCAATGGCGTCTCTAAGCACTGCCTTGGACGAGTAACCTGTCATCGCCATCACTCTGGTTTGTTGGTGGTTTTCATTGATCCACTTAATCAGCTCAAAACCATCAATTGTAGGCATTATGAGGTCTGTAATTACCAGGTCGTAGGCGTGGTCATTTATAAGGCTCATCGCTTCTTTCGAACTGGTTACGCCGGTAACTGTAAACCCTTCGCCGCCGAGTACGGCCTCGCAGCTCCTGATTACAATCTCGTCGTCATCTACTACCAGAACATTTTTTCCCATCTATGTCCTCCATGTAAATATTGTCATGTCTTGCCATCAGTTCTCTCTGACAAATGCGCCAAAGTTTTTTAGTATCGCCAGGCCGGCACTCTGGCTTTTTTCAGGATGAAACTGCGTGGCAATGACATTGTCTTTCCAAATCATCGAGGTAAAGTCAATGCCATAGCCGGTCATGCCCGCGGTTATTTCAGCGTCCTCAGGGGCGACGTAATATGAATGTACGAAATAAAAATAGCTGTTGTCTTCAATGCCGTCAAAAATCGGCGGCTTATTCTTAAATTGGACAGTGTTCCATCCCATGTGCGGGACCTTGAGGCCAGCCGCGGCAAATCTTACTACTCTTCCTTTAAATACATTTAGACCCGGACAATGGCCAAACTCATCCGATTCGGTAAAAAGCATTTGAAGCCCCAGACAGATGCCAAGAAATGGTTTTCCACAGGCGATAGAACTCAGAATCGGTGCAATCAGCCCAAGCCTTCCGAGATTTGCCATGCAGTCCTTAAATGCCCCCACACCGGGCAGCACCACGCCGTGGGCAGAGGCGATATCTGACGGCAGCTGCGTAACCTTAACGTCAACGCCGCTTTTGAGGAAACCCTTCTCTACACTTTTGAGATTCCCCATCCCGTAATCAACAATTGCAATCATAGTAAGCATATAATACGAAATCACACAAGGTGATTGCAATTTTAATTTATTAGAGCGGCTATTTTCAGTGCCTAAAGGCACAATTTTCCAGAGAAAAAATTAAACGCCATGCGGCTTGAATAGAGAAAGCTTGCATTAACCGCCGTCTATATGGTGATAATATAGCAAATGTTTCTTTTAACCGGCATACCGGCCCAACTGCTTACGGCATTCGCCGTAGATATATGCGCGGGCGACCCGGCGTGGATTACCCATCCCGTAATATACATCGGCAGGCTTATCGAGTTTCTTGACAGAAGGCTTAGAGTGCCGGGACGGTCGCCGCTGTTTAATGTACTTGCCGGTGCCGGCGCCGTTACGGTTACAGTCGGCCTTACATATGCTTTGACATATCTGTTTACTGATTTCCTGCTGCTGCCGCTTAAAAAATATTTACTGTTTAGTAAGATATCATTGTATGATTTGGCTATAGGCGTAACGGGGTCGGTTGTGTTGGCGCAAAACGGGCTTATAATGGCGGTACTGCTTGTAAGAGACAAACTGATGGCTGATGATATAGCCGGTGCAAGGGAGGCGCTCTCTCTCATCGTAGGCAGAGATACTAAGGCTCTCACACATGAGGGCATTGCCCGTGCCGCCATAGAGACCGCCGCAGAGAATGCCTCTGATGCGGTCATCGCCCCGCTGTTTTACTTTGTCATTGGAGGGCTGCCTCTTGCGATGGCCTATAAGGCTGTCAATACGCTTGATTCGATGATTGGCTACAAGAATGACAAATACCTGCACTTTGGCAAAGCAGCAGCAAGGCTTGACGATGCCGCCAATTACATCCCCGCCCGCCTGACCGGAGCCGCTATCGTCATTGCGGTATTTGCAATTACCGCCGTGAAATTGTTACGCTATGGCCGAAATGGCGCCCCAGCTATGAATAATGGTGAGGCAATAAACGGCCATGTCGGCCGAACGACTGCGGCCTTCTCAGAAAGTCTCAAGACCTTGCTCAGAGACGGCAGAAAACACTCAAGCCCAAACGCCGGATACCCGGAGGCTGCCATGGCCGGGGCGCTTGGCGTAAGACTGGGAGGGCCGTCATACTACGGCGGCATACTGGTCGTAAAACCATACATCGGAAGCGGCAGAGAGCCGGTAAGTCCAGCTAAAATCACCGCCGCAGCAGAGATAACCGCAGTGTCGTCTCTTATCGGATTTCTGATGTTGATGTTATTGTTAGCCGTAACGGAGGCGGTGGCCGCCGATAATATGACGCAGCTTGCCGGCAATATCTTCACTGACGCCGCCGCGCCTCAAACCGTTTTGCTTGTTGACAAACGCACAAGCGAGCTTTATATTGCCGAGGTCAAAGGCAACATGCCGCGCATAACAAAAAGCTACAGCGCCATGTACGGCAAAAACGACGGCGATAAGTTCAAAGAAGGAGACAACAAAACCCCTGAGGGATTTTACTACATCACCGGCTTCATACCGCGCGGCAAACTTGACAGCGTACTCTATGGCGACGGCGCCTATACGCTGAACTACCCGAATATAATGGACAGAGTTGAAGGCAAGACCGGTCACGGCATATGGATACATGGCCGATGCCCTGAGAGAAATAACGAAAGGACGCAGGGCTGCGTCGCCTTATCAAATAACGACCTTACAGACCTCAGGGGCTACATAGTGTCCGGGACGCCTGTAATCATATCCGACAGGCTTGAGTTTATGGCAGCCGCAGAGTACGCAAAATCAAGGAAACAATATATGGAGATGTTTAGTGGATTTATCAAATCATGGGAAAAAGGTGATTTCGAGGGTTTTACTAACTTCTTTGACACCAAATTCAGAGGTTATGACGGTCTTACGGCCAAGGACTATCTGAACAAGAAAAGGCGGCTCATGGCCGCCCAGCCAAAAAGAAAGATAATCGTCTCAAACGTCAATATATACAAGGGTGCCGCCTCTAAGCTCATGTACAGCTTCGATCAGCTTTACTGTGCAGCCGGTGCGCTGTCATTCGGCGGCAAGAGGCTCTACCTGACCGCGGAAAGACAGGGCGATTACAGAATCATCGCCGAGGAGTTTAAGGAACGCGACATTGAGCCGACGATTGAACCGTACGTAGATGCCGCTATTAAGAAATGGAAGGCCGCATGGCAGGCAAAAGACCTCGAAAATTATATCGCCCACTATAGCAGCGCCTTCAGGGCTGACAGCATGGACGTCAAACAGTGGAAGGCATATAAAAAGAGCATCTTCAAAAAATCCAAATCCATAAAAATAAGTCTTACGGATATGAAGATAAAGGATGTGTCGCCAGAGCGGATTGTGGTAACGTTTATTCAGAAATATACGGCGGGAAGCGTCTCTGATACTGGGATAAAGACGCTGGTACTCTGCGGCTGTCCGGGGGATTTCAGGATAGTGGAGGAGATGTGGCGGCCTGCGTGATGGTGTATTGCAGTGGCAACCACTTATTTAATGTGGTAAATGGTTTTGACGGCGGCGTTGACAGTGCCACTATGGCACGCAATAGGGCGCATAATGCGTTTATAGTGCCATTATGGCATTATGGTTTTAGCGCTTTTCCGTCAGGAGGCAGGGCATGGAGCTGACTGTTTTGACCGTAGAAGACCGTGAAAGGCCGGTCTGGGAAAAGGCCAGAAACTATCTCAGGAGGAAAAAAATCAAACTTTATTCGGCCTCATCCGTAAAGGAGACCTACAAGATACTAAACAGCCAACCCGTGAATATCGTGCTCTCTGACTTTAGTTTAAAGAACATTAACAGCCTCAATTTCCTCAAAAAAATAAAGGCCGTCAGGCCGGATGTAGAGATAATATTTCTCTCCGAGCGCGTACCTCTGTCACGGGCAATAGAGGCAATGAAGGCCGGGGCATATGATTTCTATGAGTTTCCTATAAACATGAAACTCCTGATGACGGTAATCGAAAAGGCCGCAGAGAAGCAGACCCTCTACGTAGAAAAGCAGAGACTGGAGAAAAAGTTCAAAGAGCGCGTCAACTATGGCAATATCATAGGCAGGAGCAAGGCCATGCAGTATGTCATTGATGTCGTGGATTCTGTGGCGTCAAAAAATGTAAACATCCTTCTGACCGGAGAGACCGGCACAGGCAAGGAGATGATAGCCAACGCTATTCACTATAACAGCGGCCGCGCCCTGAAACCATATGTCAAGGTAAACTGCGCCGTGTTCAATGAGGGCATTCTTGAGTCTGAACTGTTCGGCCATGAAAAGGGGGCTTTCACCGGCGCTCTTGCACGGCGGCTTGGCCGTTTTGAGCTGGCTAACAACGGCACTATTTTTCTTGACGAGATAGCCGACCTGCCGCCGGGTACACAGATTAAACTGCTTCGAATCCTTCAGGAAAAGGAATTTGAGCGCGTAGGAGGCAACGAAACCATCAAGGTTGACGTAAGGGTCATAGCCGCAACAAACAAGGACCTCAGGCACCTTATTGACGAGGGCAGATTCAGAGACGACCTCTACTACCGCCTCAATGTGGTGAAAATAGACCTGCCCGCGCTGCGGGAACGAATTGAGGATTTCCCGCTTCTGGCCAGCTATTTCATAAATAAGTTAAACGAAGAGAAGGGTTATAAGATAAAGGGCATATCAAAGGATGCGATGCAGACGCTGCTAAGCTACCACTGGCCGGGCAATGTAAGGGAACTTGAGAACGCCCTTGAGTCGGCCATGGCGCTGGCAAAGAAGGATTCTATCGAGGCAGGGTATCTGCCCGCATTTCTGCTGATGTCAGAACCGGCACAGAGCGACAGCTATCGAATATCGAGCAATCTTACGCTTGCCGAGGTAGAACGCCAGCTCATCCGCCTCACACTCGACAAGACAAACGGCAACAAGACAGCCGCGGCAAAGGCCCTTGGCATTGGATTAAGAAGCCTTCACAGGAAAATAAAGACAGTCAGGCCGTCGGCGCTTTGAATCGCTGCTCATCGCAATCGTGCCATTATGGCACTGTGCCGGCGCCTCAGACAATTGCCTTGAATATGAAAAGGTCGGCATAAAGGCGATGAATGGCATGGTTTGGCCTCTTTTTTGTAAATATTGGGCTGGCATGAATATTGCATGTATTATGCAGGCGCAGGAAATCTTTCACTCTGAAGGATTAGAAAATTCAGATCAAACCGGAGAACGATGAAGAACACTACACTTTCGCAGGAGGAAGAACCTCCGAGCTTGCAAGGCGCGCAGCTGTTTGACTATGAGCTGAAACCATCCGGCTCTATTGTCCGCAGATTGTGGCCTGCCGTAACTGCCGATGACTGGAACGACTGGTACTGGCAGCTTTCCAACAGACTACGGTCAGTATATGCACTTTCGGCATTATTCGACTTAAAATCTCAGCCAGCTATATCCAAATACAAACAGTTAATAGAAAAGTACCACTATTCGATAACCCCGTACTACCTGTCTCTTATTGACTGGACAGACGCGCACGACCCTATAAGGGCTCAGTGCGTGCCGGACATCAAGGAGACAGATTATGTCAGCGTAGGCGATAAAGACCCGCTTTGCGAGGAAGACGACACGCAGGTTGCCGGTCTTGTTCACAGATATCCCGACAGGGTGCTTATGCTGGTTACAAATCAGTGCGCCGTGTATTGCCGCCACTGTACGAGAAAGAGGATATGGCAGGATGGCGAGTCCATAAGGAGCAAGAAGGATTTACTTGCGATGGTAAACTACGTAAGGGGCGTGCCTGAGGTAAGAGAGGCTGTAATCTCTGGCGGCGACCCGCTGACGATGAACATAGAGACGCTGGACTGGCTTTTAGGGCAGTTGAGGACAATTCCGCACCTTGAGGTGATACGCATTGGGACACGAGTGCCCGTGGTGCTGCCGATGAGAATAACAGACGAGCTTGCCGGGATGTTATCGCGGCACAGGCCGCTCTGGATAAATACGCAATTCAACCACCCGCGCGAAGTGACGCCGGAAGCACAGGAGGCCTGCGATAAGATTTTACGGGCCGGCATACCGGTATCCAACCAATCCGTCCTTCTAAAGGGCGTAAATGATTCTGTGGATACAATGAGAGCACTCTGCCACGCGCTTCAGAGGATAATGGTTCGCCCCTACTACCTGTACCAGTGCGACCCGGTCAAGGGGGCTGAGCATTTCAGGACGAATGTCTGGAAGGGGATAGAGATAATTGAGCAGATGCGCGGCTTTACCGGCGGCCTGTGTGTCCCGACGTTTGTGGTGGACGCCCCGGGCGGTGGCGGCAAGGTGCCGCTTCAGCCGTTTTACCTGCTTTCGGCCACAGAGGATGAGGTGACGCTAAGAAACTACGAGGGGATGATTATCAAGTATCACAATCCCGTTGACCGAAAGGAACGCCCCGCACGCCAATCTAAAAACTGCAAGGTGCCGGTTGACGCCGCACGCTATAAAAGAAGAACTGAAAAGACACTGTTTTCAGAGAAGACGCAATGAACATTGGCCTGACATTTGACCTCAGAGTACACTACGAAAATCTGGGTCTTTCAAAAGAAGAGACCGCGGAGTTCGACTCCGTGGAAACGATAGACTGCCTTGAGCTGGCCATTAAAAATGCCGGTCATGAGGTATCGAGAATTGGCAATATCAAAGACCTCGTAGGGCAGCTTGCCGCCGGTATGACGTGGGATCTTGTCTTTAATATCTCTGAGGGGTTATATGGAAGGAGCAGAGAGGCGCAAACTCCCGCCCTGCTTGAGGCCTACGGCATTGGCTACACGTTCAGCGACCCGCTGACGCTTGCCCTTGCCCTGGATAAGGCAATGGCGAAGGCCGTAGTGCGGGCACACGGCGTACCTACGCCGGATTATTTCGTTGTTGACTCTCTGGACTTGTCATCGCTGCCGCCCTTTAAGGGCTTTCCACTGTTTGTCAAACCTCTCTCGGAGGGTACTGGCAAGGGCGTTGATACGGCCTCTGTTGTCTGGAGCGAGCGCGAATTGAAAGACCGATGCGAGTTTGTCATCGGCGGCTACGGTCAGCCTGCCATTGTCGAGCAATATCTGCCCGGCAGGGAATTTACAGTAGGCATTTTAGGAACAGGCTCAAATGCGCGCGCAGTCGGCACTCTGGAGGTGAAGCTGCTTGACGGCGCAGATCCTTTGGTATATTCCTATGCAAATAAGGAGTTCTGTGAGGAGAGGGTCAGATACGTGCTATGCCGCGATGTGGAGATTGTCAAAGAGGCCTCGGCAATTGCGCTGGCTGCATATAGGGCGGTAGGATGCCGCGATGCGGGCAGGGTTGACCTGAAAGGTGACGCCACAGGGCGGCTTTCTTTTATCGAAATAAACCCGCTTGCCGGTCTTCACCCTTCGCACTCCGACCTTCCAATACTATGCGCCCTAAATGGCATTGGCTATGATGAGCTAATAGCAACGATAATTCAATCGGCCTTAGAACGAAGGGCTGCAGGGCGCATTGGCAGATATGAAAATAGCCATCATTCATGAACAAGTCATAAAGGGCAGGCCGGACTCTGATGACCTGCTTGAAGAAATTGAAGTTGTAGCCGGGGCGCTTGATAATCTCAACCTACAGTACGAGGCGTTTGCCGTTTTTGGCACTATCAGGCAGCTCCATGAGTTGCTCTTGCGGCTTGATGAGTATTCCCCTGATGTCATATTTAATTTAGTCGAGAGCCATGAGCGCGGACAGAGGCTGTTTCCGGCAGTGGGCGGCCTGATAGAGCTTGCCGGGTTTGCGTTTACGGGCTGTCCCTACGACGCCGTCATGGCAACGACAAACAAGATTATCGCAAAGGCTATGATGCGCTCAGCCGGGATTCCAACCCCTGACTGGCACATTTATGACGGCGTGACGCCGCATATCAAAACAGGCCGTACCTATATTGTGAAACCATCGTGCGAGGACGCCTCTGTCGGCATTGAGGACGCCTCTGTGTTTACCGACCCTTTAAAACTCATAAATTCGCTGCCTCAGACATTCGCCCTTCATAAGCAGCCGCTTCTGATTGAGGAATTCATTGAAGGCAGGGAGATAAATGTCTCCATAATTGAGCGCGGCGAACTTGAGGTCTTCCCCATTGCAGAGATAGTCTTCGAGAATTGGCCTTTGAATAAACCGCAGATAGTCAATTACAACGCGAAGTGGCGGCCAGCGACCCTCGAATATGTCAACACGCCGAGGCAGTTCAACCCTGAGGGCGTCAATATTAAAGCTGTAAGAGATATTGCCCTCTGCTGCTGGCGGCTCTTTGGCCTGAGGGGATATGGGCGCGTTGACATGCGCATTGATAACTCAGGAAACATATATGTCATTGAAGTAAACGCCAACCCCTGCATAGCGCACGAATCAGGCTACATGTCGGCAGCCGCAGAGGCCGGCCACACAGAGACAGACGTTATCAGAATGATACTTGAGGCGGCCCAAAATAGATGAATAACCATATCATTAAATTAAGGACGCAGACAACTGACTCTGACATCGCCGCAGTAAGTCAAATCCTAAATTCAACCGGCGTATTCCACCAGCGCGAGATTGCGGTTGCCATAGAGCTTATCGAAGACAATCTCACAAAGCAGGACAAGAGCGAGTACCAGTTTATATTTGCCGACATAGGCAGTGCCGCCGTAGGCTACATTTGCTACGGCCCGATAACGATGACCGAGGCGGGGTTTGACATCTACTGGATTGCCGTAGAGAAAGACAGGCAGCGGCTGGGTGCCGCGGGGCTGTTGATGGAAGAGGCGCAAAGGCGCATCATAGACCAGGGCGGCAAGTTCGTCTACATCGAGACATCCACAAAAGACATCTACGCACCGGCACGGCAATTCTACATAAAACACGGCTACCGCTTAACGGCCACAGTCCCCCACTACTACGCGGAGAATGACAACAAGGCCGTGTTTATGAAGATAATTCGCTGACACGATGACAGGGGTGTAACTGTGTAACCATCAAAATATTGTTGACAAATAATGTTCCGGCAAGTATACTTCTCTGCAGAGGGATGATTATCAGCCTTGGGATGTTTTCAGTAGTATGGGAAATAGATTGTTGCATGATTTGCTGGGAATGGGCAGTATTGGGCGCTGGTGATGATGGCTATATGTATATGTTTGACTTTATCGTGGAGGAATGTTACAAGAATTATCTATGGCTGCAAGTATTAACTCGAAAAAGAAGCGTGAACGAACAAAAACTAGTGTTCTTTATTTTGACATGGAAGGTTCAAGCAAGTGGATAAACTCATTAGGTCCAGTTGAAGTATCCGAATCCAAGGAGTATCTACAAGCCGTTTTTAAAGTGATAGTCTCAAAACATGCTTGTGATGATTATAGTGAAGAAAGAAGCCGTGGTGATGATGGATATGCGTATTTTGCCGATGAGCTGAATTGCATTAAGGCCGCAATTGAATATTTTGATTATATACCAGAAATGGTTCGTATGTTTCCGCATCTAAAGCATATCAAAGCTAATCCTCGATTGATTGCCTTTAGCGATATAATAAGCGGCGGCCACCCTGGCGCATATACTGGAGTAAACATCGAGGCAATTCTACCGTTGGAGAGAAACTTTGGCGAGGTGGGTTTTTTTCGAATTATTGGAGATATGTTATATATGCAATTGGATTCTTCCTTAAAGGGAAAATTTAAAAAGCTGCTAAATAATGTTGAGGGGAAAAACGGGGCTTCTTACGAAATATATGAATATTATAAGAACTTTAATATGGAGCAAATAAGAAAAAGGTATTTACCACCGTTTATGCCCAAATTCCAAGAAGCTCTACATAAATTTTTTTCTAATAATTTGGCTACGAGAACTGCCATAACTTTAAGCTTGACAAAGAAATTGTTCCATGCAAAAATTAGCGATGTTCTTTCACGGGAACATTTTACAAAAACTGTTTTAGACTGCTGTAGGGCTTATTTGGAATTGACTGTATCCAGTGATCCCACAAAAGAGGGAGCGTGGAAATTCAAAGTAGCCTATTGGGATTATGACTATACGAAGGCAACATTGTCTGTCTATTCATATAGTTATCCAGACAGGCTTTCCTGTTATAGCTTCGATAATAAGATTTCTATTAATTGTGGCGATAATATTGTTGGTCAGTGCTTCAAATCGAACATAGTTGTAATCATGGATACTAATCACCCAGATTATCAACCTTTACACGGCCATCGGGGACATATTAACCTTACTACAATTGCGGCATTCCCAGTCATTGATCCAAATACATATGAAGCAATGGGGGTATTAACTGTCGATACAAGAGTGGAAAAATATTTCACAAATAATACTGAAGAAATTAAATATCACGAAATGTTGCTTTCCTCGTTTACTTCGAATTTAGCTCTTGCTAAATTTTTGACTATTGATAAGGAGGGGTGTAAATGACTTATAATGACATTATTAAATATGCACTGGATGAGCGTAATAAGATCGATGCAATAGTAGCTGATATTGTGAGACTTAACGGAAAGGGTTATCTTTTCCGAATAGGTGAACCTGCTGTCATTGTGGAGCCAAAAGGTAAGCTTTTTCAGGTACAAAATGCTGAAAACATATTTTCTCAAGAATAATGCTTTAGGTATAGAGGGTATAGAGAGGGTATAGAGGGACACATCCCAATTCTATCAGTTTGTTGGCGCACCCTGTCATCTCGCTTAGCCCAGCACGGAAAGCCCTTTGCGCTCAACAATATCGAGAAGCCGCCGTGCCGCACCGCCTGGCTTCTTTTGTCCCTGTTCCCACTGCTGAACGTCGTCTTGCCAATACCAAGCAATGCCGCAAACACGGCTTGGCTTACATGGTTAGCCGCCCGAATGCGCCTTATATCCTCTGGTAGAAAAGCACGCTTTGGCGGCAAACACAACGCATCCATTTTTAACATC
The DNA here is from genome assembly GCA_022321325.1 of Candidatus Magnetominusculus sp. LBB02. Classification (GTDB taxonomy): domain Bacteria; phylum Nitrospirota; class Thermodesulfovibrionia; order Thermodesulfovibrionales; family Magnetobacteriaceae; genus Magnetominusculus; species Magnetominusculus linsii. The sequence goes on along the minus strand of JAKOEO010000029.1, from coordinate 1,267 downwards.
GTTATCTCGTCCATTGCTCCAGCCTTAAACAAGTCTTTTGCCATTTCATGGGCAACTTCTAAGATTTCACTCATAGCACTGCACCTCCATCACCGCGTTTGTCGTTAATAGTTCTGAAATTTGCTCATCGCCCGCTGAAATAAACCCAGATTGTCCATTAGAGATGAGAAGCGAACTGAATCGGGAGGTCAAAAGACCTTGATTTGTTCCAAAGGCCAGTGAACCATTCGCGTCGTTTCATAGCAAGCGAGAGTTTCAAAATACGGGCACTTCCCTCTTTGGTCAGATATCCGGCGATAGAGAATAGTTTGTATCTCATTGTTTTTAATGTGGGCTGCACCTTGCCGCTAAGAACTATCTGTCTGAACAGGCTCATCAGATTGTAGGCCAGCATTACGAAGTTCATAGCTGCCTCCGTGGCACTGAACTGCCTTACGTTAAAGCTGCCGGCTCCAAAGTCATACTTCAACTCCTTGATCCGGTTTTCGGCGTCAGCCCTCATGCGGTAGATTTTCCATACTACCCCGGCAGGAAGCTCAAGACTTGTAACAAAACAACCATAGCGGTAGTCTCCATAGAGATCGTCATCGGGGAAAAGCCTCAAAGACTTTCCTGTTGCCTTGGGACGAACTGAAATCTTTTGCCGCACCATTATCATTCTGCGCGCTTTACCCCACCCAGGACTTTCATAATAGCTGTCGGCTACCTCCACTCCATCTCCAAGTTGTATCCACTGCCGGTGTCCAGACAGCATTCGCTGTATTGCCGGATACAGTCGCACCGCAATTATATACGGTATTGGTCTTTCGCCCCTTTCCAGATACTCTAATATCTCCCTGCTGTAAAAGCCGCTGTCTGCCCTCAACAGCCCTACTTTCTTGCCAGTCAATTTATCCAGGGTGTCTTCAAGAAAACCTTGAAAGTTGTTTGATGTATATGCATCTCCAGATCTTAACCAACAGTTGGCCACCATCCGGCAATCCGCAATAAACGCCAATAATGGATGATGTGAATTCCTGCCGGGCTTATGGGGATTGTACCCTCGTCTGGCTCCCTCCTGTTGCCCGTACCGGCTCATTACCGTGGAATCCATATCCACCGTGAAGTTGTCAAATCGTAATTGGTCAAAAAACCACATGTACATTGCCTGAAATACCCGCTGATTTGTCCCTTGGTCAAACTTGCTGAAGTACCTCATAAATGCTTTATGTCCGTAAGCGTCAAGAAAACCCCATCTTTACGCGGTAAAGCGAATCTGTCATAATGA
>JAKOEO010000028.1:25930-44123 GCA_022321325.1 Candidatus Magnetominusculus sp. LBB02 | reverse complement strand
CTTTTTGAAGGCCGCGCCTGTCGGCAGGGATTTCTATTACGCCGTCGGCCTTTACCAGCGAGTTAATCAGGCCGGATTTGCTTAGAATGGGCTGCGCATAGAGCTGCCCGTCTTCGTTTAGAATCTTAACCCATATGAAATCAGTCCTTGCAGGCTGAGATGCAATGTTTAACTTTAACTTTGCTGTAACAACATTTCTGTCTGCTGACGGTTCGTTATTTACCTCGCCGGTAAGCCGCCTTAAAACCCGCTTAATGAAAATCTCGAAACTGACTGTGACAGCCGCAGGATGCCCGGGAAGGCCGAAGACTGGGACGCCGTTAACAGCACCTGCAATGAGCGGTTTGCCGGGCTTTACGGCAACGCCGTGAAACAAGACGCCAGGGCGTCCAAGACCGTCAATAATCCTTGCTGTCATATCCAACGTGCCAACGCTGCTGCCGCCGGTGATTAGGACCATCTGGGAGGTTTTAACGGCCTCAGAGACGACATCATGGATGGCGTTAAAGTCATCCTTATAAATACCCTTACGCACAGGCACTGCGCCGTTATTTTGAAGCAGCCCGCTTAGATTATACGAATTAACATCCCTGACCTCGGCGTCTCTAAGCGCCTTTCCCGGCGGTACTATCTCATCGCCAGTTGAGATAATGGAAACGATTGGCCTTTTAAACGCGCGTACATCAGAGAGACCACAGGCAGCAAGCGCCCCCATGTCCTGCGGTCTGATGACATGCCCACGCCTAAGCAGCAGCTCACCCTTGCCGATGTCCTGCCCCTTCTGGATGACATTGTCAGCAGGCGCCAGCGCCTTTAATACCTCTATCTCAGAGTCTCCAAATGGCTGCGCGTGTTCAAACATCAGGACTGCGTCTGCGCCTTCAGGCAGCATACCGCCGGTTGGAATTTTGGCAGCTTCACCGTGGGAAATACTAAAAGCAGCGGCTTTACCCATGAATACTTCATTTATAACTTTAATATATGCAGGCAATGTCTCCGACGCCCCAAACGTGTCCTCCGCCCTCAGCACATAGCCATCCATCGTAGAGCGCGCAAACTGAGGCACATCCTCGGGCGATGTAACTGTCTCGGCCAGTATCGCCCCGCAGGCGTCTTCTAAGGGGATTTCTACTGTTTCCGGGGCTTTAAACGCGGCATTGTCAAGCAGTTTATAGGCTTCGTATAGCGGGATTAACTCCGCGCGGCCAAGCATGTCAGGCATGTGTATTCCTTAGTCGTGCGTATCATCTTGAAAGAGCGTTTTATAAATCGGGCCATGCACTATCTTGCCTGCCGGTTTGTATTTTGTAACATAAGAGTGACGCCCGTTTGTTATCACATCAACGATGCGTTTAAGTGACCTGCCGGTAAGGTCTCTGATGGCCTCGGGCGGTGGGCTTGCGCTCATAAAGAATGATTTCTCAAACATATTGATAACAGACATTGAAGTGAACAATGACATAAAGACAAGGCTCTTGAAGATTCCCTTGTTGACCTTGAACGAGAAAAAGGAGTTGGAAATCGAGTTTTCAAGGAATTCGTCGTTGCGTTTCTGTACGCTTCGTTTAATTGCTACCGCCTGAAGCCAGTATTTTTTGTTTATCAGGCTGTCGGCCTTAATTTCATACATCGTGTGCTCGATGTTCTTTCTCTCTTTTGTGAGGATTTCGTGGCAGACGGTGTCAGCGGCAAGGTGGCAGAGATAGCCGTAGCTGAAGGCCTGTTGCTGGGCGTTTTGCGCGCTGTCTAAAATGGCGAACCCAAATTCCCACGAGTGCGAATTCCCGCTTTGCGGCAGGTATTTCTTGCCGAGGACGATGTCGGCTATGATGTTGCCATAGAGGAAGTCCTCTTTGAATTTCCTGATGATTACGTATATGGCCGGTGGAAGGAGATATGGCAGGGACAGGACTTCATTGCCCAAATAGATGTGGGTCAACGGCCCCCATGAATAGCCAGCCGCCGGTATCGCAATAAACCCCATGACGAGGAAACAAAATAGCAACATAACACCTATATTCTACAACATCCACGCATTAAATGCTATAACAATTATGTCAATAACCAGCCCTAACGCAAGGTGGCAGACTTGTCAGCGGCTAATTCGGTTATGGCCTCAAGCAGCTCATCAAAATTATACGGTTTGGCAAGCGTGCCGCAAAATCCAAATTCTTTGTAATTGTCCATGACGTAATCATTGGAATAGCCGCTGGCAACAAATGCCTTAACAGAAGGGTCTAAACTATGCAGCCTCGTAATCGTCTCCTTTGCCCCTAAGCCTCGCGGGACAACAAGGTCAAGTATTACAACATCAAAGACTGCGTTTTTGGCAATAGATTGTTCATACATAGAGATTGCCTGCAAACCGTCCTCAGCTACGGCTACGCTAAATCCGCAGTGCAGGAGAAGTTCCTGCGTAGCCTCTCTGATGTCTTTATCATCGTCCATGAAAAGAATATTTCCACGCGACGCCGGTGTTTCCATATTTACCCCTCCCCGTCACAGATAGTCAATGCGATTACGAAATAAGCGCCTTTTAGAGTGCACCTTTCACTTTACACCCCCTCGCCCCGTTTTCATTGTAGCAAAAGTCTGAATATTATGCAAGAAAAAAACGATAAAAAATGCGACAAAATACACCTGCCCTTAATGTAAAATATGATACGATGAGGAGTGTGAATGAAAGGGGTTGATAGAGTGAAAGTGACTCTTTATGTATTTATGGTTATGACATTGATACATATAGTAATTAGTATCATAACTCCGGCTTGGCGCTTTAACTCTGGGTTTAGTTTCTCATCGCTGCCCGCCTCTGTTTCAAATGATGCTGCCGACGAGGCAGCCTTCGCGTCTCCGGTCCATGTTACAGACCGGCGTGTCGGCGCCCCTGAGACTATGAAGTTTTTTTCGTTTTTCGATGGCCCGGCAATAGAGGCATTGTCACCCTGGTATGATGTAAATGGCGGTTCTTACATCATGTTAGGGGGATTTCCATTTTTAGAAGGCAATAGCCTGCAAATAGAGGCTCAGGCCACGGATGGGCAGCCAATGAGAATTGAATTAACTGACAGGGTTAATCCACAGGGCGTTATGGCGATGAGAAAAATACGGCTTAACGCCGGACAAGGCTTGCACAAGGTGCGCATAGCGGCAAGACAGGGTGCCAAAGGCACTAATACATGGTTTGCAGTCTCTGAACCATTTATTATCACGGGGAAAACAAGGGAGCTGATGGCGGTGCTGAGGATTTTCTTTTCAGTGGCTGCCGCCGTTACGTTATTGCTTGGGCCGGGGCTTGCGTTAAGGATATTGCTGAGTAAAGATTCTGTTTTCAGGGCTGCGGCCTTCATTGTTGTGCCGGGGATTATTATGTCAGCCATCTGCGGCTTAATATGCTGGTTAGCGGCCCCGTACATCAACACACAGTTAATTGCAATAGCATTCGCTCTGATTAATCTGTTTCTTTGTATTTATTGCCTCAACCTCAGAAGCGCCCATGAGTTAGTATCAAATATAGAGTGGAAGGCGCTCTGCATTGTATTTATCGTTGTCCTGATGGCGGTGGGCAAGGCGGGATATTCTGTCGGCCCGTTTGAGGAATTGCATGGAGGCACTATATCCAGAACGCTTGATGCCGGTGGGCGGCCCGACAGCAGGATTCAATATCATGTGGTGCAGTTGGTTGCAAATGGGCTAAGCCCTTATAGTGAAGCTGGCAAGAGGTTTTTCTACCCATGGTCATTCGCTTCCCGGACGCCTGTGGGCGGCCTTGCGGCTGCCACGCTGGTGTTATTGGCCGGGGGCAGGCCGCCTGTTAATAAGCCCATGCAGGCGTGGTCGCCCTTTGATAACGAGGGATTTGCCGTGTATCGGGCTGCTATGATAGTGATGTCTGCGGCCTGCCTGCTTGCCTTGTTCAGCGTTGTCTCTTTAATTGCCGGGCAGAAGGCTGGATATTTCAGCGTATTGCTTCTGTCGTTGACACCTTTTTTTGTTCACGAGGTCTATTACTCATGGCCTAAGCTCTCTACGGCAGGCTTTGTTCTGATGGCCTTATATACCGTGCTGGCAAGGCGTCCGAGGCAGAGCGGCCTGTTTCTTGGACTTGGATATTTATGTCATCCTATGGCGCTTCTGTCTCTGCCTGTTATCATATTCGTTTTGATTGCCGCCTCAGCTGGCGGCTCAAAAAACTACAAGAAGGTGTTTGCCGATAGCGGCATAATAGCTATAACCTTCCTGATGTTTCCTTTGTTGTGGATGGTGGTCAATGGTAGTGCCGAACGCCAGGCGTACTTTACTCAATATGTGTTAATGGTTGATGGCAAGCAAGGCGCCTCGCTCTGTGCATGGCTGACTTCCCGTCTGAAATCGCTTGCCAACACTGCTATTCCGCTTTATCTCTATTTTTTCACTGGCAGCGTAAAGGAAGTCAACTCTTTGCATGGGCTGACACCAAGGATTATCCCTTTTATGTTTCAGTACTGGAATACTGTGCCGTTTGGTTTTGGAATTTCGGCCCTTATCTTATTGATAAAAAAGACATATCAGGGGGCGCAGCTCTATCCGATAGTGTTTACGGCGGCCCTTGCAGCACCCTTCTTTGGCTTTGCAGTATATTGGGGCTATAATGTAACCGGTTTGATGCCGGAGGGGCTTCACGTATGGGTTTTGAGCGTATTGATATTTATTGTCTGGACATGGAGGCCGCTGTCCATAACAAAAACACAGGCCGTGGTATTGTCGCTGCGCGGCGTTGAGGTATTGATAATGCTTATTGCGCCGGTGTGGCTTTCAGTAGAGAAGCGGCTGGATGAGGTGTATTACGTCAACGACATCGTCATGCTTTGCGTAATGTTTGGGGCGGCGGCCATTCTTGTCAAAAAAACGCTGGGGCTTAGCTCGCTTTGACTTTGAATTTATTAGCTGAGGCCTCTTTGAATTCCTTTAGCATCTGCGGGTCAAGCTGGGTAGTCATGGACATCATGGAGGCAATGGCCTCCGCCGCTGTTTTTGGCTCGCGGTACACAGTTTTTGTCGTGATAGCGCAGAACGTCTCAATAATGGCCGCAAGGCGCGCCTCAGGGGATATCTTATCGGCCTTAAGCCCCTCGTAACCGCTGCCATCAAGTCTTTCGTGGTGATGTTGGCAGATATTTCTCATCACAGGCGTTATGCCGGGCGTCCTGTCCAGGGCCTCAAGGCTGTATTTTACGTGCAGCTTTATCTCGTTGTATTCTCTGGCATCCAGCTTTCCCGGCTTGAAGAGGATATTATTTGGTATTTTGACAATCCCCACATCGTGGATAAGCCCGCCCATGGACATATCCACGACATCGTTTTTGGAATATCCCATGTATCTGGTGAAAAGCAGCATGTATACGCACATCAGGAGCGAATGCAGAAAGAGCGTTGTGTTATAGCCGGCAACGGCTTTAAGGATGGCGTCGGCACCCTCGGTTTCCACTGCGAAGTGCAATATCTCGCACGCGCTCCTGATTGTCGGGGAGGACAATGGGGCTGACTTTCTGACATCCTCAAATGCCTCTTCCATTGTCACTTTCAGAAGGCGAAGGGCCTTCTCCTGGTTGTAGGGCAGGCCCGACCACTGGGTTTCTATCTCCGAGTTTTGCCAGCTTATGATTTTACTAAACAGTATGCCGATATCAAAGGGCTTTAAGGACATATCGCCCCCGCTCTTTAATATGAAATCGTTGGCCCCGCTTTTAAACGCGCTGACGATGGTTGTCTTTTCGGCGTGGGCGGATGTCATTATCACGGGTGTATCTTTAAACATCTCATAGGAGCGAAGTTCCCTCAACACATCAAAACTCCTCACCCCCTGCATCTCAACATCTATAAGGACGAGATCAGGGATAAAATTGATGGCCTTGCTTATCGCTGAAATTCCGGCTGTTGTGATCACATCGCAATCTATTTGTTTAAGATGGACACTGAGAAACTTCCTAACCGATTCGTTATCGTCCACCACAAGTATCTTATACACGTCCTCAGCCTCCTGATTAAATGGTTACAGCCATATTCAGTCATGTATGCTATCACAGCATCTTGAAAGATGTCAACGGCAGAGCTGAAATTTTTAAATTAACCGACAATTTTCATGGTCGGTCAGAATTATCTTGATATAATAATTGAATTAAGGTTATCATAGCCACTGTAAAAAAAATTGGAGGTATTTATAAATGTTTGATAGTTTGGCATGGGCAATGGGCGCGCCGCCACCGTCGGGCCAGGCCGCGGGCGCACCTGATATGTTTATGAGTTTTTTCCCGTTGATCGTCATCTTTGGCATTTTCTATCTGCTTCTTATCCGGCCTCAGCAGAAGAAGGCAAAGGAGCATAAGGAAATGCTCAACAATATAAAAAAGGGCGATAAAGTCATCACTTCCGGCGGCGTATACGGCCTTGTCGAAAGTGTTGGAGATAATACAGTCGTCCTGAAGATTGCAGAGAATGTAAAAGTCAAATTCGGCAAATCTTTTGTAGCCGCCGTAAGGGGTAATCAGGAAGAGGATTGACCTGTTGCCAGGCCGCTTTAAGGGCCCTGCGATTTCACTTTCGATAAGGAGGATAGTTGTGAAAAAGAACATCAAATGGCGCTTTTCTCTGATTGCTATAGCGCTTTTGGCGTCATTTATTGCCTTACTTCCCAATACACCTGTCTATAAGATAATGCACAAGGCTTATAGAGATATCATGCCGGACAAGGGTATCATCTTAGGGCTTGATCTTCAGGGCGGCATCTACCTTGTTTATGAGGTAGAGGGCGTCAAGGCCGTCCAGTTAAACGCAAAGAGAATCGCAGGCAGCATTAACAAACTTCTTTTGAAGAAAGAGATAAAGGCCGAGGCCACGGCAAACGAAGCCGAAATAACTATCGCGCCCGCCTCCTCAGATGTAAGAAAAACTGTAGAAAACGCCTTCCCCACGCTTGCTGCTAAGGAGGCCGATGGCCGCTTAATCTATACGCTCTCTGAAAAAGAGACCAAGTCCATCAAAGAAAATGCGGTTGACCAGGCTCTTGAGACTATCAGAAACCGCATAGACCAGTTCGGCGTTTCCGAACCGGTTATTCAGCGTCAGGGAGAGGGCGAGATAGTCGTTCAACTTCCGGGTGTAAAAGACCCTAAACGTGCGATTGACTTAATTGGTAAAACTGCCCAGCTTGAGTTTAAACTTGTTGATGACGAGTCAAAATTGGCCGCTGAAATCCCCACATCGGTTAAACCTGTTGACGAGGATGATTTTATTGCTAAGACGAAGGATAAGATACCCGAGGGTGGCGAGATACTCTTTGAAAGACATACCAACAGAGAATCAGGCGAGGTGACGAAACACCCCTATCTGCTGAAGAAAGACGCGCTGATGACCGGCGATTATCTCTCAGAGGCAAAGGTGGCCATTGATTCGCGCTTTAACACGCCGTATATCTCGGTTACTTTTAACCCCGAGGGCGCGAAGCTCTTCGAGGAGTTGACCGGTAAGTATGTAAAGAAACGTATGGCAATTATACTTGACGGCAATGTCTACTCTGCACCGGTTATTCAGGAAAAGATTGCCGGCGGCAATGCGCAAATCTCCGGTTCATACTCCATGGAAGAGGCAAAAGACCTTGCCATAGTGCTCAGGGCGGGTTCGCTTCCAGCCCCTGTGAACCTGCTTCAGAATATTACAGTCGGGCCGTCACTTGGTTCTGATTCCATCGAGGCAGGCAAGCGCGCAGCGCTGGTGGCCTTTATCCTTGTGGCCGTGTTTATGGGCATTTACTATCGTATGGCCGGCGTGATTGCCGATTTTGCCCTCGTGCTGAATATAATATTTCTGCTTGGGGCTATGGCTGCGATAAACGCCACGCTGACAATGCCGGGCATCGCCGGTATCGTCCTTGCAATTGGTATGGCCGTTGATACAAACGTCCTGATGTTTGAGCGTATGAGAGACGAGATAAAACTTGGAAAGACGCCGCGGGCGGCGGTTGACTCTGGTTATGACAAGGCATTTCTTACGATTGTTGACTCTCATGTAACCACGCTGATTACGGCGGCAGTGCTGTTTCAATTCGGTACCGGCCCGATAAAAGGGTTTGCCGTTACATTAAGTATCGGCATAGCCATAAATCTGTTTACATCTCTGGTAGGTACGAAGGCCGTCTTTGACTACCTGAACTCATCTAAGGAGGTTAAGAATCTTAGCATATGATTGAAATTATCAAACGCACCAATATAGATTTTATGAAGAGCCGCTACATTGCCTTTATCGTCTCCGGCGTGTTGTCATTGATAGGGATCCTTGCAGTTGTGGCGATAGCACGGGGGACAGCGAATCTTGGAATAGATTTTGCCGGCGGCACTGCCGTACAGGTGAAGTTTGACAATGGGGTAACCGCTCATCAGGTCAGGACGGCCCTTGAGGCCGACGGCATTAAAGGGGCAGACCTTCAGGATTTCCCGGCGGCAAAAAAAGTGATGATAGTATTGAAAAAGGCCGGGGCGCAAAATGTGGCGGCAGTAGAGAAAGGGCTTTCTGACAAGGTCATCGAGGCCCTTACGAAGGGTTTTCCCGGAAATAAGATAACCGTGGACTCGGTCTCCGAGATTGGCCCTAAGGTTGGTAAAAGGCTCCGGGTTGACGCCCTGTGGGCGGTGATTGCCTCGACGATTGGGATTTTAATCTATGTCGGCTGGCGGTTTCAGTTGAGTTTCAGCTTAGGGGCGACGGTTGCCACATTTCACGACGTCCTTGCCGTACTTGGGTTTTTCTATATAACCGGGCTTGAGATAAATCTTATCCTTTTGACAGCGCTTCTGACCATTGCCGGTTATTCGCTGACAGACACGGTTGTCGTATTTGACCGAATCAGGGAAAACATGAGGGTGCTGCTGAAGGAATCCATTGACAGCCTTATAAACAGGAGTATTAACGAGGTGCTCTCAAGGACATTGATTACCTCTCTGACGGTGCTTCTGGCCTCGGTTGCGTTGTTTATATTTGGCGGCGAGGTGTTGCATGACTTTGCGCTTGCTATGATTCTCGGCGTTTTGGTCGGTACATATTCGTCAATATTTGTTGCAAGTCCAGTGGTGCTCCTGTGGTCGGGCAATAAACCATTGATAAAGAAACAACGTTGATGCCATGTCTTTGACGCACAAGCGATGGCTGCTGAAAAAGACTAATAGAGATTTTATCGAATACTTTGCTAAGGAGCTGGCAATATCGCCCCTGGCCGCGCAACTGTTGGTCAACCGCGATGTTAAGACGCCAGAGCAGGCAAGGGAATTCCTTGACGCCACTATTGATTCCATCGGCGACCCGTATTGTCTTTCCGGTATGGAAGTTGCCGCCTCAGAGATACAGAAGGCCGTCGCTAATTCAGAAAAAATATTTATAAGCGGCGACTATGACACAGACGGCACAACGGCAGCCGCTATTGCCACAGAAACCCTTCGCGCGCTGGGTGCCTCTGTCGAGTGTTTTATCCCATGCAGGTTTAAGCACGGTTACGGCTTTCACACGCAGGCGGTTGAGCGGGCCAGAGAGTTGGGATGTGCGATGATAATAACGGTTGACTGTGGAATCAGCGCATATGAGGCTGTTGAAGCGGCGCGCCATTATGGGATTAAGGTTGTTATTACCGACCATCATGAACCGTATGTTGACGGAGTGGGAGGCGAATTGCCGCGTGCGCTTAGTATAATAAATCCAAAGCTGCAGGACAATCCCCCGGCACTTACGCACCTTACCGGTGCTGGACTTTCTCTGATGTTAAGCCACGCCATTTGCGGCAGGAGGGACAGGGGTCTGCTTGATATGGCGGCACTTGGGACTATTGCCGATGTAGCGCCACTGGTAGGCGGCAACAGATTAATTGTAAAAGAGGGCATTAAGGTTTTGCGCGAGACGCGAAGGCCCGGCCTGAGGGCGCTGATGAGATCTGTCGGCATAAATGGGCGGACGCTTGAACCGGATATGCTTTCGTACATGCTGATACCGAAAATCAACGCCGCGGGCAGAATGGCAGACGCCTCTTCCGTAGTGCACCTCCTGTTGACCGAAGACCATGATGAGGCAGAGGAGCTTGCGCAGTATCTCACAAAATTAAATCAGGAAAGGCAGAGAGTTGAGGAGAATGTTTTCAATAGCGTCATAGCAAAAATAGGGACTCCTCAGGGCAGCGTCATAGTGGCGGCAGATGATAGCTGGCATGAAGGGGTCATCGGCATCGTAGCCTCGAAGCTCGTTGACAGGTTTAATCTGCCAAGCATTGTCTTTTCCATAAAGGACAGCATTGCAAGAGGCTCTGCAAGGAGTACGCCAGATGTGGATATATGCAGTGCAATCTCTGCCTGCCAAAGGCATATAATTCAATTCGGCGGGCATAAACAGGCGGCAGGGGTAGCAATAAAGGCTGCCGACATACCTGCCTTTGAAGACGCCATTAACGGCGCCGTGTCACAGCAGTGCACTGAGGCCGGCGTTGAGGCAGCCATTACAATAGATGTTGAATGTGCAGTGAAAGACATGACGATGAAACTGATGTCAGACCTTGCAAGGCTGGCCCCGTATGGCAATGGAAACCCAGACCCTGTCTTCGGCTGCCGCGGCCTGTTGGCTGTAAAACCCCGCATTGTCGGGAAGAATCATCTGAAACTAAAGCTAGACCACAACGGCTTTATCATTGATGCAATAGCCTACGACATGGGAGATCTTATCAACGATATTGACAATTCCAAATGTTTTGACGCCGCTTTTACGCCTGTTGTCAATGAGTGGAATGGAAACCGGAACGTTCAGCTAAATATCAAAGCACTGCGGGTCAGCCAGTGACGGCCGATAATTAAAGGGATATAAATATAACGCCCCCGGATGTTGTAAAACACTTCGCGGGGGCGTTGTTTATGACATTACAGATTACTTCCAGCCGGCCTCTTTTTCACACTCCTTCATTTCTTTAGGGTGTGATTTTTCCCACTGGGTAATGGATTTTGTCTCATCGTTGCTCATCTTGTTATTCATGCACTCGCAATACTTATATACGACCTCTTCCTTTGCGCCTTCCTTCTTGTTGTCCTTAATACACTGTGCAATCCACTTAGTGTCGTCCGCATCGGCAAATGCGAAGCTGGATGTCATCGCAAATGCAACAAGAAACAGCGCCGAGATTAGTTTTTTCAAGAGATGCCTCCGTATGCCGCTATAATATTCCCCTTCATAGGAGAATGGATTATGAGTTATTGGCCGATTTCGCGGCTGACGGCATTTTCCTGCTGGTTAAGAGCTTTCTGTTCGGCAGGGGTTATGTGTCCGCCGTTTTGCGTTGCCATGCTGCGTTCTTCCTGGCGGATTTGCTTGTCTTGTTTTTTAAGCTGCCTGGCCTGGGCGGGAGTGATTTTTCCCTGCTTGAGTTCCCTGTTTATACGTTTGTTTTGATTGTTGAGACGTTTATTTACCTCTGCCCTGCGCGGATGGTTTTTCTGCCATTTTGTCTCTGCCACGGCGATGCCTGTAAAGGACATTACGAATATTGCCAACAACATCAAAACGCTAAATCTCGATACTCTCAACATGGGTCTCCTCCTCTGACTCTCGATAGATTTGATTTTGCAAAACGTCTGAAAATGGTATCATTTTTTTGTGATACGTGTCAATAAGGAAAATGATACAGCGGCGTGTCTATCTCCAGCTAATCCCCAGTGCGTATGATGTACCGTTATAATATGTGTACATGTAGCCGTCTGTCCAGGCCACAAGGGCAGCGCCGTTTGAAAACCACTGGATATAATATACGGCGGCGCCGGATGTCCCCGACACTATGCCGCTTGATTTTGTACCAAACCATGAGGCATATTGGGCGTAGATTTCGCTGATTTTTGAGGCTGCCTCGCCATATGTCTTCCATGTTATGCCAAGACCGTACCACTGGCCGTTATAATACGTGTAGAGATAGCCGTCAGTTCCCGCAACGAGGGCGGCGCCGTTAGTATACCACTGGACATAGTATATTACACCGTTTGATGAGTACGCAGATATGCCGCCTGATTTACTGCCAAACCATGAGGCATATTGAGCATAGATTGCGTCAAACGCCGCCGAGGCCGAGTCATTGTCGGACATACCGGCTGCTGTAAAGACGGCCGTTACGGTCTTATTCGAGGTCATCGCAACCGTGCATTGAGTGGCGCTTGCGTTATCGCAACCTGTCCAACTCTTAAGGCTATAACCGCTTGCGGCAGAGGCTGAAAGCGCCACAGACGCACCAGACGTATATGAGGCCGAACAGCTTGAGCCGCAGCTTATCCCCGATGGGCTGCTTGTAACTGTGCCCGTGCCGGACTTAGATACGGTAAGAGTATATGTGGTAGTGTTATCTTTCACCGCATAAAGATAGGTATTGTCGGAGCTGAAGTACAATGTGCCGTCTGGGCCAATTGCCGGGCAGTCTTCCTGAATAGCCGCTGAGGTCAAATATGTCCATAGAAGCGAGCCATCTGATTTCAGGGCATAAATCTTTCCATCTACCGAGCCAACGTAAACGGTTGAGTCTGCGCCAATCACCGGGGCTGTCAGAACTCCATACTGAGGGCCAACGGGGTAGCTTGGATTAACCCCAGTCTGGTACGACCATAAGGTTGCCCCGGTTGTGGCGTTCAAGGCATAGATCATACCTGTTGAGCCAGTGCCTACGTAAAGAATGCCTGATGAGGAAAGGGCTGGCGTTAGATTTTCTGCGGTGCCGGAGGCTGACTGCCACAACTGCGTCCCATCTGATTTAAAGGCATGCAGCATCTTATTTCCGGTGGCATATATTGTGCCGTCCATTCCTACTACAGCGCCGCTGGCTCTGTTGGAATCTATCTTATTGCTCCATTTGAGCGAGCCGTTGGAAGTCAGAAGCGCATACAAAGTCCCATCAACTTTCTTGTGAGGGTCGCCGCTGCCCACGTATAAGACAGAGCCGTCGGCGCTTAGCGTTGGCGAGGCAAGCGGGGCTATGGCTCCGGCGGTTTGATATTTCCATTTAAGGCTGCCGTCAGGATTAACGGCATAGACGTATGTGTCCCAAGAGCCGATGTATATTGTGCCGTCGGCACCGATGCATGGCTCTCCATGAATATTGTCTGTGGAGCTGGTAAAAGTCCATTTTAACGTCCCGTCAGATGTATAGGCATAGAGTTTAGTGCCGCCAGCGGCATACACTGTGCCATCAGAGGCAACTGCCGTGGCGCCGCTTCCTTCTACTGACTGGCTCCACTTTACGGTGCCATTATCAGTGCTTATCGCTATTACGTAGTGCGTGCCTGCCACGCCGTTTAATCCGGAGACGTTTGTATATAATGTAAGGCCATCGCTGCTGATGCTGGGCGTGTCTGGCGGGGTATTGCCGTTACTGGAATTGCCGGAACTGGCGCTGTAGCTCCATTTTAGTGTGCTGGTTTGCGGGCCGTTATTTGCGCTCTGCCCTGTGTGCTGGGCGTCGTGGTGAAACATCGGCCACTCACTTGTTGTACCGGCATTAGCGGCACCAGCACAAAACAACACACCGAGAAAAAAAACGGCACATACCCTGCTGTAATAACAAAGTCTCATTAAATACCTCATCCTCTAAACGCGCAAGGCTGTGCAAAAATTGCAACTACTGCTTCTTTGCCTTTTGGGACTTGGTTGGCGCTGTGGACTTCTCTACAGGGGCTTCCTTTTTAGTCTCTGCCGGTTTAGCGCTGCCTTTTCCTTCCTCTGGCTTAGCTGAGGTTTCAGGTTTAACCCCGGCGCCGCCGAATGGGATGTTGGTATTAGCACCCGGCGCCTGCTGAGCCGCAGGTTTAGTGCCGCCCACTATTGATGTCTTTTTCGCCTCGAAAATAGCAAGCAGCAACGAGGACAGCATAAACACCACAGCCCCAATCGTCGTCATCTTAGCAAGAAACGTCTGCCCGCCGCGCGCCCCAAAGACCGTCTGGCTTGAGCCGCCAAACGCAGCGCCCATCTGCGACCCCTTGGAGCTTTGCACGAGCACCACCAGCACCAAAAACACGCACACAAAAACATGGACTATCAGTAATAATGTCCCCATCCGCGCTATCCAAACTTCACTATTTTTTCAAAACTATCAGGCTTGAGACTTGCCCCGCCCACAAGAGCGCCGTCTACGTCGGGCTTGGACATAATCTCTGTTACGTTGTCAGGCTTGACGCTGCCGCCATAGAGGATTCTTATCTCATCGGCCTTTGCGCCGTACATGTCTCTTAATCTGTCTCTTACGAAGGCATGTGCCTCTTGCGCCTGGTCAGGTGTGGCTGTCACGCCGGTTCCAATTGCCCAGATTGGCTCATATGCCACGACAAGATTTGCCGTATCAACATCTTTTAGGCCGCCCTCTACTTCGCGCTTTATTATGTCGAACATCTTGCCAGAGTTGCGCTCGTCAAGCGTTTCGCCAATACAGAATATTACGCCGAGACCTGCGGCCTTTGCCGCCTTTGTCTTTTTGTTGAGAAACTCGTCTGATTCATTGAAATACTGCCTTCTTTCGGAGTGCCCGACGATGACCCAGCTGCAGCCGATGTCTAAAATCATCTTTGCCGACACCTCTCCGGTATATGCCCCCTCAGCCTCGAAATACATGTCCTGGGCGCTAAGCATAACGTTGCTGCCCTTTAACATCTCACCGGCAAGCGGCAATGATATAAAAGGCGGTGCCAGAACTATGTCAACATTTTTTACGGCTTTAACGGCAGGCAGGAAATTGGTAATGAAATCCCGCGTCTCGCCGGTGGTCTTGTACATCTTCCAGTTTGCGGCTATAAATGGCTTGCGCATAATCACTCCTCATAGTTTAAAATTTATTCACAGTAAAGCCCTGCTGCCGACAACAGGCAGCCACGGTTAGGGTAAACTATTCAGCCTGCATATGTCAAGAAAAGATACCCCAAAAAATTGATAAATTATCGCCTTTATTATTGGTGGAGGCGGCGGGAGTCGAACCCGCGTCCGAAAGCACTACCCTCAAACCACTACATGTTTATCCAGCCTATTTAAAATTTCAGGTTCTGGCCGCCGGCAGGCAGGCTGTCCTTCACCCAATCCCCTTAATCTTACACTGAATGCCGGGGCATTCGTTCAGTGCCAGCCTGCTTTATTGCGCCCTTGCCCGATAGCAGACTTCTCAGGCAGGACGTCACACGCTATGGTTAAGCGGCGAGTGCCAGTTCGTTATTGGCGTTTAAAAGTTTTCTGCCTTTTTACGTGGTGGCAGGCCACGACATGCAGCCTGAGTATCATAACCCCCGTCGAATCCATTCGCCCCCGGGTTACTGCCTTGCCATCTCTCTTTCCATATCACGCTCCTTTATGCGCTCACGTTTTTCATACTGCCTCTTGCCCTTTGACAACCCTATTTCAATTTTTATGTGCGGACCTTTCAAATATAATTTCAGTGCTATCATCGTGTAGCCAAGCTGGCGCGCCTTGCCCCAGTACTTCCTTATCTCCTTCTTATGGAGCAGCAGCTTCCTTGTCCTTGACGGCTCATGATTCATTATATTGCCATGGCTATACGGGCTGATATGACAATTTATTAAAAACGCCTCTTCCTCTTTTATTACAACATAGCTGTCTTTTAAGTTTGCACGGCCTTCTTTTATCGCCTTTACCTCCGTGCCTTTAAGGCTTATGCCTCCTTCTACCGTCTCCTCTATGAAGTAGTCGTGGTACGCCTTTTTATTCTGCGCCAATATCTTCATAGATAATTATAACATATCTCAGTGGATACTTTCATGTTATAACGAAATGGCAGACTTTTACGTGCCGGTGATAATCTTAAAATAGTTGTCAGGAGAGTAAGACACTTCCTCCGGCCTTCTTTCAAGGAATGCCTTTACTATGGGTTTTTCAGATTTCTTAAAATCATCAAGATTTCCCACAAAGACCACTTCCCCGTTATCCAGCATCACTACATAGTCAGCTATAGCGAAAATGCTCGGCAGCTCGTGGGTTACTACAATTACTGTCATCTTAAACACGCGGTGAAGCCTCAGGATAAGCTCATCGAGGCCGGCTGCCGTAACAGGGTCAAGACCGGCTGATGGCTCGTCAAAGTATAAGATCTTAGGATCCATTGCCATTGCCCTGGCTATGCCGGCCCTCTTTTTCATGCCGCCGGAAAGCTGCGCAGGATAGAAATCACCAAAGCCGGAAAGCCCCACAAGGTCAAGTTTCATTCTTACTATTATATCTATTACCGGGGCCTTGAGCTTCGTATGCTCTTTCAACGGCAGGGCTACGTTTTCAGCCAGTGTCATGGAATTAAGCAGCGCCGCACCCTGAAATAGTACGCCCATCTTCTTTCTGTATTGTTCAAGCTGACTCTGGTCGCCCTCTGCGGTTATATCCGTGTCATGAATAAGGATAGTGCCGCTTGTCGGTCTTATCAGCCCTATCAGATGCTTTAACAGGGTGGTCTTGCCACAGCCGCTTCTGCCGACGATGACAGTGGTCATACCTGCGGGGATGGACAGCGAAACCCCCTTAAGGATTTGCCTATCCCCGTAGTATGTTACCAGATTTGAGACTTCTACCGCATTTTCCATTTACGTGAAATAGTAAAACAGGGCCGTAAAAAATAAATCGAACCCTATTACCAAAAATATTGACATTACGACAGAGGCAGTTGTCCGCCTTCCTACCTCCTCTGCCCCCGCATTTACCTGAAGTCCCTGATACGCCCCCGTTATCGTGATAATTACGCCAAATGCCCATGCCTTGACAAGCCCCGTAACCAGGTCATTTACCTGAAGGGCGATAATCGTCTGATTTACATAGGCCGCCGGGTTGATGCCAAGCAGCGTTATAGACAATACAAAACCCCCCAACATGCCTACTATGTCGAAAAAAGTCGTAAGCGCCGGCTGCATCAACATCAGCGCTATGAGTTTCGGCACGACGAGAAATCTGACTGGATTGATTCCCATGCTGGTCAGGGCGTCTATTTCCTCCTGCGCCCGCATAGAGCCAATTTCGGCGGCAAAGGCCGAGCCGCTCCTGCCCGCTACGATTATCGCCGTGATTATCGGGCCAAGTTCTCTGGTTATCGCCACTCCCACAAGGTTGGCAATATATAACAGCGCGCCAAATTTCTTTAACTGATAGGCCGATTGAAACGCCAATATCGCCCCAACGAAAAACGCTATCACCACTACCACCAGCACTGAATCATACCCTGTCTTTACCATCTCTGAGACTGCGGCGCGAACCCTTGGCGGTCTGCCCTTTAGCGGCGACACAATTGTCCAGTAAAAGACTTCGTTTATCAGGACTGAGACCTTGTGAAGGTCCTTTAAAAAAGACAGGGTCTTTCTGCCCAAAGCGCCTAAGGCTGATTCAACTATTTGCGGCATCTTCTATGCTTCCATAGATGTCAAAGACTTGGTCAAGTTTAGAAAACTTAAATATCTCCATCACACGCTCAGGGACGTTCACTATTTTTAACCGGCCCTTGTAGGCCATCATCTTTTTCAATGCCTCCACGAATGTGGCAATGCCGGAGCTGTCAATGTATTTGATGTCTTTGAGGTTTACTATTACAACGGCAGCCTTCTTTTTCACAAGAGACAGGAGCGTGTCTCTCAAGGCCGGCGATGAGTACATGTCTATCTCGCCTGCAACCGATACAACCGTGTAACCTGAATTTGCGACCGTGTCTATTTTCATTTGATATCCTTGCGGCTTCATTTCTGAGCCTGTCTGTCCATATTTTTGTATCTGGTTAAAAGCAGCCTGTTGCCGGTTCTTTTCTTCTTGTCGAAGGCGACGACATCAAACGCTTTTTTGATGAAGTGAATGCCCAGTCCGCCAGGCCTTATCTCGTCCAGTTCACGAATCTTAATGTCGTCCATGCTGGCTTTGCAGCCGGCGTCTTCGATTGTGACCTGAAAGGTCGTTTGCGTTTCTTGAAATTTCACCGTTATCTTTCTCGTGCAGTCGCATTTGTATGCGTACTTTATCACATTGGAACACGCCTCATCAACGGCATGTCTTATGTCCTCGGCCTCGGCTGTAGTCATTCCATAAATCTCAGCCGCAAGCAGCGCCGCCGCCCGCACAATAGACAAATGCCTCGGATGAGAGGGTATGGTTATCACAATCGGAGTAACCTCTATGGCCACTTCAGCTCCACAAG
>JAKOEO010000028.1:24600-25887 GCA_022321325.1 Candidatus Magnetominusculus sp. LBB02 | reverse complement strand
ACATAATCAATGACAGCCTGAACGAGCGCCTCTTTGTGGCGATTATCATTTACGAAACCTGCGAGGCGCTCAAAGCCAAGCCTTTGCCCGTCGGTATTTTTTGCGTCAAACGCACCGTCGGTAAGGACTAACAGCCTGTCGCCGGTCTTTAGCGTGAACTCTGACGATTTGTATTCATACTGCAAAATGCCAAGCGGAGGGCCTGATGGTATTTCCATAACCTTTACGCCGGCCTCTGTTATCCATAAAAACGGCGGATGCCCCGCCGTTGAGACGGTGAAATGTCCGGTTTCAACGTCAACCACGAAGTACGAGGCCGTTAGAAACATCCCCATAGGGCTGTTTGAAAGCCCTGTGTTTAAGCGGTTAAAGACCACCTCTGGCAGCTCTATTGTCTTTGATTTGTATCTGAAGTCGCTGATTATCTTTGCCATATAAAGTGCCGCCGATATGCCTTTGCCTGAGACATCGCCGACAAGGATTCCCATTGAGCCGGTTACGGGTTCGATGAAGTCGTAGATGTCGCCGCCAACCTTGTCTGCCGGTATATTAATGGCCGATACGTGGAGGTTTCCCTTCTGAAATGCCGGGGTATCGGGCAGAAAGCTCTTCTGCAGCACCGAGGCGATTTCAAGCCCCTGTCTGAACCTTTCCATCTGGACAGCCTCGGCATAAAACTGCGAGTTTTCTATTGCGGCAGAGATTTGAA
The DNA here is from genome assembly GCA_022321325.1 of Candidatus Magnetominusculus sp. LBB02. Lineage (GTDB taxonomy): Bacteria > Nitrospirota > Thermodesulfovibrionia > Thermodesulfovibrionales > Magnetobacteriaceae > Magnetominusculus > Magnetominusculus linsii. Next base: position 25,178 of record JAKOEO010000028.1, on the reverse strand, counting down.
GGCAGAATATCTGAAATATCCCCGCGTCGTAGTCAGAGAAATGTCCCTTGTCCTTTGAGTTCATTACCATGGCCACGCCTAAAAGCCCGCGTCGTCCAACCAGAGGCACGGCTATCAGGCTCTTTGTCTTAAAATTGTTTAACGGGCTGTCCATGCGATAAAACCGTTCGTCAAGATAGACATCCTTTATGACGGCAGGCTCAAGGCGCTCCGCTACCCAGCCTGCTATCCCCTGACCCATGTTGAAGGTTACGCTGTCTTTCAGTGGTATGTTTGACGTTACGCGCTGACCGGTTATGGCAAACTCTGAAACGAGTTTATTCGATTCCTTATCGTAGCGCATGATAGAACATGCCTCGGCCTGCATGATGTGCTTGGCCTTTTCCATTATGAGCGATATGAGTTTGTTGTAGTCAAGGGTTGAGGATATGATAGAGGAGACTTCGATAATGGTCTCAAGGTCTTCTACCTTTTTTTCTATACTTCTAAGATAGCCGACAGATACCGTAACCTTGTCTTCATTCTTTTTAGTCGCCGTTGAGCCGTGTTTCACATTACCTCTCATCAGATTAGTGATT
>JAKOEO010000028.1:12516-24590 GCA_022321325.1 Candidatus Magnetominusculus sp. LBB02 | reverse complement strand
CTTTTTAGTCGCCGTTGAGCCGTGTTTCACATTACCTCTCATCAGATTAGTGATTTTAACATTTCAACGCCGAAATCACAACTGCTCTAACGCCATGAGTCATTTATGACGTAGTTAATGCTTCACTCCAAAAATCTCTACCGCCCCTGAAAGCCCTCCAATCTCCTGTTCACCCAGCGCAATTGTCCTTATAGCGCCATCGCTTTTAATTAATTCAAAGACATTTTTCGTTATCAGTATAGTGTCTGGTTTAGCAATCTTCTGAAGCCGGGCGGCTGTGTATGCCATCGTGCTGAATATTTTTTTATCTTTTGGTAATTCGCTGCAACAGTCAAGGCTGCTCCGCACATGATAGTGTTCGTCCGCTACGCTGAATTTATTATGCTCTTTCATTTTTTTCTGTATCCCTATAGATAACTTAACGGCAGAGGACGCGTTGGGGCAGGCGGCCATAATGGAGCTGCCTATATATTTAATAACCTTACCGCCGTGAAGCGCAATCTGCTTTTCAATTATCTCTTTGTATTGTTTAACCCATTGAACAGTATTGGCAGTCCCGGTGTCTTCATGTTTCAGGATGTCTTGTTGAAGGTCTGTAAAAGTTACAGCCAGAAATCTCATCGCTTCTAACAGTTCCTCGGCATGGCCGCTATCGGTTATCAGACACGCTTTAAGGCCGTCGTCAGAGCCTGAGTCCAGCGCTGCCGTCCAGCGTCTATTTTCCTTCATAATGGCGTCAAGGCTGGTTATGTTAAAGACAGTTCTAACGTCCACCTCGACCATGTCGCCTTGTCTGAGCTGCCCGCTTCTGATTTTCTCATCCAGCGGCGTAGTAATAAATCGCTCAACCGCCGCGCTGAGAGCGGCAGTACCACTGGCCGGGTCATAGCCGCGAAGTATCATAGACAGGGCGTCATCGGTGCAGTCTAACAATATGCCAGGGGTTTTTTTGAGCTGCGTACGGTAGGCGTTAATCATAGCAAGGGCCGCTTCTTTGGCTTCTTTGCGGCCAGAGGATGGACCTTTGAGGGCCTCTTTTATGGCGGCCTTAAAGCCGTTGAAACTAAGGCCAAAGTCCAGAAAGACCTGCAGGATATTGACTCCGGGGTCTTCTAAAATTACGGTAAGTATATGAAAAATATTGATTTCAGGGGCGTTGGAAAGCTCAAAGGCGCTCTTAAAATATCCCTTACACTCATTGCTTCGGTGAACTTTTCCTTCGACGGCATAGTTGCCGCTTCCAAGTTTCTCTCTGAGTTTTTGCCGGAATTTTCTGGTATCTATTCCTGATTTATCAAGCAGGGCTTGCAGCCGTCCAAGTTCCGGGGCGACAGCCTCGATGTCTTCAGGCTTAAATTTATTTTTTGGCGGTGCAGCGATAATCTCGCAGGACTTGCATAAGCCCATAACAATGTGTTCCTTCTCGATACACTTATGCTGGGAGCGCTTGGCCTCGACAGCCGCCATCTTCCACGCAAACATCAGAGAATTTGAATACTTTTCCATATGTCTTACCTCCATGCAGCCGTCAACATACCGGCCATACGTCCGTAATTTTATCACAGGCGGTTGAGATATTAACAGCGCAGTTATATCAATTCCGCCGATTTTTATTAATTTTATCTGCAAGTTTTTAAGAGGCGGCGTTGCCTTGTCTTTATAACCTGTTTAGAAGGCGGAACTATTGACGCAGTGCGGTGATGTGAAGATGCAATATTCTACTAATTGTGTCATTGCAAGACCTGACCCCGATGTTGTGACAGTACGCTGTTGCGAAGTTCTGCAAATTCGCTATAGTCCGATGATGTAACCTCTTTGGGGCGTTCAAGCAGCTTGACGCACAGGCGTTCTAACTTCGACAAATCGAATGCGGCGTATTTTGGGTTGTTTTTTATTTTTGAAATAAATGATAGTAAGCTGCGGTTTCTCTCTCGTTGTCTATTTATCTCCATTGGGGATGCAATAGCGCGGTGTTCGATGTATAATTGATACAACTTCCGGTCTTCCTCAAGGGTCAACCGCTTGCCTTTTACGTATTTCGCCATTAGCGTAACCATCGGTTTCCTATACTTTATGGTATCTTCAATGTCGAAGATGTTGGTTTTCGGTGACATTTTATCAGGGTTTTCTGTGTAATATTCCATCTCTTTTTCATCATTTGCTAACATGTCCCTGAAATATTGCAACGTGTCTTCCTGATTATCAAATCCATAGAAATATTCAGTGAGTTCTGTAAACCTATCGGTCTTCACGTCATGTTCAGAACTCATAGTAATTCGTTTGTCTTTTTTGACGTGATATCTGTTGTGAATATGATTTAGAGTATTCATATATTTTTTCCAACATTTCCTCAATCCCGCGTTTGTACGGGCAGTGTTTACAATAAATTCCGTTTGTTTATCTCTGTAATAGTAATATGAATCATCTGCCTCGGTTGGATAGTATAAGTATGTTATACATATCATCATAAAATAATTAAGGTAATGGTCTAATCTGTCTTTTTCATATTTTGACCGCCATGTCAGCTCATCTGTGGCAATTGCGTTTTTCATATCAGATATTAATCTTAGTTTAGCACGGTATGTATCACGATCCTCATCTATTGTTTTAAAATCAAAATGCTTGCTATATAACATATATAATCTGTAAAGCTCCTTATCAGTATAATCGCTGATTGGCTTTCCTTTCTCTTTGCTATTTATGAATAGATATAGTAAAGATATAAACCTTCTCTTTTGTCTTATCATTGAAAATATACTACTTATATACTCTGTATTACCAGATTGCATCTCAGGGTGCTTATTATAGTATTGGATCAACTTTAAATCGAGTTCCATCAGGTATCGCATATATTTTGGGAGTTGAGACAGCGGGTGATAATCATAAAAGTATCTGCTCAGTATTGTAAACCTATCTGTATTTAAATCATTCTCATGGCTTCTTGCGATGATGTCGTCTATTGTGTCATGTTGCAGTTCAAACACCCTGTGTACGCCCTCTATTTTCAAATACTCTTGCCACCACTCGTTGTATTCAGGTATTGTTGGCGCAAGGTTTGCAGCAAGATTGAAAAGGACTTTATATTTTTTATAGCTATGATAGGTGACTTTCTTTGGCTCATTTAATAAACATCTACATAAGTAACCTAAATTTGACATACAGCCACTTGCAATCCACTCTTCCCCCGGTATATCCCAATTTATTTTAAAATGATTATAGCTTTGCATCCGGCTCTCTAATACAAGTATCGCCCGTATTCTATCGCGTTCCTTGTTTATAGCCTCTGGTGAGCGTTTGTTAATATGTCTGGTATATAGGATGAACAACTCTTTGTCTTCTTCGTCGTTAAGTGGCGTTTCATGTCCTTTACTGTATTTATTTAATAAATCAATTAGTCTTGCTTTTTCATATTCGTGATGCGGTGTGTCAGTGGGTTTCATTGTTTGTAAATACTCAATATCATTAGCAATATCTATAAATCCATAAAATACCTCAGCAAGTTCAGTAAATTTATCTGTTCTTATATCAAGTTCATAGGATGAGTTAAGACCATACACAAAAAAGTTGTCACTATCTGTTGACGGCACTTTCGGTTCTCTTAGTACTTCAATTGTTTTTCTATATTTTAAATAATATTCCCTTAATTCTGGGATTTCTTTTGTTTTCCATATTATGGCTGTCCAAAGAGATGCATGTACTAGGTCATCCTCCGCTGTAAGTACGTTCGGGCGTTCTAAACATTTTATACATAAATGCTCAAAATATTCGAGGCAATTATCTGTTTTAATTTTATATTCACGAGCCATATATAATCTTTCTTCATCAAAAATATCTCTATTATTTTCAACATAACTCCTAATATCAGATATATATTCCAATATAGCCCGTTCTTTACTGCGCTCTTTATTAATGCTTTCAGGTGAATAAAAGGAATGTTTTATATACAACTTAAATAATTCTTTATCCTCTTTTAATTTTAGAGGCTTTCCCTCTTTTAGGCTGTCAATATATTTAGTTAATAAAAAAACAAATCGCCGACTCTCTTTGAGTTCAGATCTATACTTCCTTAGAGAATCAACACATTCAGATGGTTGATTCTTTTTCCATAACATTATTGAGTGTTTGTGACTATATATATCTTTTTTTGCATATATTAAATCTCTTTTAAATTCATGCCACGCACCAATATAAACCGTGAGCGCAGTAAACCTGTCGGTATTCACATCCTGCTCACGGCTTATTTCAATCGTCTGTTTTATAACTTTATCCCCTGAGCTTTCAAACGGGCCTCGGCTTTCTGTAAATTCTCCTTTGCTGTTTTTAATTGTCGCTCGGCAAAGGACGATAACTGAAGCCCCTCATGCTCAACCTTCCTCTCAATATCAGCTATGTTATCTTTTAGTATACCATAACTATCTACTACATCGTCAACTTTTGAAGTACCTTTTATATCCCTGGTAACAAATTCCATAGCTGACGCAGCATGTTCAATCTGATTAACAACACCATTGGCATCCCGCGTTGAGTTCATGAGCAGTCGGCCTTTGACAGACAGACCCTTTAAAATCTCATCTGCCCCTCCAGTAAGTTTAACAACTCGTTCACCCTGTTGCTTATTTTCACCAAGAAACCGTACTATTCCTAACAATCCGAGCTTTTCCAGCAGTTTAAACTTGCCGAGCGCGTTGAGTTCACCAATAGGCAGTGCTCCTAGTATCTGAAGCCACAAGTTTACCTTCACCGGTTCACCGGTTATCAACGATCTTCCAAGAAGACCCTCGATAAATTCCTTAGTACTTGATGTAAGAGGATTTAAACTGAGCATCGCATCAAGCTGCTTCCTAAACTCTGGAGTCTTCAATACCTCTAATAACTGCTCGCCGATTCCAGATACCATCGTCAACACACGGTCAACTAACATAGGGTCTTCTTTTCTTGCCTCTTCTATGGTCTTGTCCGCCTTGCGTTTCTCAGCCTCTGCGTCGTGCTGACTGGGATCAGGGACATTACATAGATTCATAACGAAGTCAGTTGCGCCCGGAACTACCCCATGGGCGTAGCGTGCCAGCATGTCGTCGCTTAATGAGCTGCCTCCAACGCCGCTGTAATAACTCCAAAACGCCATGTCGTTTTTAACTATATTAAACGCGTTTTGATAGGCTGATACCTTACCCCCATTTTTAGCCAGTGCCGCATACGCCTGATCCATGTCCATTTTGCCGGACTTGACGGACTCCGCTATTCCCTCGGCATTCGCCTTTTCAGGGCTGTCGCCAGATATGTTTGTGCCGGTCTGCCTTTGAGCCCAGTCCCAGAACTCAGCTTTTGCCTTGTCTAACTGTGTTGGCTGTTTGGATGGCTGGACTGACTCTTTTGACTGGCCGCCGCCTTTTTTCGGTACCCCCGGCTTACTTCCCGCAAACTTCCCGCCATCTCCCTGAATCCAAAACTCATCGCCCATCTACTAATCCTCCACATAATAAATTTACGTGGGCAGTGGGCTATACCCTCTGCAACAGTATCTATATATATGTGAGATTCGCATGAATGTGTGTTTTGCCCAATGTTTATGCCGATCTCTTATTCGCATGGAGAGTGAAAAATGGCTTTTTTAGGCAAAATCCTACAATTTTGTAGGTCTGCTACAATATTGTAGGTATGGGGGATAATTATATCGTAAATACAGGTAGTTACAAATTGGGGGATATTAACTATTTATGTGATAGTACGATGTCGCGAAGGCACGGCAAATTTGTTCTCCATCATAAGTAAGCGGCAGCTGCTTAGTTTGTTGTCATCTTTGTCCCTTTTTGTCATTCCGGCTTGTCCGGAATCTTCCCTTAAGTGGTTGTTCCATGATGATTTTGCATATTCTGAGCATAAAGACAGATTCCGGACAAGCCGGAATGACAGACAAAGAAAAGAATAGTATGGAAATCATTGCAACTTCCCATGATAACTTGTTTTATTCGTTAGAACAAATTTACCGTGGTTGCGAAGGATTGCAAATTCGCTGTAGTCCGAATTGCTCAAGTGCGATTTAGGAGTGCTGCACCGAACATGAACAAATCGGCATTGGACATCAGGCTGCGGTAGTTAAGCGGGCTGTCTGCTAATGGGAAAAATGAATAAAACCACCTCTGCGGCATTTCCTCTGCCATGAGTTTAGATATATAACTTATCAGGCAGGCATCCTGATTGAACTCTGGGTCGAGAGACAGGAGGACGCCGTTGAGGGTGAATATCGCCTTTCGAAAGAGCAGCAAATCTGCCGGGAACTTAATGCCGCAAAGCACGAGGCGGTCAAGCAGATAGAGCGCCCCGCCTATTATACCGTCGGGGGCTGCCCTCATCTCATCTTCTATGACTGACGGCATTGCCGGCGTCCCGCCGTCTGATAGGGCGCTTACTGCGTCCATGATTACGCTAAAGTTTCTTGTGGCTATCCCTGCGGCAATTTTTAATACAGAGGCGCGGGCGGCCTTTGTAAGCAGGCCCGTCTGGCTCCAGTCTATAAGGGCGATACGAAACCCCATTGAGTTGTCTTTTACAATAAGTATATTCCCAGCGTGAGGGTCTGCGTGAAATATCGCGTTTTCGTTCGCGCTGAAAATGGCGCTGCAAATGACGGCATTAAATAACTCCTCGGCGCATGACCTGCGCATTTCAATATCAGCCTCAATGACCTTCTTCCCATTGATAAACTCCATTGCCGTCACCTTTGGAGTTGAAAAGGGCAGCGCGGTCGGTATCTTAATTCGTGGGTTGTCCTTGTAGAACTCACGCGCCAGTCTCATGTTTCGCTGTTCGTTAGTTAAGTCTATCTCTTTTGACAGGGCAAATTTCACATCTCTGAATGTGTCTATGAATTCAAAATCACGTAGTGCGTAACTTTTCCTGTTATTAGTGTAGAACTCTGCAAGCCCGTCAAGTAGTTGTAAATCCTCATCGAGAAAGCAGGGGACATCGGGCTTGATAACCTTAAAGACGCCCGCGCTGCCGCTACGGTGAAATCCAACAACCGCCGCAACGCTGGCCTCAGATATAATCTCATCCGATATGTCAACGCCGTCAGAGCGCAGCCCATCCCCTATCTCCTGGTCTATCACGCGTTTAATTGTCTTAATATCGCAATGAATCATGCCGCACTCAAGCATGGTAAGCCATGAGTTGAACTCCCCGGCGATATGCGGGTTTCTGGCCATTATCTGCCCAAGTTTGTAGAGCATTGGAATGTCTCTGAAAAGCGCTATAAGCCTCTGCCCCGCAGATGCCTCCATACCGGCAAGAAACTGGGCGTTTATTATGCGAAGCAGGCGTACCTGCGATATACCGGTAAGTATAAACATGGCCCCGTCATAGACTACCGGCCTGAAATCGCTATAAACCTCCGGCACGGCTGCACATATGCCTGTGGCCTCGATAAGCGCCTCCGATATTTCGCGGCGATATTTTGATAAGTCTATGCGCCTGCCAAGTTTTAATATTGCCGCGCTAAACTCAATTGGCGGTAAGTCTGACCAAAGGAGCCTTAATAGCGGCGTTCTCTGTTTCAACGGCATACTGCCGATTATCTTGATTGCGGCCTCAAACAATACGCGCCGCCTTAGCGCCCCGGTGGACTGCTGAATAAGCCGCACAGATTATAGATGAGAAACTCCATGGGATACTTGGGATTTGTGCTTCTAAGCCTTGTGCTGACATCGTTCAACTGTTCATAGTACCTCAGGACGGCGGGGTTGTTCGTGCGGACTTTGTCTTTCAGTTTCCAGTTCAGAGCGCCAAAGACCATCACCTCGTCAAGGCCGTCTCTGATTTCCACGTACATCTTAATGGCAGCAGCCTTATCGCCTCTGACGATTGCGTCGGCCACCTGAAAAATCGTGTAACCCTTCGTGCCAAACACGGCCTCTGCCGTGTCTGCCATTGCGATTTTCTTCTTGCCAAGCAGCGTGAGTTTATCAAGTTCATTGGCGAATTTGGAGATTGAATCCCCGCAGATTTCTTTGAGAAGGGCGATGGCATCCTTTGCGATTGTACATCCATATGAGGCAAGTCTCTGGTCTGCCCACGCGGCAAGTTCCTTATCGTTAAAGTCCAGCGTTATGGCCTTTACGGTAAATAGCAGCGGGGACTTAGCAGCGGCCTTGTCTTTAAGCTGGTTAAACAGGAACAGTACAGAGGACGGCGAGGGTTTCTCAGCGTACTTAGACAGGCGATTGATATCGCCCTTTTCTAACTTTTGAATATTCTTTACGCATAAATACCTGCGGGCGGCAAAGAGTGAGACCATATTAAGCGTATCTGTTATCTCTGCAATTGTGGGCTGGTCATCTGCCGCGGCTTCCATGTCATAAACGTCAAAGTTAAATGTCTGGTCTGCCGCGCCAAGGCTCTCTCGCAGCATTCTGACAGCCTCAGGCATGTAATAGTAATCCTTATAATTGAGCAGATATATGGGGGCGGGCAGTCCCTTCTTTAGCTCGTCTGCCAGATGTGACAGGCTCATTTTGGAGATGGTTCTTTCAACGAAAACATCAGCTCATAGACCAGATATGCCGCCAATGACTGCATTGCCGCCTCGTTTTGCCGTTCTTTTGAGGCGATTATTGAGTTGACGTATTCCTGGCTTTCAAAAGACTGGATAAACGGCGAGGAGATGTCCTTTATCTCTTTCGTGACGTTGTCGTTTTTGTCCTTGAGTTTAAACATACCGTTTACGGCTACCTCATACTCGGATGCGTAGGTGTTCTTTGCGGCCACGGCAAATAGTTGATAGTAGTATATTCTGCCTTCCAGCGTATATGGCGCGTTGTCTGAGATGGTTACGCCGCGCTTTAGAAACTCGGCGGCAAGTGCCTCATAGAGCATGTCCTGGAGTTTTGGCGTCGAGGTGGTATTGATAATCTTGCCAAGACGAATTGACGTAAACGGCCTGTCGGCCTTTGTGACAAGCGTATAGCCGCAGCCCCAGATTATAAGCAGCGCGGCGCTAAGCAGTATATATCTCATCTTCAGAGTAGTCATAGTTATTTCTCAAGCGCTATACTGGCAAGTTTCCCTCGTACGATAATCACCTGTTTCAGCCGCTTGCCTGCAATGAGTTCCTTTACTTTAGCGTTATTAAGAGCGATGTCAGTTTTCTCCTTGTCAGTGAGTGAGGCAGATACCCTCTCCTTTGCCCTTACCTTGCCGTCAATTTGAATGACCAGCTCTATTTCCTCTTCTTTTGCCGCCTCTTCGTCCCAGCTTGGCCAGCCCTCAAGGAATATGGATTTCCCATTTCCTATTGCCCGCCACAGCTCCTCGCATATATGGGGCGCAAACGGGCTTAACAGAAGCAGCATTGAGCGTATTGCAAAGGCAAGCGCGGCATAGTCCTGACCGTTTGCCGGCTTGAATGAGCTTGTCTCGTTGAGCAGTTCCATCAGTGCCGCTATGGCGGTATTAAAATGATAGTCGCGTTCAATGGACTGCGTGACCTTGTTAATAGTCTGATGGGTCTTTCTGATGAGCGGCCCGCCTGCATGTCCTTCATGCGGCTTTATTTTAGCGATATTGGCATGGCAGAGTGCCCACAATCTATTGAGAAAGCGGTAGGAGCCTTCAACGCCCTGGTCTGACCAGTCTATGTCTTTTTCGGGAGGGGCGGCAAAGAGTGAAAACACGCGCGCCGTGTCTGCGCCGTAGCGTTCTGTAAGCTCATCAGGCGTGACCACGTTTTTCTTGGATTTAGACATCTTCTCTACGCGGCCTCGTTCAACAGGATGGTTGCACTTGCCGCACTTGCCGCCCTTTGCCTCTTCAGGAAATAGCCAGCCATGCTCAGGACATTTAAATGTCTCCTTGCAGACCATGCCCTGCGTCAGAAGCCTTGTAAACGGCTCGTCCACGGCGACAATTCCTAAGTCTCTGAGAACGCGCGTGAAAAAACGCGAGTAAAGCAGGTGAAGCACGGCGTGTTCCACACCGCCAATGTATTGGTCAACGGGCAGAAAATGCGCAATGTTTGACTTATCGAGAGCCTCCTCGGACGCCTTCGAACAGTAGCGAATGAAATACCACGACGAATCAACAAACGTGTCCATCGTGTCAGTATCGCGTGTGGCTGGCCTGTGACAGTTCGGGCATTTCACATTAACAAAACTATCAACTAGTGCCAGGGGGGAGCCGCCCTTACCCTTTAGCTCAATATTCTCTGGTAAGATAACTGGCAGCTCTGCCTCCGGGACGGGCAGTGCGCCGCAGTGTTCGCAGTATATAATTGGAATGGGCGTACCCCAGTAGCGCTGGCGCGATATGCCCCAGTCGCGCAGTTTATATTTGACAGTGGCAATGCCAATTCCTTTTTTCTCAATGTATTCGTTAATCTTTATGATAGCCTCTTTGTTGGGAAGGCCGGTGAAATCCCCTGAATTAACGACAATGCCTTCACCTTCGTATGCCTCTTTAAGCGGTTGTCCACTACCGCCTTCGGCAACAATAACCTGCCTGATTGGAAGATTATGCGCGGTTGCGAACTCGAAATCCCTGCTGTCATGCGCCGGTACAGACATTATAGCGCCCGTGCCGTATTCCATCAGCACAAAGGCGGCCACGTAGACGGCAACCCTTTCGCCGTTCATGGGATTAATCGCGTATGTGCCTGTGAACATGCCAAGCGTGGTCTGGGCTGTGGCGGCGTCCTGTTTATCATACTCCGCCCTGATGCGCTTTAGACTGTCCTTATCTTCTGTCAGTTTAGCGGCTAGCGGATGTGCCGGGGAAAGGCAGACAAATGTGGCACCAAAGAGCGTATCTGGCCGCGTGGTAAATATCCTGATCTTAATGTCAGAGTTTTCAACGGGGAAGTCCAGCTCTGCCCCCATGCTTTTGCCTATCCAGTTTTTCTGCATGGCAACGACATGTTCGGGCCAGCCGATAAGCGTGTCGCAGCCGGCAAGCAGCTCCTCCGCATATGCGGTTATCTTAAAAAACCACTGGTCTAATTCCTTTTTAGCCACGATGCTGTCACAACGCCAGCACTTGTCCTCGATGACCTGCTCATTGGCAAGGACAGTTTGGCACTGGGCGCACCAGTTTACCGAGGAGTTTTTCTTATATGCAAGGCCGCGTTCAAACATCTTGATGAAAAACCACTGGTTCCATTTATAGTACTGAGGCGTACAGGTAGCCAGCTCGCGCGACCAGTCGTAGCTGCATCCGATTTTAGCGATTTGCCGTTTCATATAGGCGATATTATCAAGCGTCCATGCGGCGGCGGGAGTGCCGTTTAAGATGGCGGCATTTTCAGCTGGAAGCCCGAAGGCGTCCCATCCCATAGGGTGAAGGACATTAAAGCCGCGCATTCGCTTGTAGCGCGTGATAACGTCGCCGATTACGTAGTTTCTGATATGCCCCATGTGAATCTTGCCGGAGGGGTAGGGAAACATCTCGAGGCAGTAGAATTTCTGTTTTGACGCATCCCTTGCGGTCTCATCAACGCCGCTTTCCTGCCACTCTTTCTGCCACGTCTTCTCGATGACGCGCGGGTTATATTTCTCTTCCAAGACATTCCTCCTGCCGTAAGACTATACGATATATTAAACGACAGCTACAGGCAAAGTAAACACCACAGCGATAAAAGTTGGCGCGGCACGTATTGATTTTCTGTATGATATTGAGTTACTATTGTTTATGCCTACAACATTGCCAGTAGAGATATACGACCTGCTTGAAAAGAAGATTGGCAGAGAGGATGCCCGCGAGGTTGGGAAAGTCATATTGGCTTCATTTGATGCCATTGAAAGCAGGGCAGAGGCCGTAGTTGTCCAAAAGAAAGCTGAAATTAAAGAGGAATTAATCAATGAGCTTGCCACTAAAGAGGATTTAGCGAAGTTAGAAGGCAGGCTTAATGAGAAAATTGCGCACGTTGAAACAGGGCTTAATGAGAAAATTGCGCACGTTGAAACAGGGCTTAACGAGAAGATTAATAACGTTGAAACAGGGCTAACCGAGAAAATTGCGCACGTTGAAACAGGGCTAACCGAGAAAATTAATAACGTTGAAACAAGGCTAACCGAGAAAATTAATAA
>JAKOEO010000028.1:7205-12462 GCA_022321325.1 Candidatus Magnetominusculus sp. LBB02 | reverse complement strand
GAAAATTAATAACGTTGAAACAAGGCTAACCGAGAAAATTAATAACGTTGAAACACGGCTTAATGAGAAAATTAACTCCCTTAACGAGAGAATTACCGCCCTTGAAGGCCGGATGAACGATAGATTCACGGCAATGGACTGGAGAATGAGAGTATATTTCCTAACCCTTCTATTCGTAATGCTGCTAACCAACCCAAAGGCCCTCGACCTCATCGCCAAGCTCTTTGGCTTGGTAAAGTAACTGGCAATTATAAAAAATGGACTGAAGCAGTAGTATCTATACCTGACGTTCAGCGGTTTGTTGGTGCAGTAGGTAGTAAAAAGAGTAAAAAAGGAGTATTCATAACAACATCATCTTTCTCTGCCGAAGCTCGTTCTTATGCTGATTCACTATTAGGTACGAGTGTTGTTCTGATTGATGGTAACATGTTGGCAGAATTAATGATAGACTATAAAGTTGGAGTATCAGTTCAATCGACTTATGAAATAAAGAAAATAGACAATGATTATTTTTCCGATGGTCTGCTTAGAGAATAGTATCAAGTGATGGATAGCCATTATACCCTGTTAGCTCACTTCGAATTTTTCTCTTCAATTCCCAAGTAGTTTAGCACCTGCACGGTGACTTCCCATGCGCATCACGCTCTTCTATGTTTCTTGAATTACAATATCATGAAAATACATCGGCCACGTCGTCAAATAATTTTCAGGCTGATGTCGGCTGCCCTTGCCGAGTGTGTAATGTAGCCCGTTGAGATGATATCAACGCCGGTCTCCGCAATTTCTCGGACGCTTAAAAATGTAACGTTTCCCGACGCCTCAAGAAGCACTTCTGCCCTCCCGGCGCGCGCTATGCCCACGGCCTGCCTCATAGCGGCGGTGTCCATGTTGTCAAGCATTATTATGTCGGCCCTTGTTGCGAGCGCCTCCCTTAGTTCTTCTAAATTCTTAACCTCAACCTCTATTTTTGTCAGCAGCGGCGCCTTGTTTACCCTTTCTATAGCCTTAGAAATGCCGCCTGCGGCCTTTATGTGGTTGTCTTTGATTAAGATCCCGTCATATAAACCGAATCTGTGGTTATCCCCTCCGCCAATTCTGACTGCGTATTTCTCCATATATCTCATATTGGGCGCGGTTTTCCTTGTATCTACAATTTTAACCGGCAGCCCGGCAACTGCCATAACAAACTGCCGCGTCAGAGAGGCTATCCCGCAAAGCCGCTGCATAATATTTAGAGAAACGCGCTCTGCCGTCAGTATTTGCCTCGTGCTGCCCTGTAACTTCGCAATTATTTCGCCCTTGCTTACAAGCTGCCCCTCGCCGACCAGTGCCCGAGTTTCTACGCCCGTGCCAACAATATTAAACGCGGCCTTAAAAAATGGAAGCCCGGCAACTACTGTGTCCTCTTTTGCAATCAGCACAGCTTCAGAGCGCGACTCCGCCTCTATTGTCATCTCTGTGGTTATGTCGCCGTGTCCGATGTCCTCGATTAGGGCGTTTCTTATAGAATCAATAACAGAAGGCGGAATAGCAAGGGTGTTCATTTTTCCAGCTTTTTTATCTTGTCAATGTTGTTTTGGATACGGTCTCTCTTTTCTACAAGTTCGGAGTATTTAAGCTTATCTTTTTCTATGACCGCCTTTGGCGCACGGTCACGGTATTCCATGTTTGAGAGTTTTACCTCAATATCCATTATGGCAGAGCTGAGTTTCTTAAGGTCTTTAGTCAGGCGCTCCAGTTCAGCCTGAACATCGAATAGCCCGCTTACTGATACGTATATCTCCATGCCGGTCTTGACTGATGTCATCGTGGCGGGCTTTTTCTCAACATTTGGGCCTATGTCAAGTGTCTCAAGCCTTGCCAGATCAACAATAAAGATGTAGTTATTGCTAAGAATATTCTGGGTCTGCCCTGAGGCCTTTATCGCAACGGTTAGTTTCTTTGACGGCGCAATATTAAATTCCCCGCGAATGGTTCTTATGCCGCTGATAGCGTCTATGACAGGGGACATCTCGGCGTCGGCATGAGAATAAGCCGGTAGAGCGGCAGGGTAGGGGGCCAGGGAAATGGTTTCGCCGGTTTGGGGAAATGACTTCCACAGCTCTTCGGTAATAAACGGCATAAATGGGTGAAGCATCCTCAGAGAATTGTCTAACACATATATAAGACACTTCAATGTCAGAGAGGAGTTTGGATAATTCCTCTCAAATGAGGTCTTGGCTAGCTCTATATACCAGTCGCAAAGCTCGTGCCATACGAACTGGTAAACGGCACTTGCGGCGTCGTTAAAGCGGTAGTCCGAGAGCGCCCTGTCAATGTCAGAGGCAGCCTCGGCAAGCCTGTTAAGTATCCATCTGTCAGGCAATGTAAGAGACTGCGGCGCCGCACTGAGTACCTCTGCGCTTATCTGTTCGATGGTACTGATCCCATCTGGCATTATTTTATCAATGTTGAGCTTGATAAACCTCGATGCATTCCAGAGTTTATTGGCAAAGTGGCGGTAGCCTTCCACGCGCTCCTCGGCAAACTTTATGTCTCTTCCCTGTGCGGCAAAGGCGGCAAGCGAGAATCTGAACGAATCCGTTCCATATTTTTCTATAATCGTAAGAGGATCAACTACGTTGCCCTTTGATTTGCTCATCTTCTGGCCCTTCTCGTCTCTGACAAGGGCATGGATATACACATCGTGAAACGGGACTTTCTTCATAAACTTCTGTCCCATCATAATCATTCTCGCTACCCAGAAAAACAATATGTCAAACCCAGTAACCAGCACCGATGTGGGATAAAACGCCTTGAGGTCTTCTGTTTGTTCAGGCCATCCAAGCGTACTAAATGGCCAGAGGGCCGACGAAAACCATGTGTCAAGGACATCGGGGTCTTTGACTATGGAAGTGCTGCCGCAGTCCGGGCATTCAGTGGGGTCAGTGCGTCCGGAGAATCGTTTTGCCTGAATGTCTATGTTAATGGAGGCGGCGTTTGCCATAATCTCTTCGTGGCTCAATCCCGCGGTCTTGAGCGCCGCGTATGTATCCTCTGTTATTCCGTTTATTTCCTTCGCTAATTTGATGTGAATGTATTGGCCCTGAGAATTCCCATCCTCAGTGGTACAATCGGCGCAGTACCAAATAGGGATTTGGTGTCCCCACCAAATCTGACGGGAGATGCACCAGTCCTTGATGTTTTCCATCCATGAGAAATAGCTGTTTTTCCAGCCGTCGGGGATAATATTAACCCTGCCGTCTCTGACCACAGATATGGCGTCGTTTGCCATAGATTCCACGTTGACATACCACTGCGCCGTGGGAAGCGGTTCTATTGTCGTCCTGCATCTGTAGCAATGGGCTATAGAGTGGGTATGCTTGTCTTCTCTGACAAGCAGTCCCTTTTCTTTCAGGTCGGCAACGACGGCCTTCCTGCATTCATAACGGTCAAGGCCGACAAATCTGGCCCCGGCGTTTTCTGTCATCCTGCCGTCCTGCCCGATTACCTGAATAAAAGGCAGATGCGGCGATTGTCGTTTTGCTATTGCCTCGTCGTTAAAATCATGTGCGGGCGTAACTTTTACGGCACCCGTGCCAAACTCAGGGTCAACTTCTTTATCGGCAACTATTGGGATAGAACGCCCGGCAAGCGGCAGCCTTAATAGTTTTCCGATATGGCCTTTATATCGCTCATCGTCGGGGTTAACGGCAACCGCCGTATCGCCAAGCATTGTCTCAGGACGAGTTGTGGCGACGATGATATAGTCGTGTTCGTCAAGGAACGGGTATCTTATATATGTCAACGAGCCGTTAGCCTCTTCATGCTCGGCTTCAAGGTCCGAAAGCGCCGTTGAACACCGCGGACACCAGTTTATCAGCCTTGTTGAGCGATAGATAAGGCCCTCTTCAAACAGGGATACAAATACCTCGCGCACCGCCCTTGACAGGCCGTCATCCAGAGTGAAGCGCTCACGCGACCAGTCGCACG
This sequence comes from Candidatus Magnetominusculus sp. LBB02, assembly GCA_022321325.1. GTDB lineage: Bacteria > Nitrospirota > Thermodesulfovibrionia > Thermodesulfovibrionales > Magnetobacteriaceae > Magnetominusculus > Magnetominusculus linsii. The sequence goes on along the minus strand of JAKOEO010000028.1, from coordinate 8,490 downwards.
AGGCACCAAGTTTCTTCAACTGGTGGATAATCTGCCCGCCATTGAGAGCCTTCCACTGCCAGACCCTTTCAATAAAGGCCGCCCTTCCCAATTGTTCACGGTTGATACCTTCTTTGGCCAGCTGTTTTTCAACGACATTTTGAGTGGCAATGCCTGCGTGGTCTGTACCCGGCACCCATAATACCCTGAAGCCCTTCATTCGCTTCCATCGCGACAGGACATCCTGAAGCGTAACATTCAGGGCGTGTCCCATGTGCAGCGAACCCGTGACGTTTGGCGGCGGGATCACTATGGAATAGGTCTCTTTTGAGTCATCTGCCGACGGCTCAAAAAAGAGATTATCTATCCAAAAGGAATACCACCTTTGCTCAACATCCTTTGGTTCATATGACCTAGCTATCTCTTTGACAGGGGCGTTCATTATATATCCGGTATGTGAATATTTCCTACATGAACTCAGATTTTATTTGCTCTATCTCGTGATTGATAAGACGTTCGGCAACGCCGGGAACGGCTTCCCATATGACCTTCTCAACATCCCTCTTTATTGCCGGAATATTGTCTTGCAGTACTGCTGTTATGACCTTTTCAGTTACCTCGCGCGTCATTTTAAATATCTCGGCGGGCAGCGTTGCCAGTATTCCTTTTATTGTTGAGGAAATTACCTGGTTGACAATGGCCTCAAGGTTAATTTCTCCAATAACATCGCTGATCTTTGTATTTATAGCCTCAGAGACCATATCGTTCAGGCCGACTGACACATCTTTAAAACTGACATTTATGTAGTCGTTGACTGATTCTTTGAAAATGGATAAAATAGTGCCTTCGTCAACGAATCGCGTAATTTTTTGTTCGAGACTATTGCGTAAAATATAAGACACATCGGCAGTTGTCAACAACACATTTGCAGGGCGCGACGGCTCGGGCGGCCTATTCTGAGGCGCAACCGCAACAGGTTGATAAGGTTGGCGTGGCGGCTCTATTTTTGCTTTCTCAGGGGACATCGGCAGCGCCGATAAAACATCCTCACTGGCAAATGACGTTTGATAGTCATGGGTCTGCTCATCCAGCACCCCTTTATCAGCCTCGTCGGCGCTGCCTGAGGCGTCTATGTGCAGATCCTCTGATATTACAACGGTCTTCTGCGCATCGGAATATGAAGGCCCATCAGCCATTTTATTAGCAAACAACGCGTCAATATCGTCATTGTCCATAACCTTGGGCTGTTTATCAGCGGCAGTGTTGTCAGACGCCTTTTTGGCAAACAACGCGTCAATATCGTCAT